>CANPXG010000023.1 GCA_947585795.1 uncultured Clostridia bacterium
AAAGATTAAGGGATATACTCCCTTAATCTCTCATAAATTCTCTCACATTTGGGATTACAACATTTTGGTAATAGTCCAAGGAAACCAAATCACAGTAACCCCCATAATTTATCATATAATTTTTATCAAATTTGTGGTAATCCAAGTTGCGCGCGGCTAATAAATTCATCACATCTAAGTAATACTTGCCGTCAATATTAAATACTGCCAAATAATCGTCCATTGTATACGCATAACAATCGTTAAGCGGCGGCAAATCGTCAGTTGATGCGGTCGGCGTTTCCGACGGTTCCGGCGGCTCGATTTGCGGGGTGTCGATAGTTATCGTATTATCGGCAAAACCGACCGTAAAACCGCCCACAGCGTCGGCTACGTCGCGCAATTTAAAGTAGGTGTTGTCGTTGATATTGTAGCCTTCAATGGACTTCTCAACTCCGTTGACCTTTACGGGAAACGGGTTCGCGGTTACGGCGTATTCAACGGCAAAACCTGTCAGGGCGGAACAGATAACGCCGCCTATGATAAAGCCTAAAACAAATCTTTTCATAAAAATTCCTCCTTTTGGTGTATTATACATCACTCGGACGGAAAAATCAAGGAGGCGGAAAATGTATAAAGGAATACCACCGTAGCACGTTCATGGCGGACGTGCTTTTATAATACAAAAATCCCAATTGATTGGGATTTTGAAAGGAGTGGAAACGATGTGAAATTAAATTTGGATTTTTCCCTATACAAGGGAACAACACGTCTGCGTGTTTGGTGGAAAGCGGTCAAGGCAAATTTTGAGGCGGTACAAAACGCGCATAACGACCTCGAGGATACGCACGCGAAGGATAAAAAGACGCTCACTGACGCAGTCGCGGCGGAGAGAAGGGCGCGTGAAACGGCAGACAATAATCTCGGACAACGCATAACCGACGAGGCAACTGCACGGCAAAACGCCGATACTGCGCTTGGCGTGCGAATTACCAATGAAACAAACGCACGCACCGACGCTGATACCTCACTCGGACAGCGTATCGACAGAGAGGCTGTCGCTCGCGAGAGCGCGGATAGTATGCTCGATGGTCGAATTGACAACGAGATTACAGCGCGCGCCGAGGGTGACAAGGCTCTCAGTGACCGAATCAACGACGAAACGGCGGCAAGGGAAGAACTTGACGCACAATTCAAGCCGGTAGCGGAAAAGGCGCACACGCACGAAAACAAGGACGTTTTAGATGGTATAACCGCTGAACGTGTTAACGCTTGGGACATAATCGCGGACGGTACAGTTACGCTCGGGGAATACTTAGAGCACCTTGCCGAGGCGGAACGTCAGTTTGATATGCTTTGGGATTTGCTCGGCATGACGGTCTACGACGGCGGCTGGTTCGGCACGGCACAGCTTGACGTACCGCTTGACGGCGGAAGCTTTGACGACACCGCGCTTACGCCGCTTGACTGCGGGGATTTCGGTAAATTCGTACCCTCGGGCGGCGGAATTGGCGATGTAGTTGATGGCGGAATTTATTAAAAATAGGAGGTAAAAAATGGCAACAATATTATTAAAACGCGGACTTGCATCCGCTTTGGAAGATTTGGAAATAGCGGAAGGCGAGGTCGTAATCGCGTACGACACCGAAGATAAAAATTCGGCGAAGATTTACGTCGGCGGCGCGGGCGGTGAGAAGATACTCGTTACGGCTGACGTTGCGGGGGCGGTAAAGACGGCGCTCGGTGAGGCAAAGACGTACACGGACACAACGGTTGATAAAAAGATAGAGGCACTTGTAAACGGCGCGCCGGACATGCTCGACACGCTTATGGAACTCGCGACAGCCATACAGACAAATCAGAGTGCGGTCGAGGCAATAAAATCGTCAATTACAAACAAGGTTGACAAAGAGGAAGGCAAGGGTCTGTCCGAGGCGGACTTTACGAACGAGGAAAAAGAAAAGCTTAAGGGTATCGCGGACGGCGCGAACAATTACACTCACCCCGCAAAGCATGAAGCGACGATCATAACCGAGGACACGACGCACCGCTTTGTGACCGATGCGGAAAAGACAAAGTGGGACGCTAAATATGACGCGAACAGCACAATCGACGGCGGAACGTTTTAAGGAGGGATATTATGGCGAACAGAATACAGTTAAGGCGCGGACTAAAATCCAAATTGCCTACAGGCTCGGAGGGCGAACCGTTTTACACGATAGACACGCATGAACTGTTTATCGGCACAGGCAGTGGCAATGTGAATATGAACGGAAGTAAATGGTACACGGGTACGGCGATGAGCGCATCAAGTGGCAGCAATAACAGCTACGCCGGCTGCCCGCTTGTGAAGGTCGGGGATATGTACCTCAACACATCATACGGCTATGTGTACGAGTGTACCACAGCCGGCAGCGGCACAACCGCGAAATGGACGTATCGCGGAAGTATACGCGGCGCGCAAGGTGCGACCGGCAATACAGGCGCAAAAGGTGACAAAGGCGAGCGCGGCGCGGTTGGTACCGTTGTCATAGCCGCATCAAACAGCACAGCAAAATCCAAAGCGGCGGCGGATTACGTTTGTGACGGCACAGCAGACCAGTCGAAAATAACGTCCGCATTAGCCGCAATTCCATCCGGCGGCGGTAAAATCGTATTCGCGGAGGGTACGTACAATATTTCGTCAGCGTTTGCAATCAGCAAACCCGTTATATTTGAGGGTATGGGCGACGGTACACAGTTTAATGTATCTGACGCACTGGCGACGTGCTCGGCAACAGGAAATATCGTGTTCCGCGACATGAAAATCACGGCGAATACGATTTCGAAATATTTGTATAAGGGCAGCGGCAATGATGATGTGCGGATAGATAACGTAACACTGACCATGACAGCGACAGGAGTGCATAATCTGACGACTACCGATACATATGCGGCGTTTTTGGGGCAACATTCATTCGCTTCGCACAATTCAAACATATCATTGACGACAAATTGTCAAAATGGAGGTAGCGGCTGCTTTGCTGTGGCTGAAAATGCAGATTATCAATCAACAAACGCCACACCGGTAAGGGTGATAGGCGGATACATCGCATTGACGGTAAAAAAAGGCAATGCACATATATCACGTGATAACCTGATATGTGATGCGCTTAACATAGAACTTACAAATTCGTCAGCTGATTCTGTTAGTGGTACTATCGATCTACACGGAAGAAACAATATGCTGAATTGTTGCAAATTACATTATCACGACTTTCATGGCGACTGGAACAAAGTTAATGTGTTAGGGACAGTCATCAACTCGGTCATATACAGCGAAGCAACGCAGGTTGCAACGCTCACGGGTAATTTCATAGGATGCCAATACCATAACGTAAAACTGCCGAGCGATGCCGTTTTATGCACATCATTTTAACAGGAGGTAAAATCATGGAACGTATAAAAATAGAGAATGGCAAAATCGCATTGGTCAAACATAAAGCTGAAATACGCGAATATTACAATCCCGTGTTCCTGCCCGAAAATACCGAAGGCATAACGCGCGAGTATTATTTAACCGACGCGGAGTGGAAAGAATGGTCAGAACAGCAGATACCCAAACATAAGCGATACGAGCTGGTAAGCCATGAAGATATTGACGTATCGGCGTATGCGTGGGTTGACGGCGTTGATGTGTCGGGCGAGGCAGACCCGATGTTCACGGCTAACGAAATGATAAAGTATCGCAGCCGCGAGGAGTACGAGGCGGCACAGCCCGCACAGCAGGCGGAGTATCAAATAGACTTGGACTATCGGCTGTCAAAGTTAGAACTGGGAATTTAAGGAGGAATTATCATGACGTACACATATTGTAAATCAATAATCGAGCGCGGACAGTTTGACGCGCAGGAAATGAAAGACAAGCTTGACGTGTTTTTGCTTGCGGACAGAATTTCACAGGAACAGTACGGCGAGCTTGTGAAGATGATAGACGCGGAGGCGGTGTAAACGGTGTATATAACTGCTGATACGATCATCAAAATGGCAAGTTTGTTGACGGCTATAACGGCTCTTGTTGGCGCAATTTTCTTTTGTCACAAACAGATAATGTTAAACAAGCAACAGGTTGAAATCAACAAACGACAGAATGAGGAACTGACGGTAATATGCTATGGCTTGAAAGGTGCGTTAGAGGGGTTAATTGAACACGGGTGTGATGGACCGTGCAAGGACGCGCTCGACAAGCTTAATAGACATCTTAATATCGGAGCACATATGCCCGACAATATTAAGGGCATGTAATGAAAGGAGGAAATTTGGCAATGAAAGTTTCAAAGGGTACATTAATTAGGACAATTATTTTAGCGCTGGCGCTGATAAATCAGGTTCTGGCAATGCTCGGTATTAGTCCGCTTAACATTGCCGACGACGATATTTCCACGGTCATCTCGACCGCATGGACGATTATCGCGGCCACAATTGCATGGTGGAAGAACAACAGCTTTTCCGATGCTGCCATTCGCGCAGACGAGTTAATGCATAAGCTAAAAAATGAGTAAGAAAGGGCGTGTGTACCATGGCAAGAACGGTTACAGAGGGATTCCCAATTAAATCCTTCGCCGGCATTACGATAATTACTAACCTGTTGTCGAGCACGAGCAACTATTACAGTTATGAAAGTCGTAACATCAAATATATTGTTATGCATTATACCGGGAATAGTTCTGACACGGCTAAAGCAAATGCAAATTATTTCCACAGCGGTTCGCGTGGTGCCTCGGCTCACTATTTTGTAGACGAAAATACCTGCTATCAATCCGTTGCCCTTAATAATGCGGCGTGGGCGGTAGGCGGAACCTCGCATTACAAACATAAAGATTGTAGAAATCTTAATAGCGTTAATATAGAAATGTGTTGTAGCGGCGGCCATGTCGTGTCGAAAAAAACCATATCGAATGCGGCGTACTTATGCGCGGAGTTGTGTAAACATCTTGATATATCCGCAGGTAATGTTGATACATATGTATTGCGACATTATGATGTGTGGGATAAGTCATGCCCGGCACAATGGGCAAACGATAACTCTCAGGGTTGGGCAGACTTCAAGGAAATGGTAAAAAGAATATTAAATGGAAGCGAGGGACTAACAGTGACACAGTATGAGGAATTAAAGAGTGAAATTGCGGGATTGAAAAAGGCAATTGAAGAAATAAAGCCGAAAATTTACAGGTATATGGATAATAATATGCCGGAGTGGGCGAAGCCGACAGTGCAAAAACTCATGGATAGAGGTATAATTTCCGGCGTTGCGGATAACTGTCTTGACCTGTCAAACGACCTTTTGCGTTTAATCGTCATAAACGACCGGGCGGGACTGTATGATTAAAAACATCGGCACACCGAACGAATCGGATATGACGATGTTTTTATATTAAGTAATGTCAAAAAGGGCGGGTGACCGCCCTTTTTTTGTACACGGTTTTTACACGTTTTAACGAAATTTGCACAAAAAACGGATAAATCATAAGACAGTCTTATAGCGTGCAAATGGCGTATTTATGCGGTTTATGGGGTGTCATAATATATAGATATATCAAAAAAAGTCTTAGGTTCGCGTCCCCTCATCTCCACCACGTCGCACCGTGCGGCAGTCTTACGAATCCTTTGCTTTGGCAAAGGATTCTTTTCTATGCCGCACGGTGCTCCTTTTTCACAAAAAGCCGTCGCTTCGCTTTGGGCTTTTTGTGAGTAGGGGCGCACCTTTGGTGCGCAGCGTTCGCGCCGACGTTTTATATTGCATAAAAACGTCAGCGCTCAAACGCTCCGTTGCGCCTCCTCTTTCGCGAAAAATCGTCGCTGCGTATCGGCTAACGGCTTGTAAACGCGCCGTTTTAACGCCGATTACTTGCTTTGGATTTTTCGCGATTTAGCGCCTTCGGCGCTTGCGGCGGGCGGGCGGAGGAGATTTTTTAAATCATGCGTTGTAGGGCGGGGTGCCCTCACCCCGCCGCTGTGTGATTTTGAATAACCCGAAAATGGTGATACCATTACCGTTGACACATCGGGGATGTGCGGAAGGGTGTTCTTTTTAAAAAAAGAACCAAAAACCCTAAGAGGGGGGATTTCGATTTCCCCCCTCTTAGGAATCACCCCCTTGAAACGACCAGAGGGGGGGCGGGGTGGCGGGCTGGGGGCAGCCCGCCCTACGGAAATGGGGGGAGGCTTAAAGTGGGCGAACGCGGTGTATAGTATAGTAACATAGTAAACAGGTTGTGTAAGGAGATAGTAAACACTTTTATGGTAAAATAAAGGGCAAGAAATACTTAGAAAAGGAAGTGTTTTTATGCCGTGGGAGTGTAAAACTATGGAAAAATTAAGAGAAGAATTTGTAACAAACGCAATCTGTTGTAATAATTTTAGCGCTTTATGCAGAGAATTCGGCATAACCAGAAAAACAGGATATAAATGGCTTAAACGTTATCTAAACGGCCTTCCGCTATCGGATATGCCGAAGACACCTAACAGAATAACAAATAAAACGCCAGAGCCAATTGAGAAATTAATTGTAAGCGTTAGAAACGATAACCCTGCATGGGGAGCCAAGAAGATAAAGCATGTTCTTGAAAACGAGGGCATAATAGGGATCCCGTGCATAAAGACGATTAATAATATATTACACCGTTATGCCTGCATATTGCCGGAAGAATCACTTAAACATAAACCGTATGTGCGTTTTGAAAAAGATAAATGCAATAAGATGTGGCAAACCGACTTTAAGGGAGAGTTTAAAACAAATGATAACAAATACTGTTATCCATTAACGATAATAGACGATCACAGCAGATATTCGATAAAAATAAAAACGTCTTTGAGTACGGCGGGAATAGTATTGCCGAGTTTTGAGGCGGCATTTAAAGAATACGGAATGCCGGAGGCGGTATTATCGGACAACGGAGCGCAATTTGCGGGATTCAGACACGGATATACACAATTTGAAAAATGGCTGATGAACCATGATGTTCTGCCTATACACGGAAGAATGAAACACCCACAAACGCAGGGAAAGATAGAGAGATTTCACAGAACGATGAAAGCGGAGCTGCTTAACCAAAGAACCTTTCGAGATATTGAAGAAGCTGATACGGAACTTCAGAAATGGCGTGAAAAATATAATAACGACAGACCGCATGAAGCGTTAGGAATGAAAAGTCCGTCGGAGGTATATGAGGCAAGCAGCCGAGAATATGAAGAAGAAATTAAGAAATATGAATATGGAGGAGAAAACCATGTAATAAAGGTAAACAGCTGGGGATATTTAAGATTTAACAGATGGCAGATATATTTAAGCGAAACAATGAAGAATGAATACATAGAAATACGAGCGAATGATAGGGACGGAACATTTTCTGCATGCTATAGAAACTTTAAAATAGCAGAATTCAGTAACGAGAACGGAGAACTGATACACAGAAAAATAACAAGAGTGTAAGTTGTATACCATGTGCTTACACTCCTGTATACCATGTTACTCTTGACACTCAAGCCGCCCCTACGATGGTTGTAGAATTGTAGCAATGAAGCCGCGGTTTTAATTAAAAAACGCGCCGCAAAGCGACGCGTAAAAAACAAACGCTCGCTTGTTGCAACACAAAACTTTTAACAAATAATTGTCCCTGACAATCGCTATGCTAAAAAGAGCGCACGTTTTTTTGCAAAGAAAAAAACAAGCGATTTTCAGGAATAAAAAAATATAAAAGTTTTATGTTGCAAATGTATTATAACACAAAAGAATGTGTTTGTAAAGTGGTAAAAACGGGCGGGGAAGGAATCCCTCCACCGCCTTCGGCGGTCCCCCTCCCTTTGACAAGGGAGGCTAACGGGCGACCGTGAAGGTCGCCCCTACGGCATGCATTTTATTTATGTTTTGTAGGGCGGGCTGCCCTTGCTACGGCATACGAGCAAGCTCTATGCCTACGACGCTAAAGCGTCGTTCACCTCACCCCGCCGTAATCAATGAATAGCGGGCGGGCGAGGTTTGCACATACGATTGTTAATGTTGGCACATCGGGGATGTGCGGAAGGGTGTTCTTTTTAAAAAAAGAACCAAAAACCCTAAGAGGGGGGATTTCGATTTCCCCCCTCTTAGGAATCACCCCCTTGAAACGACCAGAGGGGGCGTAGCCCCCTCGTGGACACCCACGTGGGCGGGCGGATGAGGTTCGCGCATACGGCGGCGGGGTGTCGGGGTGCCCTCACCCCGCCGTTTCCCCGACAACCTAATGTCAGCTCTTTGTGCGGGCGGGGGTAAAGGGCGCGCATATGGGGTGCATATTTATGAAAGAGTGTGCGGGTGGGGTGTGTTTTATTATATTTTGTGGTGGGGTGAAAGGTGGTTGTATTTAACGAATTTATAAATTATATTATGACTTTTTACCAATGCTTTTAAAGAAAAAAGTTACAAGTTTATGTGCTGCGGTTATTTTGTGCAAAGGGCTGACATTCATTAAATTTTTTCATGAGTTAAACATATATTATGATTTTATTTTGTCAATGCTTTTAAAGAAAAGTTTATGTGCTGCGGTTATTTTGTGCAAAGGGCTGACATTCATTAAATTTTTTCATGAGTTAAACATATATTATGATTTTATTTTGTCAATGCTTTTAAAGAAAAGTTTATGAACTGCGGTTATTTTGTACAAAGGTTTGACATTCATTAAATTTTTGCGTGGGTTAAACTATATTATGATTTTCTTTTATCGATGATTTTAAAGAAAAAAGTTACAAATTTATGGGCTGCGGTTATTTTGTGCAAAGATTTGCTATTCATTAAATTTTTTTCGTGGGTTAGACTATATTATGATTTTATTTTGTCAATGCTTTTAAAGAAAAAAACGTACCGGTTTATGGGCTGCGGTTATTTTGTGTAAAGGTCTGACATTCATTAAATTTTTGCATGGGTTAAACACAAATTATGATTTTCTTTTATCGATGCTTTTAAAGAAAAAAGCTACCAGCTTATGTGCTGCGTCTATTTCGTCCGGTGTTCTGCCGTTCATTAAATTTTTCCATGAGTTAAACAGCGTCATTTCATTTTTCGGGATATCTCCAAACAAGAGGTAATCAGAGCTCACGCCAAGAGCTTCCGCAATTTTAATAATGACATCCGTGCTTGGGTGGCGCTTATCCGACTCGATCAACGCCATATAACTCTCGCTTATGAATGCCATTGTCGCAAGCTGAAGCTGCGTCATATTCTTTTTCTTACGAAATTCTTTTATCCGTTTTCCAAGCGTATCTCCCATATAAATCACCTCTAAATCACCTTTTATATATGCCATGATAACATGAAACAACAGCTTTTACATTACTATTAGAAATGAATATATTGACAATTAGAAAAGTCAATGGTATAATTATTCTATTATAAAATCCGTATTTGTGCGTATTGTATTCGGGAATGAGTGCTTTACCGGATAAACGCGAGAAAACCGATGGGGACGTATGGATACTCGGAAAGACACAGATATGATAAAGAAAGGTGAGGGGAAATGGGGATTTTTGAGAATATGACCGATAAATTGGTTGAAAAGGTTTCAAAGCGTGAAACAATACGTTTCACTGCCGAGCAAATGGTAGAACTGGTAAAGGAACTCTTTATCACAAACGCCAATGACGAATTTTTGAAGCAAGTGGAGGATACGGCGAAAGGCGGCAATGTGTTCACCGAAAAACGCCTCGCTTCAGCGGACGGAAGTTATGTATTCGAGGTTGGCAATTTACAGCGCGGAGTTGCGTTTGGACAGAGTAAAACCGTTTGGATAAAGGATATGCAGGCAAATAAATTTTACGAGATCGATAAAGATAAAAATTGGAAGAAATTTTATCAGGGCGTATGCAACGCAGTAAGAATGGAAAGAGTACACGGGTTAAAAGTTTCACCAAATCCGGATATTTCTTCGACGGAAAAGGTTCAGACGGCAACGGAAAGCGGCAATGCACAGAATACTTATTCAGCTCAAGCCGCCCAGCTGACAGAAACCTCGCAGCCGGTTCCCGAGGTTCAGGTCGTCCAGCCGACGGAAACCTCACAGCCGGTTCCCGAGGCTTAGGTCGTCCAGCCGACGGAAAGCTTGCAGCCTGTTCCCGAGGCTCAAGTTGCCCAGCCGACGGAAAGCTCGCAGCCGGTTCCTGAGGCTCAGCCCATACCGAAGCCGCAGGAAGCGGCGCTGCCAAGTAATAAGCCTGAAATTCAGCCAAGCACGGAAACGCAATCAAACGATAAAATCAGCGAGGCGGCGCAGCAGCCCAGTGTCGTAGATCCTGTTCCCGCCGATACATACGCTAATACGCAGCCAAATCAAATCAAGCCTGCACCCGCCGCAGGAAGCGCTTCTCAGGGAATAGTGGCTCTCATATTGGGCATAGTTTCGTTGATTTTATTTCTACTGCCCATATTGGGTTTGCCGTGCTCGATCGTCGGTTTGATTTTCGGCATTATAGGAAAAACAAAAAACGCCAAGTATTCTGTTGCCGGAATCGTTCTTTCATCAATAGGACTATTATTGGTAATCGTAAATGCAATCGGCGGAGTTATATTATTTAGCAGATACTATATATAATAACATGCTGAGAGGTAACAGTTATGGATAAACTTAAAGAATTGAGGGACAAATTAAAAAATCATATACCGTTATGTATAGCAGCGATTGTAATTTTGCTGATAATCTCAGTATGTTTGGGTTTTTACATAAATCACAGATACATACAAAAGGAGTTGGCGTTGGCTGCACAGGCGCAGGTCGTGGAAGATTACGATTCGGCTTTGTTACACATAGATAATGTGTTGAGAAAAGACTTAGACAATCAAGAGGCTTTGACATTAAAACGTGAATTATCTGCGCAAAAGACAAAAAAAGATACGGCGGACAAGATAAATTCCGCAAAACGATACAAGGATGAGGGTAACTATATTGAAGCTTATAGTCTTATTACAGATGCCCTTAGAGCCGAACCGGATAACGCTGAAGCCATAAATCTCAAAAATGAGCTGTTGCCGCTGTATCAGGAGCAGGAAAAGCGCAATGAAGAAGAGCGAGCAAAGCGCCAAGCCGAACAGGAAGCAAAAGAAGCGGCGGAGAAAGCCGAGCAGGACGCAATAGCCGAATCGCTGAAGGCAGAGAAGGAAAAGGATATAAAAGCCTTAATTGATACTTATGTCTTTGACGGAGAATTGGCTGTTAAAATTCTGAAAAGATATAAAGGTTACGACTCTTCTTTGAGTGACAGCTATATATATGCCTACAGTCAGCGTTCAAACGACGCTCACGGATATTATTATAACGTAGCATATACATGGAGTAAAGATTCTAAATTATGGAGTGCATATAAAGTATATGAAGATGGAACGGTAGAAGATATATTAGGAACTCCGGATGATATATCCGATTACACTGCTGCTACCAACGCGGAAAGTGTGCGTAAGGACGCCGCGGTGAATAAACAGACGAATAATGATACTCCGACACAGTCACAAAACAGTGCACCGCAGCAGCCTGCCACTACACAAGCAAGCTCTTATGTGCCGCAAGAAAGTGAAGAAGATATAATCGATACGTACACTATCAACGGCATTACGGTCGATTGCGTATCGGAAATCGGAGCTTTTGGAAGTCGCTTAGCCTGTGTTGTCACAAACAACAGAAGCGATACCGTAACGGCTCAAATACATTTCAAATTTTATGATATGGACGGATACCAGTTGGACACATATACCATGACTATAAGTAACCTTGGCTCATTATCCAAGGCGCGCGAAAATATACCGTCTTTATACATACCAAGCGGAGCCGAATTTTTTGAAGTTTATGATATTGAGATATATTGATAGATCCCTCCAAGAGTCTGTGGTCGGGGACTATGTGCCGATCACGAAAAATAAAGGGCTGTGAGATGTGAAGGTCTTGCGGCTCTTTTTTTGCGTGAAAGGGGGAGATGTGGTTACGATTAAATATAAATTAAAAATTTATTGTATTCACGCGGGGTTTGTGGTAGAATATAACATATCACGGTAATCGGTTTTAAGGAGAATGAAAATGAAGAACACGATAGCTGTATTTCAAAAGGCAAAAAACGAGGGCGGTAAGGTGACTATGCTCACCGCCTACGATTACACTACCGCGTCGCTCGAGGACGCGGCGGGCGTGGACGCTATACTTGTGGGGGACTCCCTCGGTATGGTGATGCTCGGCTATGATAACACGCTGCCCGTTACCATGGAGGATATGATCCACCACAGCGCGGCTGTCGCGCGCGGGTCAAAACAGGCTTTTGTGGTCACGGATATGCCGTTTATGTCCTACCAAGCCTCTGTGCGTGACGCTGTCATAAACGCGGGACGGCTCGTTAAAGAGGGGTATGCAGATGCGGTAAAGCTGGAGGGCGGTACTCTATTTAAGGAGCATATACGCGCCATTGTGAACGCGTCCATACCCGTTATGGGACATATAGGCATGACGCCGCAGTCGGTGAACGCGTTCGGCGGCTTTAAGGTGCAGGGTAAGTCCGTCGCGGACGCGAAGCGTCTTATAGCCGACGCGAAAGCGGTCGAGGAGGCGGGCGCGTTCGCGGTCGTGCTGGAGTGCGTGCCGGCGGCGCTCGCCGAGTATGTGACAGACATACTGTCGATACCCACGATAGGTATCGGCGCGGGCGCGGGCTGTGACGGTCAGGTGCTCGTGTATCAGGATATGCTCGGAATGTACGCAGACTTTACGCCGAAGTTCGCGAAGCGGTTCGCGGATGTGGGTGAGGTGATGAAAGACGGATTTAAACGGTATATTGAGGAGGTCAAAAACGGCTCGTTCCCGTCAAAGGAGCATACGTTCAAAATAGATGAAGATACTATGAAGGCAGTTACGGAGGATAATTAAAATGCGCATTATAAAGAAAATAGACGAGCTTCGCGCCGTGGTAAAGGATTGGAAAAAGAACGGGCTGTCCGTCGGACTTGTGCCCACGATGGGTTATCTGCATGAGGGGCATAAAAGTCTTATAGACCGCGCGGTCAGTGAAAACGACCGCGTGGTGGTGAGTGATTTCGTGAACCCGACGCAGTTCGGACCGAACGAGGATCTTGAAACGTATCCGCGCGATATAAACGCGGACGCGGCGCTTTGTGAGGCGGCGGGCGCGGATGTTATATTTAATCCCGAGGCGGAGGAAATGTACCGTGACGCGCTCACTACGGTGAATATGACGAAAATTACCGAGGTGCTTTGCGGTAAGACGCGTCCGACGCATTTTGCGGGCGTGTGTACCGTGGTAAGCAAGCTTTTCAATATCGTGACGCCCGACAGAGCGTATTTCGGACAGAAGGACGCGCAGCAGCTTTGTGTTATACGTAAAATGGTAAGCGATCTTAACTTTGATATAGAAATCGTCGGCTGTCCGATAGTCCGTGAGGCGGACGGGCTTGCAAAAAGCTCGCGTAACACGTATTTGAGCCGTGAGGAGCGTCAGGCGGCGCTTTGTATCTCGCGCGGTCTTAATATAGGCAAAGGTATGGTCGAGGGCGGTGAGGAAAGCGCCGCGGCGGTTATCGAGGCGGTCGAGAATGAAATCAGAAGGGAGCCGCTTGCGAGAATCGATTATGTCGAGGCGGTCGACTATAATGACCTCAAGCCGCTTGTGAAGATACAAAAGCCGTTTTTGTGCGCGGCTGCCGTGTATATAGGTAAAACGCGGCTTATAGATAATTTTATTGTTGAGTAAAGGAAGAATGAGTAATGGAAATAACGATGCTCAAGGGAAAAATCCACCGCGCCGTCGTGACGCAGTCGGAGCTTAATTACGTCGGCTCCGTGACGGTCGATTGCGCGCTCTTAAAGGCGGCGGGGATATTGGAATACGAAAAGGTACAGGTAGTGGATATAAATAACGGTGAGCGTTTTGAAACGTACACGATAGCGGGTGAGGAAAACAGCGGCGTTATATGTCTTAACGGTGCGGCGGCAAGACGCGTGCAAAAGGGTGATAAGGTAATTATCATGGCGTACTGCTCCGTGACGGAGGAGGAGGCGCGAAAGCATAAGCCCGCGGTGGTTTTCGTGGATGAGGAAAATAAAATCACCGAGGTTTCGCATTACGAAAAGCACGGTGAGTTGAGGTAAAGGGAAAAATTATGATAACTGAGGAACAGCTTTTAACATACCCGCAAATGACGGCGGTGGAAGCGGAGGAAGCGCTTTCTTTGGCGGTAAAGCTCGTGCGGGAGAATGTGGACGAATTTTTTGACTGTTTCCCAACGGCGAACAGTGAGAATAATTTTTACGGTAAGTCGTACAACACCGACTGGACGGAAGGTTTTTGGACGGGTGAGGTGTGGCTTGCCTATGAGCATAGCGGCGATGAAAAGCTTAAAGAAGCGGCGACGGAGCAGGTGCTGTCGTTTCTTAAAAGAATAGAGGAAAAAACAAATGTGGATCATCATGATATGGGCTTTTTGTACTCGCCCTCGTGCGTCGCGGCGTATAAGCTCACGGGCAGTGAGGACGCTAAAAAAGCTGCTGTTAAAGCGGCGGATAATCTCATGACGCGTTTCCATGAGAAGGGACAGTTTTTCCAAGCGTGGGGTGAGATGGGTGCGGCGGACAATTACCGCCTTATCATAGACTGTCTTATGAATATGCCTCTGCTGTTTTGGGCAAGTGAGGTAACGGGTGATCTATCGTACCGCGACAAGGCGGAGCGTCATATAAAAACGGCGATGAAGTATATAGTGCGCGGCGACGATTCGACGTATCACACGTACTTTTTTGATCCGATCACGGGTGAGGGAGTAAAGGGCGTTACAAATCAAGGCAACCGCGACGACAGCGCGTGGGCGCGCGGTCAGGCGTGGGGGATATACGGCAGCGCGCTCGCTTACGAGCGTGTGGGAGATAAGCGGTACGCCGATATATTCCGCCGCGTGACGGATTATTTTATAGAGCATTTGCCCGACGACCTCGTGCCGTACTGGGATTTTGATTTTGATACCGGAAGTGCGGAGCCGCGCGATTCTTCGGCGGCTGTGATCGCGGTATGCGGTATGCTGGAAATGTCCAAAAATCTGCCAAAAGATGAGGCGGAGTATTACACGGGCGCGGCAAAGCGTATTTTAAAAGCAACGGCGGATGCGTGCGCCGTAAAAGACACTAAGCAGTCTAACGGACTTTTGCTCCACGGCACGTATTCGCGTAAAACGCCGACGAACAGCTGCCGTAACGGCGGCGTGGACGAGTGCAACACGTGGGGCGATTACTTCTATATGGAGGCGCTGACGCGCCTCGTAAGCGGCGGTAAATGGGAAATGTACTGGTAAGGCGCGTATTTTAAATTCTTATGCTTATCCATTTGCCGGCTTTGAAGCGTACGGTGGCGAATATGTACCTTGCAATTTGGTCGCCGAGTATGCCGAGCCATATACCCGCAAGTCCCCAGCCGAGCGTGTAGCCGCATATGTACGATACGCCGGTACGTATAAGCGTAACGCTTATCGTTGACGCAACGGCGGTGTAAAGCGTGTCGCCCGCGCCGCGCAGGCAGCCCATGTAAATGACCTGACGTACTTGGAACAGAACGACGAGTATCATTATACGCATGATGGTAACGCCTATGGCGACGATGTCGGCTTCCTTGAAGAACAGTCCCATCATGAGCTTCGCGCCGAAGAAGTATATTACCGCAAGTGATACCGAAATAATACCGCCTATCATCTGACAGGTACGCCCGAACTCCTTTGCGCGTTCGGGCTTTTTTTCACCGAGGCTCCTGCCGATGAGCGCTACAGCGGCAGTCTGTAAGCCGTCGCCGAAGGCGAACGACAGACCGAGTATATTCATGCCGACCTGATGCGCAGCCATGGACGCGTTGCCTTGCTTCGCCGCCATTACGGCTGTCATCATGAAGCCTACGCGCATGAGTATCTGCTCGAAGAATACGCTGTAGCCGACCTTGATAATTTGACCGAGCGCCTGCAGTGACGGTACGATTTTTTCTTTTATTATGTACGGTATGCTTACGAAAATGTTATTTTTCATGAGTGACAGTATACTCATTATACACGACACGACGGTGCCGAGAACTGTCGCGAGCGCCGCGCCCTTGATGCCGAGCGCGGGGAAGCCGCAGTGTCCGTTTATGAGGAAGTAGTTGAAAATTATATTTATCGTGTTCGAGGTAATGTTGGTGCGCATCGTGATTTTGGTGTTGCCGGCACCGCGCTGGGCGCTGTTTATGCCCATTTGCACACAGTTGAAAATCATGCCGCCCATTATGATGCGGTAGTACGTGACGGCGCTGTCGTGAGTTTCGGGCGACGAGCCGCAAAGCGTCATGATCTGCGGCGCGAGCGCGACAAATACTATGCTGAGAACTATGGAAAGTCCTACGATAAGCGCGAGGGCGGTGATGAGTATGTTGTTCGCGTCATTGCGTTTGTTTTCGCCGAAGCGGCGCGCGACAAGTGCAGAAAGTGATACGTTTATTGCTAAAAATATCGCAAGTCCCATGAATTTGGGTTGGGTGGTAAGACCGACCGCGGCGACGGCGTTCGCGCCGAGTGAGCTTACCATGAGTGAGTCGACAAGTCCCGCGAGTGCGACGAAAAATGATTCCACGATCGACGGGATCGCCATATTTAAAGCCGTTTTTACGGTTTTTTTATTGTATTTTTGCATATGAAAATGCGCCTCTTTTCAGTCGAATATCGTTGAATTATCACCTTATTGTATTATTCTAACATATTTTTGGCGGTTTAACAACAGAGAAAATAAAAAAAGATAAATAGTATGATGTTCTTTTTAAAAAAAGAACCAAAAACCCTAAGAGGGGGGATTTCGATTTCCCCCCTCTTAGGAATCACCCCCTTGAAACGACCAGAGGGGGCGTTGCCCCCTTTGGATACCCCCGCGGGCGAACACGGTTCGCCCCTACAGACACCTCATCCACCGCTAACGCGGTCCCCCTTCCCCTCAAAGGGGAAGGCTAACGGGCGGATGATATCCGCCCCTACTGCCACCTCTCAGTCAGCTACGCTGACAGCTCCCCTCAAGGGGAGCCTTACGGGGTAACAAACGCCGTAGCAAAGGGGGAGGCTTGCGGGCGGCCAATGACCGCCCCTACGGGGATGGGACGTCGAGGGCGCCGTCCCCTACAAACCTCTCAGTCAGCTACGCTGACAGCTCCCCTAGTAGGGGAGGCTAACAGCGAAGCAACAAGCGCCGTAGCAAGGGGAGCCTTACGGGGTAACAAACGCCGTAGCAAGGGGAAGGCATGCGGTGGGCGGGAGTTTTGTGATGGTGTTGTGTTGATTTATTTTGGGGGGTGTGGTAAAATGAGGGGAGTTGGGAGATGATCAGGTGGAGATATATGATTTGAGGACAGAGGATCTGTATGATCCGATCGGGATAGACGTTAAAGCGCCCGCGTTTTCGTGGAAGATAAAGTCGGACGCGCGAGGCGCGGCGCAGACCGCGTACCAAGTAGAAGTGCGCCAAGGCGGCGTTACCGTCTGGGACAGCGGGAAGGTTATCTCAGACAGGTCCTTATACGTTAAATACGGCGGCGAAGAGCTTAAGCCTTCCACAATATACACGTGGCACGTTACCGTGTGGGACGGTGATGAGAGCGCCGGCGCGGCGGCTCGGTTTGAAACGGGGCTTATGGGCTGTGATCTCTCGGTGTGGGACGGGGCAAAGTGGATAGGAAGTCCCTTTGAGGACGTGAACACGTTTGACGTTGACGAGTACGCCCTTTCCTGCACGTATGTTTCCGATACGCTCCGCCTCGCGGTGAACGCGCGTGACCGTGACAATTACGTTTTGTTTGAAATCGGCAAAGAACGCGCCGATGTGTACGAGGTGTCCGACGACGCTTGGGGCGGCGGTGAGCCGTATAAAAAGAGGCTCGCGTCGTATCGAGTGAAGATGGGTGAAGGGAAACGGCACTGTGTTTTTCTTTACGTGAAAAGGACGCGCGTCACGCTTAAAGCAGACGGTATAACGGTGGCGGAGGGTGAAAGTATACTGCCCAATGATACGCCGAAAGCGCCGAGAAAAGCGCGGCTTATGATGATAGGGTTTGACGCGCGCGGTGAAAGGACGGTCGTGGAGCGTCTTAAAATCGAGAGCGCGTCGGGCGTGATACGCGAGGATGATTTTGAAAACGGAGTTTTTTCAGAGCTTGGCAGGTATGAAAACGGCGCGGTCGTAGTTGAGGACGATTTTCCGCTTGTGTGCCCGGTAAGCGGCGTGAACGTCAGGAAAGTTTTCACGTCGGAGGGTAAAGTGAGGTCGGCGAGGCTGTACGCGGCGGCGCGGGGTATGTATGAGGCGTATGTGAACGGGGAAAAAGTCGGCGAGGATTTTTACAAGCCCGGCTTTACCGATTACAGGCTGCGCGTTCAGTATCAGACGTTCGACGTTACGGATATTATAAAGGACGGTGTAAATTCCGTGAGCGCCGTGGTGGGTAAAGGTCATTACTCCGGTTTTTGCGGTTACAGCGGCGCGATGGTTTACGGCAGGGAAAACGCGTTTTTGGCGAAGCTCGTCGTCGTTTACGAAAACGGTGAAAGACTTGTCACGGTGACGGACGGCAGCTGGCAGTACACGGATAAGGGTGCGCTTATAAGCGGTGATTACTTTGACGGTACGACGTATGACGCGCGTTTTGAGTATGACGCGCGCGATATTAACGACGCGCGGTGGGTTAGGTGCGGCGTTAAGGAGCAGGGCGCGGTCACGCCGACAAACGGTTCTCTTTCGGGCGCGGAATTTATATTGAGCGCCGAAAAGGGCGGCGCGGCGAGGATAGTTAATACGATAAAGGGTAGGTTTATCGGTGAGAGCGCCGACGGACATTTTATATACGATATGGGTGAAAACGTTGTCGGTACGGCGCGCGTCAGATTTAGCGGCGCGCGGGGCGTGTGCGTAAAAGTACGGTACGGCGAGATGCTTGCGGACGGGAAGGTGTACGTTAAAAATCTGCGCAGCGCGGCGAATACGGACGTTTACACGCTTCGCGGCAAGGACGATGTGTTTGTGCCGTCGTTTTCGTCGCACGGATTTCGGTACGTTGAGGTAAGCGGGTGCGGTGAAAAAATCGGGCAAGATGTTATCGTGTCAGTGGAGGCGCTTGTAATTTCAAACGTCCGCGCGGTCACGGGCGGGTTCGAGTGTTCAAATCCGCTTATAAACAGGCTGTATAAAAATATTATAAACGGTCAGCGCGGTAATTCGCTGCTCGTGCTTACAGATTGTCCGCAGCGTAACGAGCGTATGGGCTGGACGGGTGACGCGCAGGTGTTCGCGCGCACGGGCGCGTACAATATGGATACGAAGGCGTTTACGGAAAAGTGGCTCACAGACCTTATGGACGCGCAGCTTATGTACAACAAAAACGGGGCGGTTCCCGATACGGCTCCGCTTGGCGGCGACAACCGTTTTGACGGCTGCGGCGGCTGGGGTGACGCGGCGGTCATAGTGCCGTGGGAAATGTACCGCGCGTATGGCGATATACGTATTATAGAAAAGTGCTACGGTATGATGAAAAAGTGGGTGGAGTATCAAAGCGGGGCGGACAGACAAAACTGCGGAGAGTATCCGTGTAAAGCGTCGGAGCCGTTTTTGCAGCTTAAACAGCGGCGCGGCGATCATCTCGCGTTCGACAAGTCCACGCCGTCCGCGTATGCGGCTACGGCGTATGCGGCGCGTTCGGCGGATATTTTGTCGCGCGCGGCGTCGCTGCTCGGTAAAAAGGACGACGAAATTAAGTACCGCAAGCGATTTGAGGACATGAAAAGGGCGTTTAACGAGGCTTGGGTGAAGGAGGACGCGTCGGTCGCTTACGTCGGTGAGGATGAGGAGTATTATTCGGAAAGTTCGGCGTTAAAGCCGAGTCAGACATCGTACGCGCTCGCAATCGATTTTGAGCTTATACCGAAGGATAAAATCAGCGGCGCGGCGCGGTATTTTAAGGACAGCTTAGAGCGTAACGCAGGACGGCTGTCGGTCGGATTTTTGGGTATATCGCATCTCGCGCCCGCGCTGTCAAAGGCAGGGCTTGACGCGGCGGCGTTTGATCTGCTTTGTGAGGAAGGAAATCCGTCGTGGCTGTACAGCGTGAAAAACGGCGCTACGACGGTTTGGGAACGGTGGGACTCGTACATCGCGGAAACGGGAACGTTCGGCGATGACGCGATGAATTCGTTCAACCATTACGCGTACGGCTCGATAGGTGAGTGGATAATGGGGCGCGTGCTCGGAATAAAGCCTATCGAGGCGGGGTATAAGAGGTTTTTGCTTTCGCCCGTTATCGGCGGCGGACTGAAATACGCGAAGGGCTTTCACGTGTCGCCGTACGGGAAAATAGAGTCGGAGTGGCGCGTCGGTGAGGACGGCTCGGTTTGTTACGAGTGCGTCGTGCCGCCTAATACCACGGCGCGTCTTACGCTGCCCTGGGGCGGGGAAAAGGAGCTTTCAAGCGGCAGGTATGAGTTTAAAAAGTAAGACGCGGAGAGGCTTTGTCGGGATTGACTTTTTGAGCCGGGCATGATAGAATTAGATAAATTATATGTATAAAAGAGTTATTTTATCACTTTAAGGAGCTTGGGCGTATTTATGCGGAAAAAATTCGGGAAGTCGTTATCTTCGTTTTTAATATGCGCGGTAGGCGTTGCTGTCGTTTTGATAGGAACGGTCTACTTTAATTTTATTTCCAAGCGTATATACGAGGACAGTACAGACCATTTGGAGGAAATTTACGATCAGGTAAACCGCACGTTCGGCTCGTTTGTCGAGCGTAATTGGGGACTTTTGGAAAGCTGGGGAAGCTATCTCGAAGCCGCGGGCGACAGCGCCTCGGAGCATGATTTCCTCGCGCGTGAAAAGGAGTACTGGGGGTTCTCGGATTTTTATTTTATTTCCTACGGTAAGACGTGCATGACGATAGATAAAACGCTCGGTGATATTGAAACCGGTGAAGCTTGGGACAAGCTGACGGGCGGTGAGCCCGTTATGGCGGGTGAAACGCTGCCGGACGGACGGGAGGTAACGGTGTTCGCCGCGCCCGTGGAGCGCGGGGAGTACGAAGGGTTTGCGTATGACGCGATAGCCTTGAGCTACACGAACGAGGATATGGTAAAGTCGCTCAACGCGGACGCGTTCGCGGGTAAGGCGAAGTGCTTCGTCATACATGACGACGGAAGCATACTTCTGTCCACGCAGACGGGCGGTAATGTGTTCGATAATTATCTCGCGTATTTAAAGGGCGCGTCCAATCTTGACGAGGGTGAGATTCAAGGTATTCAAAACGACTGGCAAAACGGTGAGCGAGGACTTTTGCAGTGTAAGATAGGCGGCGTGAAGTACTGCATACTCTATCAGCCGGTGGGGTATCAGGACTACGTGCTTTTGAGCTCGGTGCCGCAGAGCGTCGTCAGCGCGGGATTTTTGTCGGTACAGAAAATCACGATAAACGCGCTTATCGTTATCTTCCTGCTTATAGGCGCGGCGGCGGTGACGGTAATTATTATACGCGGACGAAGCAAGTCGCGTAAGACGCGGGCGGAGCTTGCGTACCGCGAGCGTATGTTTGATGTGCTTTCAAACAGCGTTGACGATATATTTATAATGCTTAACTCGTCATTGTCGGGCGCGGACTATATAAGCCCTAACGTGGAACGGCTTATCGGCGTTACGGCGGACGCGGTGAAGAAGGATATACGGGCGCTGGAGAGGTGCGCCGTGGTGGAGGGCGCGAGAGCTTCGGCGAAGGAGCTTCGCGAGATCCCGTTTAACGGGTGCATAAGCCGCGATTATGTGTACACGCATCAAAGCACGGGTGAGCGCAGGTGGTACAGAGTTACGCTGTACCGTATGAATATCAGTGACGATGAGAAGATCATCGTCGTTATGTCCGACCGTACGGTGGAACGGCAGATGAATAAGCAAATGGAGGACGCGCTGACGGCGGCGCGAAGCGCGAATGAGGCGAAGAGTAATTTCCTTTCAAATATGTCGCACGATATACGTACGCCGATGAACGCTATCGTGGGCTTTGCGGCGCTTTTGGAGAAGGACGCGGACAACGCGGACAAGGCGAGAGAATACGCGCAGAAGATAACGGCTTCGAGCCATCATCTGTTAAGCCTTATTAACGACGTTTTGGATATGAGTAAGATAGAAAGCGGTAAAACGTCGCTTAACATAGACAGGTTCACGCTGTCGGAGATAATTGACGAGATAAATATTATACTCGCGCCTCAGGCGAAGGCGAAAAATCAGGAGTTTGTAATAAATGTGAAGGGTGATCCGCCCGAGAGTCTGCTCGGTGACAGGTTGAGGCTCAATCAGATACTGCTTAATCTTCTCTCAAACTCTATCAAGTACACGCCGGAGGGCGGAAGAGTCGAGTTTACCGTGAGTGAAGCGTCAAAGAGCACGCCGCAGTATGCGACGCTCAGATTTGTCGTCAAGGATAACGGTATCGGTATGAGCGAGGAGTTTCAGAAGAATATATTCGCGCCGTTCAGCCGTGAGGTAAACTCGGTGACGAATAAGATACAGGGTACCGGTTTGGGTATGGCGATAACGAAAAATCTCGTCGACCTTATGGGCGGTATTATACGCGTGGAGAGCCGTCCGAATGAGGGCAGCACGTTTACGGTCGAGATGCCTCTGGCGCTGCCGCCGAAGAACGCAAAAGCGTCCGATGAGGCGGTCGGTGACGGTGCGCGTGCCGACGCTAAAGCGGATATAATGAAGGGTAAGCTGTTCCTCGTCGCGGAGGATAACGAGCTTAACGCCGAAATATTGACAGAGATGCTTTCGGCGGAGGGCGTAAGGTGTGAAACGGCGGTGAACGGTAAGGAAGCCGTGGATATGTTCACGCGTTCGGCGAAGGGGTACTATGATATGATACTTATGGACGTGCAGATGCCGGTGATGAACGGTTACGAGGCGACGCGGGCGATACGTCAAAGCTCGCATCCCGAGGCGGCGACGGTACCTATCGCGGCGATGACCGCGAACACGTTCGCCGAGGATGTGCGTGACGCTTTGGAGGCGGGTATGAACGCGCATCTCGCGAAGCCTATAGATATGAACGCGGTGAGAGAAGAAGCGGTAAGGCTTCTCAGCGATAAAAACAGCGGTAAAGGAGGAGTGGGCAATGAATAAACGTCAAATCGGAAGGCGTGTCTGCGCGGTTATTTTGGCTGCCGCCGCGGCTTTGTCCGTTACGGCGTGCGCGACGCGTGAGAGCGCGGGCGGCGTGACGCTCACTGTTATGGGTAAGGCGACCGACCTGCAGAAAAAGTATATGAAAAGTATTTTTGAGCAGTATGAGAGTAAGACGGGGAACAAGCTCAATATTATCGCTTATGAGGATATGGATTTTGAGAAAGCGGCGTATGAGCAGTTTGACAGCAGTAAAGCGCCGGATATATTTATGCACTTCAACAACTCCGATTTAAACCGTTTCGATGTTTCCGATAATTTTTATTATCTTAACGGTGAGGAGTGGGTAAGTGACTTGACGGACGGTGCGGCGGCGTACTGTACGGACGGTGACGGTAATCTTTTAGGTCTGCCGTTTTGGGAAAACTCTGTTTCGGGCTGTTACTATAATAAGACCGTTCTTGACAGTTTGGGTTTAAAGCCCGCGTCAACGCAGGCGGAGTTCGACGTTCTGTGTCAGGCGCTCGCGGATGCGGGGTACACACCGATATGTTGGCCCGCCGGAGGCTGTTCGTGGATGATGCAGTTCGGGCTTGATCCCATTTTCGCGGATGATCCGGAGCTGTTGGAGAAAATCAACAGGAATGAGATTTCGTATTCCGATATACCCGAGGTCACGGATATGACGCGGTGGATCGCGGAGGCAGCCGATAAGGGCTGGTTCGGGCAGCGTTATCTTGAAACGGGTTGGGCGGATATAAGTCCCGCGATCGGTTCGGGCGACGCCGTTATGACGTTTATATGGGACACGTGGTTCGATACCGATTTTGAGGAGGGGAACAAGTACTCCGCGGATGATTTCGCGCTGATGCCCGTATTTTTGAACACGGCTCCCGCCGGTACGTATGAGGGCGGTAATCTCAATATGATGATGGTGAACAAGAACGGTAAACACGTCGAGGAGGCGCTTGATTTTCTGTCGTTCTGCGCGTCGGAGGAAAATTACAATAAGGCGTTTGACGGTATTTCGACGGTGAATTGTTTTAAGGGACAGACGACGAATATACAGTCGAAGATGGTTACGGACGCAGCAGCGTCGGTGGCGGAGAAGGAGAGAGTGTCAACGGCTTCGTCGAGGATAGTCGGATACAGCGCCGAAGATGTGGCGATGGCTTTTGATGATATGTTCCGTAAAAAGACGGACGTTGCCGGATGTGTAAGGCTTATGGATAATTACCGCGTATCGGAAGCCGAAATCCAGGGCGCGGAGTGGTTTTAATGCCGCGTAAATATGGAAGTTGGAAATAAAAAAACAGCCCGAAAGGGCTGTTTTTCGTTGGTGCCGACGGCGGGAATCGAACCCGCACGGGATTGCTCCCACGGGATTTTGAGTCCGTGGCGTGTGGGGCAGAAAAAATTTAGTTGATTTATCCCCGCAAACGTAGGTTTTATCCCCGTTTTTGGTGGCGGTGGCGGCGGATTAGGTGGTGATGAAAATTTATAAACGTGTAGTGTTGGTAAAATGGATCGATTTGCACATCAAAAAACAGATAGCGGAAATTTGCGCCCGCAACGGTGTCGATTGCGCCGATGACGTGACCGATACGTTTGACCGTGGCGTTATTGCGGGTTATATGGACGTACATGACGCGTTTTGTGCGTCGGGCATTAGTTTATACCCTGTGGTCGAAAATTGAATTTTAGGGCATTTTTAGCCGCCATTTTTGGGTTAGACCGCCCGCGGCGGTATAATCAAAAATGGTGGGACGGTGCTGCCGTTTATTTTTTTAATCAATGGCAGCCCCTTAGGGCTGCCTACCTAGCGCGCGGAGCGCGGGCGTATTAGCCCGCGCACGGGGCTGCCATCCCGCCTGACCTGCCCCAAAATGGCAGCACCGCACGCCGACAGGCGCATCGCACGCCTGCAGGGCGCGGGTTATAATCCGCCGCGCCCTGCATGGTTTACGACGCTACGACGCGGACTAAATCCCCTGTAACCGCTATACCTCGGCGCCGATGGGCGCGCAAACGTGCGCCCACGGCGGGAGAGCGCGCGGGCGAAGCGCGGCGCAGGGCGCGAAGCAGCGCGCGCGTATGTCGTTGTTCATCTTCAGCTTCTTTCCCCGTGAGGTCGAGAAAGATTTCCTCGAGCGATTTCGATATGATCAGCTGGGTTTTTTGGATAATTTGTCTATATGATCAGTATGATCAGTTGTTGTGTATTTGTTCATGTTGTGGTATGATGGTATAGTTAAATTGTGTTGTGGGGTGATGATGTATGACGTTGCGGGACTGGGTTTTTGAATGGTTACAGACGTATAAACGTGTGATGTTGAAACCGTCCACGTACGACGCATACGTAACATATGCGTCAAATGTTACGTGCGATGTCGAATTAAATTCTGTTACTACAGCTGACGTTCAGGGGTTAATTAATGGCATGGTGTTGCGGGGTTGCGCCTACAGCACGGTTAAACACATGTTAACGATCGTGCGGCAATCCTGCCGCAAGGCGCGTCAGCTGGGGTTAATTGATAATTTGGCCATGCTGGATAATTTGGAACTGCCGCGCCGCGCACCTGCTGTGGTTTCGCCGCTGGGATCCGCGCAGGTTCAGGCGCTGATCGCGCGGTCGTCCATGTCGTTTTACGGCGATTTTTTCGTTACGCTGATGATGACGGGCGCGCGTGTCGGGGAATTGATCGCGTTACGGTGGTGTGATGTGGATCTATTCAACCGCGTGTTGCACATCCGGAACACAGACTACCATGGACAGTTGCAGGCGGTGAAAACGCGCAACGGTGCGCGGGACATACCCATTTTTCCCGATTTGTTCACCGTTATCAGCCGACAGCGTCGCCCATCGGCGCGCGCGGCCGATCGCGTGTTCGTTAACACGTTGGGCCGTCCGATCGTTTACCGTTCGTTGTTGGACGCGTGGCACAGGTTTACGCGTGTAGCTGGTATCAGCGTCAGCCCGATCGGTTTGCACGTCCTGCGGCACACGTTCGCCCACACGGTTTTACGTGCGGGCGTGCCGGTGAAGGTCGTGTCGCGCTGGTTGGGTCACGGCGACATTTACATTACGTTGTCGATTTACGACGCGGTCGACGCGGACGACATGGCGCGCGCCGCCGACATCGTGGCGGGCGTTTTCTCCGCGCATGATACGCCCCATCTGCAGAAAAAACAAATGACCGCCGTTGGCGGTCAGTCGTCTATGTGGTTGTAGGGAATATGTTGTCGGTGGTCTTACCCCGTGGGGCGCTTGACGCCGCCCAGCTGGGGCGGCGCCATGGTGTAACACCAGCCGTAATTAATTATAATCGGTTTACATAATTTTGTCAATGGTGTGTTTGCATCATCTGCAGTGTAGGGTAGGGGACACGCAAACAGACGCGCGGGCGGACGGACGCGCCGAGGACGGCGTTAGGGCGTTAGGGCGGTCGGAGCGTATGGCGACACCGCCCAACGCCGCCCGCAGGCACGCCCGCCCGACCGCGTTATTTTTGTTTTGCTGATCCTAATATGCGCCCTGCACGGCGGGAATCTGACAATTTTACCGACACAGCCCATGCGGCGTTGATATGGTCGATTGTTTCATCGGACACACCCGCCGCCCTGAACGCGTCAGTGATGCAATTTAGTGATAATTTCGTCGGTAGTCGTCGTGCGCGTTCATAGTTGCAGTATCGCGGCGCGTAAATTCCCGCATTTTGTGCAAATGATTTTTGTGATAAACCTAGTTCCTGCCTGACGTAACGGATGTTTTTCGCGAACAGCCCATCGCAGTACGATTCACCGTTGTAATGATTTTTTAACATTTTTTTACCCCCATTTGTATTGACAATCGTGATAATATGTGTTATTTTGTCTATGGGTGCGTGATAATTGCATTGATCGATTTTTATTTTACCGCGCGCCTGCGAAAATGTCAACTGAATATGTTTTTTTCGTGCGCCATTTTTTAGGGAAAATAAATGGCGGGTTGGTAGGGGCCGACGCTATAAAATCCTACCGGACGCGTAAACCGTGCACGGAATCGCACGCGCGCGCCCGTCAGGGGCAGACGTGGAATCCCCTAAAAATCTACGGGTGGCGTATGGACTGCGCATGTTGCGCGGTCGGACTGCTGCATTGTGGGGCATACCACACCCGGTGTTCCAGCACCGGGCGCAGCGATTCCCTGTGACCGATCCCATTCCCTGTACCGATTTGTGGTTGTGGTACGGTCTTGGTCCCTCTGTGTCGTGGCAGAGGGACAACTATGCCCATCAGCCCAAAACCCTACCCGATTTATGGGGGTAGGTTTTCGGGCGTTTGGTTGGTGCCGACGGCGGGAATCGAACCCGCACGGGATTGCTCCCACGGGATTTTGAGTCCGGCGCGTCTGCCAGTTCCACCACGTCGGCATAACAATGCTTAATTATGATACCACACGGCGGCAAAAAAGTCAAGGGGTAAATAAAAACATTGCGGGAGTTTAAATCCCGCAATGTTTATTTGTTTTAGTAAACTCTTACCGCGCCGGCGTACTGTGATATGCGGTACTCCGTGTTTATCGAGGAAATCTTTACGACATCGCCCGTCTGCGGAGCGTGGATCATGTTGCCGTTGCCGATGTATATGCCGACGTGGTGTATACCCTGACCGCTTCTCGCGAAGAATACGAGGTCGCCCGGCTGCAGGTTTTCGCGGCTTACGTATGTTCCGTTGTTTCTCTGGTCAGCCGCGACACGGCTTACGCTGATGCCGTTGGCGTTGCAGACGTACTGTACAAGACCGCTGCAGTCGAAGCCGCCCGGTGATGTGCCGCCCCATACGTACGGTACGCCGAGGTACTTCATCGCCGTGTTTACGATAGCCTGTCCCTTTGATGAGGACGCGGGAGCCGAGTATGCCTCCTCCGTTGAGTTGCCCGAGGCTGCCGCGTTTTGACGTGCGATCTCTTCCGCCCTCGCCGCGGCTCTTGCCGCCGCTTCCTTGGCTTCCTTGATCTCCTGCTGTTTAGCCGATATTGTATCCTTTTCAACCCACTCGCCCGTGAACTGGAGCGAAGTGTTTATAACGTAGCCTTCCTCATAATCGTCGCCGTAGCAAATTCTTATGAAGTCGCCGTCGCCCCACAGTACGTATACGTAAGTGCCGTCCTCGAGGGTGGTTATCACTTTCGATTCCGTGCTCGCGCCTTCTCTTACTCTGACGGAGTTGCCTTCAAGCGTTACCTGTGCTATTCTGTAATTCGTAAGTCCCTTTTCTGCGTCCTCGGCAGCCGCCCTGTCCTGAGTGATCGCGTTGGAAGGAACGTATCCACTCTTGCCGCCGCTGTAAAGTATTTTGTACCAGCCGTCGGAACGCTCGATCACCTCAACTTCGGTTCCTATTCCTATACGGTCGATTGCAGCAGCTTCGTAAGAAGGGTTGTCCCTTACGTCGAGCGCGTCGCTTCCCGAAATAAGTACGTATCCTATGGGATAGAAGTTTTTCGCCGCCATTTCACTTTCCGAAACGACTTCCTCGACCGTATTTTGCTCGGGTGAGCTTGAAAGCTCAGCCGTGCCCTTTATCGCGTCGGTAACGTCCTTTTCGGCTATCGTTATGCTGTTTGAAGCCGCAGCGGCGTTGATCCTTCCCTCTCTCTCGATTTTTGCGTTTTTCAAGTCGGCGGACTGTACCGCCGTAAGCGAACTTATCATCGCGACCGCTATAATAGCGATAATCGAATGTTTAAAGTTCCTCATAAAATTAAACCTCCTAATATTTTAAGCAAAGTATTGTTTCAATAGCTTTACTTAGATTGCGTTTTTATTACCGTAATGTTTCCAAATCATTACAAACGGAATTATACATCATATATTTCCGTTTGTCAACACTTTTTTTAATCTGTTTGTATTGATTTTGTAACAAAACAGTAATAAAAATGTGCTTTTTGTAACAAAAACAGGGCAGTATTTTGGTAAAATAGTCAAATAATGCCGCTTATAATGTGTGGATAATGTGACTTTTCAACAAAAATGTAAAAGTTGAAAAATCAGTTATATTACACACAGATTACATGATTTTGGTAAAAACAGATAAAAACACGCCGCTTTTTTGTTACAATAGCATTACAAATATTACAAAAGTTACATTTCATTGAAAAGAAAACGCCTATATGTTAAAATAAAAAAGCGGAAGTGTTTGATATTCTGTCGTATGAAGGAGTTATATCTATGATCGAATATATCGGGGCAGCGGTAATTTTTGCGGCGGGGATATACCTCGGCGAGCGCATCGCCGCGGCGTTTGCCGTGATTTTTACGCTATCCCTTATTATGGTATTGACAATTAAAGCGATTTTTAAACATAAATTTGACTTTAAAATACTTGCCGCAGCTCTTGTATTTGCGGCGGGAGTGTTTTTGTACCATTACGCGACGGATATTACAAGGTATGATCTGTACAAGTACACGGATAGGTACGTGACGCTCGAGGGGCGCGTAAACGATATACCGGCGACGGGTGACGAGGACGAAAACGTGCAGTATATTGTCGATGTAAGAACGGTGGAGCACGCGGGGAAAACGGAGAAGGTGCACGAGAATGTGCTTCTTAGCGCCGCGCCGGGGTTTCGCTACGGCGATACGGTCACTTTCAGCGGGTTTTTGGAGGAAGTCGATTTAAAGATGAACAGCAACGGCTTCGACTACGCCAAGTATTATAAGGGTAAGGGCGTGTTTTTCAAAATATATACGCCCGATTTGCAGCTGTCGGTAAACACGGTGCACGATTATTCGCCGTATTCGTGGGGTATGTATTTGAAAAGCTTCGTGTGCGGCGTTACGGACGAGATGTACAAGGACGATTACGGCGCAATCATGAAGGCGGTGCTGGCGGGTAACCGTAAGGAGTTTTCCGAGGAATTTGAAGAGGTGCTTGTAAGGACGGGGCTTCGCAGGTTTTATTATCCCGCGTTTCTCCACGTTATGCTGTTTATGGCGGTAATATCGTTCGCGCTCGGCGCGGTCGGCAAGAGAAAGCGCGATATTTTGACGGTGTTTCTTCTTATAGTATACGCCGCCGTGAATTTTCAAAACGCGGTATTTTTAAAGCTCGCGCTGATGACGGCGCTGCTTATATTCCTGAAGTACCGCTTCGGACGCGTGTATTACCTTGACGTAATCGGTATGACGGCGCTTATCATGGGCGTTCTGAACCCGCTTGTGTACTTCGACGTTGGATTTATAATGTCGATGCTGTCGAGTATTTTCATATATTATTTCTTTGACACGGTGTACGCCCGTCTTAAATTTATAGGGGTGAAGTATATACGCAGGCTTACCGCGATAGGACTTATATGCACGGTGGGACTTATACCGATAACGGCGTATTTCTTTAATGAGGTGTCGTTTTACTCGATATGCGTGTCGTTTCTGATGCTGCCGTGTACGTTCGTGCTGCTCGTTTTGTCGCCTTTGCTTATAGCGATGCAGAAAATATTCGGCGCGGCACCGGTCGTGAAGCAGGCGGCGGATTGTATGCTGTTTGTGTTAAAATATATACCGATAGAGATGGATAAAGCGCGCTTAATGCACTTTGCGCTGCCAAAGCCCGACACGCTGTTTCTTATTATATATCTGTTTTTATGTATTGCCGCGGTCAAGTACGTTAAGGATAAGAAAAGTCACGCGCGTCTTGCGCTGTTTGTGGCTGCCGCGCTCGCTGTATCGGGAATAGCGTCGGAGGCGGAACGGTTAAACGACCTTGAGATCACGTTTGTGAACGTCGGTCAGGGCGACGGCGCTTATATAAGCGCGCCGTACAGGTTTAACGTGCTGATAGACGGCGGAGGCGGAAACGAATACTCCGATTACAACCCCGGTGAGAAGGTGTATCTCGAGTATTTGAAAACGGAGGGCGTAAATCACGTGGACAGCGCGTTTGTAAGCCATTACCACAAGGACCATGTGCAGGGAATTATAGCGGCGGTGGAGAATATAGACGTGAGGAATTTGTTTATGCCCGACGAAATGGAGGGCAGCGAGTGGCGGACGAAGCTCGAAAGGGCGGCGAAAAAACGCGGTACGAAAATTCACTACATATCCGAGGAAACGCTTATAAGGTACAATAACGGCATGACGGTGCGCGTAATTCCGCCCGCGCCGCTTACGCGAATAAGCGATGACGAAAACGACACGACGTATATTTATCTCGTGGAGTACGGCGGATTTTCGGCTATGTTCACGGGCGATATGTCCGCATTTGCGGAAAAGGCGCTTTTAAATGTCGGGAAGGTGCCGCACGCGGATTTGCTCAAGGTAGCGCACCACGGCTCGGATTCCTCGACGAGTAAGGAATGGGTTCAAGCCGTGGCGCCGAAGTGGGCGGTCATAAGCTTGGGTGAGGATAACGAGTACGGATTTCCGAATGACGAGGTAATCGAAAATCTTGGTGATACCGATATTTACCGTACCGATTATGACGGCGATATACGTTTCGTTATCGAAGAGGACGGAGTAAAGGATATAGAGATATTTAACAGAAGGGACTAATCATGGCGGTAAAGAAAAACGACGATTTATTAAAGCTTAAAAAACAATTGAAGGACGGGGCGCTCTCGCCGCTTTACGTGTTTTACGGCGAGGAGGAGTTTCTGCGCGGCGTGTACGTAAAGCGCGTCGGCGATCTCGTGCCCGACGGCGGATTTCCCGAGTTTAACCGTATAGTCCTAAACGGCGCGGATATACCGTTTTCCGACTATGACGACGCTTGGGAGGGTTTTCCGATGATGGCGGAAAAGAGGCTCATCCACATAAAGGACAGCGGTATTTTCTCGTCAAAACGCGCCGTGGGCGGCGTTGGTACGGAGGAGAAAAAGGAGTTTTGGTCCGAGAAGTTTAAGCGTATTTCGGACGATACGGTAGTTATATTCGATGAGTCGAGCGTGGACAAGCGAAGCGCGCTTTACAAGGCGGCGGCGAAGGTCGGTACCGTGGTCGAGTTTAAGTACCTCAGTGACGCGGATCTTGTGACGTGGGTAATAAAACAGTGCCTTGACGCGAAGAAGCGGATAAGTAAGGAGAACGCGTATTACCTCGTGACGCTGTGCGATCCCGGGCTTGGTAATATAAATAACGAGCTTAATAAGCTGCTTGATTTTTGCGATAAGGAAATATACAGATCCGACATTGACAGAGTGGTGTCAAAGTCGATGCAGGTGATAGTGTTTGAGCTTACGGACGCAATCATGGCGGGAAACGCGCAGAAGGCTATGCGCGTGCTGGAGGATTTAAAGACGGTGAAGGAGAACGCGTTTACGCTTCTTTATCTGTTGTTTTCGTCGTTTGAGAAGATGCTCCGCGCGAAGCTTATGAACAGCGCGCCGATCGGTGAGGTGGCGGCGAAGCTGGGCGTGCCGCCGTTTATCGCGCGAAAGTATATTGACGGCGCAGCGGGGTTTGACACCGACGCGCTCGTGTACATGACAAGGCGCGTCGCGGAGATAGACCTTGAGATAAAAGAGGGACGTATCGATGATTGGTCGGCGCTCGAACAGTACGTTACGGAGTGCATACATTACGGTCAGGTGAAGAAAATAAATTCAAATAAAAGGAGAGAGGTATTATGAAAAAGAGAATTGCAGCCTTGATTACGGTTGCGGCGCTTATTGCGGGCGTGATGCCCGTAATGGCGGCGAACGGTGCGGCAGAGCCTATGTTGCGCTACACGTTTGACAATAAAAATCCGCTTGCCGACGAAAACGGCAAAAACGAATTAAAGCTCACGGGCGGCGCGTCCGTTACCGACGGCGGCAACATCGGCAAGGCTCTCACTCTTGACGGCGTTGACGGCTATGCGCTTTTGCCCAAAGGTATTTTGACCGATAGTTTTACGGTCGCGTCGTGGGTGAGGATAGACCGTTTTACGACGTGGGGACGAGTGTTCGACTTCGGAACGGACGCGAACAACAATTTCTTTTTCGCTCCGTACTCGGGCAGCACGGCGAGAATTGAGATGAAGTCGCCCGCGGGTACGGACACTATGGACACGGTGCAGGAAACGGAGCGCGACTGGGTACATTACGCCGTCACGTATGAAAACGGTACGTTAAATTATTACAGAAACGGTCTGCTCGTCGATACAAAATCCAACATGACCGTAAAGCCGAGCGATATTAAGGACACGTTAAATTACATAGGTAAGTCGCACTACGACGGCGACGCGTATCTCGCGGCGGCGGTCGACGATTTCCGCGTGTACGACAAGGCGCTTAGCGCCGACGAGATATCCGCCGTGTTCGCGGAGGGTGAAATCAACCCCGAGATATTTTTAAAGTCGTATCAAATAGAGGACGGACAGATTTTGACGGGCGGTAAAATAGAGCTGCCGCGCGCGGACGGTATGAGTTGGAGCGTGGATAAGCCCGACGTTATAAACGCGGACACGGGCGAGGTGACGCGCGCAGGCGCGGCGCAAACGGTGATTTTGACGCAGGAGTACGGCGGCGTGTCGAGGACGTACACGGCGTATGTGCCCGCCGCGAACGAAGCGCCGTTTACGGTCGATATTGACGCGTCCGACAGGTCGAAGGACGTTTCCGATATTATGTGGGGACTGTTTTTCGAGGATATAAACAGTTCCGCCGACGGCGGCTTGTACGCGGAAATGGTGCAAAATCGTTCGTTTGAGATCGCGGCGGAAGGTAATTTGTACTCGTGGGAAACGTCGGGTGACGCGAAAATTAATACAGAAAACCCGATGAACGAAAATAATCCGACGTATATCACGCTCGGCAAGGGTGCGAGTATAACGAATGACGGATATATGGGTATGAGCGTTAAAAAGGACGCTGTCTATAACTTTTCCGCGCGTGTGCGCGGCAACGCTGATTTGACCGTTTCGGTCGGCGGCGCGTCAGCAGAGGTCAAAGCCGACGGCTCGGACTGGCAGGAGGTAACGGCAGCTTTAACGGCTGCCGAAAGTGCGTCCGACGCGAAGCTTACCGTAAAGAATGCGGGTGAAGCGGTTGATATGGATATGATTTCGCTTATCCCCGAGGACACGTACAAGGGTCACGGACTGCGCAAGGATCTAATGGAGGCTCTTGAGGCTATGCACCCGAAATTCCTCCGTTTCCCGGGTGGCTGCGCCGTTGAGGGCAATACCATGGACGTGGCGTGGAACTGGAAGGACACGGTCGGCGACGTTTCGGAGCGTAAGGAAATGGTAAATATCTGGAGTCCTACGGACGGCACATATCAAATGACCTACGGCTTGGGCTTTTACGAGTATTTCCAGATGTGCGAGGACTTGGGCATGGAAC
>CANPXG010000024.1 GCA_947585795.1 uncultured Clostridia bacterium
GGGGTGATTCCTAAGAGGGGGGAAATCGAAATCCCCCCTCTTAGGGTTTTTGGTTCTTTTTTTAAAAAGAACACCCTCCCCCACATCTCCGATGTGCCAACATCAACAATTGTATGCGCAAACCGCCTCTTCAAGCCTCCCTTGCTACGGCGTTTGTTCGCAAGCGAACACGCCTACAACACTTACGTGTTGTTCACCCCAGCCCGCCTCCCTGACACCCTGACGGCAACGGCGCCGTAGGGGACGGCGCCCTCGACGTCCCGCCCTCTGTAGGGGCGACCTTTACGGTCGCCCGCTTTAAGCCTTCCCCTCACCCCGCCGTTTGTCGCCCTTCGCAAGGCTCCCCTATTAGGGGAGCTGTCACGCGCAGCGTGACTGAGGGGTTTAAACGGGGGTGTCCACGAGGGGGCATAGCCCCCTCTGGTCGTTTCAAGGGGGTGATTCCTAAGAGGGGGAAATCGAAATCCCCCCTCTTAGGGTTTTTGGTTCTTTTTTTAAAAAGAACATCCCTTCCGCACATCTCCGATGTGCCAACATCAACAATTGTATGCGCAAACCTCATCCACCCGTTATTTACCACTATCTTGTAGGGCGGGCTGCCCCCAGCCCGCCTCCCCGACACATCACCGGCAACGGCACCGTAGGGGCGGATATCATCCGCCCGCGGGCGACCGTAAAGGTCGCCCCTACAATGCGCAATTATAAATCATCCCCGCCGTTTCCCCGACACATCACCGGCAACGCTCCGCTAAACGCGGCTGTCACCGCAGCCGCGCGGCTTTACAAATTATCCGCTATTTCCAAAATACGGTTCAACCTATGATTTACCCCCGACTTACCTATGGGCGGATCGGCTTTTTCACCAAGCTCCTTCAAGCTGTCCTCCGGAAACTGCTCGCGCAGATCGATTATCTCCTTGAGCGAGTCGGGAAGCTTGGCGTAGCCGCCCGTTTTCCTGATTTTACGTATCGCGAGCAGCTGCTTTGACGACGCGCGCGCGGACTTGTCCGTGTTCGCGTTCTCACAGTTGACGCGCCTGTTTATGTCGTTGCGCATTTCCTTTTCCGCCTGTATGTTAAACAGCTCAAAAGCGCCCTGCGGCGCGCCGATGTAGCCGAGTATGTCCGCGATCTCCTCGCTGTCCTTTACGTAAAGTATGCGCGAGCCTTTTCTGTCTGTGATACGCGCGTTAAAATTGTCGCGCGCGAGAATATTTTTCAGAAAGGTCACGCCGCGGGGATCGCGCGTGTCAAACTCAAGGTGGTAAGCCTTGCGGGGATCTGTTACGCTGCCTCCGCCGAGGAACGCGCCGCGCGCGAAGGAGGCGCGGCAGCATGAAAACGGTATACCGCCGTCAAGCAATATACCGCCGCAAATATTTTCACATTGGTGCACGTCCGTCGTTTCGATTTTGTACGCGCGGAGCGTGCTCTTTATGTCAAGGTCTATGCCGAAAACCCGCATGATGCCTTGTTTTAAGCGGGATGCGACGAATCTGTTCTCTGTGGAAAAGCGTATTTCGTTTTCCGTGACCGTGCCGCCGAACAGGAGCATTCCCGCCGTTTCGTACACCGCGCAGCTCGGGCAAATGTGCTCGATTTTGCACAAATTTTCCTTTATTTCTGACGAAAATGACACGAAAAAACAACCCTTTCGTTACTTATTTTCACTTATTTTGCTTGGTTTTTTACCTGTTTTTGCTTAATTTTGCGCCTATTTTGCTCATTTTTTCACGCGTTTTGAGCTCGTTTTTTTCCGTTTTTGCTCATTTTTTCACGTGTTTTGCACTGTTTTTTACCTGCTTTTGCTCATTTTTCACGTGTTTTGAGCTCTTTTTTACCTGCTTTTGCTTGATTTTTCACGTGTTTTGATCGGTTTTTTACCTGTTTTTCACCTATTTTGAACGGTTTTTTACCCGTTTTTGTTTAATTTTTCACCTATTTTTGCTTAATTTTGCGCTCATTTTTCAAAATAATCTATGTCGCTGCCCAAACGCATGATCGTTCTCGCGAGTCGACTGAAATTATGACGTATTTTGTCGTTGCGGATGATGAGCAGATTGCCCTGCACGAGCTTCGAGCGTTTGAGTATTTTGTTCGCGTCGATCTCGACCTCGTGGGCGTGCTCCGACGCGTAACGCGCTTTCAGTCCCTCGGGTATGACGGCGTTGTTCGCTATGACAATATCGGCGATACCCTCATACGAGTGACGCTCGATCGCCGTCAAGTGGTCACTCGCGGTATAATTTTCCGTTTCGCCCGCCTGACTCATTATGTTGCAGACGTATATTTTGACCGCCTTGCTTTGTTTTATCGCGTCAACGACTCCGTCAACGAGAAGGTTTGGTATGATACTCGTATACAGACTGCCCGGTCCCAAAACGATTATGTCCGCCTTTTCTATCGCGCGGATAACTCCCTCGACCGGACGCGGCTTTTCGGGATCTATCATAAGCCTTTCTATTCTGTTTACGCCGCCTTCATGATGTACGCCTATATTCGACTCGCCGTTTATGACGCTGCCGTCCTCCATTAGCGCGCTTATCGTCACGGCTTCGTTCGTCACGGGGTACACAGTCCCGACAACGCCCGCAAGGCGGCTGAATTTCTTTACCGCCTCGTCAAAGCTCGACGACGTTTCGTTGAGCGCGGCGAGGAACAAGTTCCCCAAGCTGTGACCTTTCAGGTGACCGGCGCTGAAGCGGAAATTTAAAAGCTCGCCCATCACGGGATCGACCTCCGCGAGCGCACTCACGCAGTTTCGTATATCCCCCGGCGCGAGCATGCCGAGGTCGCTGCGGAGCATACCCGACGAGCCGCCGTCGTCCGCGACGGTGACGACAGCCGTTATGTTATGCGTGTGCAGCTTCAGTCCTTTAAGCATGGTGGAAAGACCGGTTCCGCCGCCGATTGCCACCACTCTTGTATCCGAAATCATAATTTAATCCTCTATTCCCTACCTATATCACGGTACGTCACGTTTACCGAATAGCCCTTAGATTTCAGGTAATCCGCGAGCTTGTTCGTCATCGTGACGCTGCGGTGCTTGCCGCCCGTACAGCCTATGGCTATGCTCAGAGATACCTTGCCCTCCTCGATGTAAAGCGGTATCATGAACGACATCATGTCCTGAAGCTTTTCCATAAACTTCATCGCTGTCGGGAAGCTCATTACATAATCCTGCACCTCGCGGTCGTTGCCGGTGCGGTGTTTAAGCTCGTCAATATAAAACGGGTTCGGGAAGCAGCGCACGTCGAACACGAGGTCGGCATCAAGCGGCATGCCGTACTTAAATCCGAACGCCATAACGTTTATCTCAAGTCCTCTGCCGGAATCCGACGACGCGTATATGCTTTTAAGCTTTTGCAGAAGGTCCTGCACGCTCAGGTTTGACGTGTCGATAACGTAGTCGGCGGCGTTATAGAGCGCGGAGAGCATCTTTCGCTCCTGCTTTATCGACGCGAGCAGTCCGTTCGCGTTGTCAAGCGGGTGCTGGCGGCGTATCTCCTTGTACCGTTTTACAAGTGTTTCGTCGTCCGCGTCGAGGTAGAGGAGCTTACAGTCGTAGCCCTTGCGCTTTAGGTCGTTTATCTGCGCCAAAAGCTCGTTTATCATGTCGCCGACGCGTATGTCTATCACGAGCGCGACGTTGTTGAAGTTGCCGTTCACGGACGAAAGCATTTCGGAAAATTTGGGTATCAAAACGGGGGGCATATTGTCTATACAGAAATATCCCATGTCTTCCAGATAGCGTATTACCTTGGTCTTGCCGCTGCCCGACATTCCCGTTACGATCGTGTATTGCATATTTCCTCCTCCAATGCGGTTGTTTTTGTGTGTGTGGTGAGCGCCGCTACGGTAAAAGCGCGTTGAATTTGCGGGCGGATAATATCCGCCCCTACGGCGGGGTGGGCGATTACCGCCGCTACGAATCCCTCCACCGCCTTCGGCGGTCCCCCTCCCTTTAACAAGGGAGGCTTACGGGCGGATAATATCCGCCCCTACGGCATGCAATTTATAAATTCGATGCCACCTCTCAGTCAGCTACGCAAACTATTGCTTGCGCAATAGTACGCGCTGACAGCTCCCCTCAAGGGGAGCCTTGCGAAGGGCGACAAATGGCGGGGTGGGGTGAACCACACGCAACGCGTGTGGTAGGCGTGTTGCAAAGCAACAAACGCCGTAGCAAGGTGAACAACACGCCACGCGTGTGGTAGGCGTGTTGCGAAGCAACAAACGCCGTAGCAAGGTGAACAACACGTAAGTGTTGTAGGCGTGTTCGCTTGCGAACAAACGCCGTAACAAGGGCAGCCCGCCCTACGAAAATGCAGGGTGCGGGCGGCCGATGACCGCCGCTACAAGTGGGACGTCGTGGGCGCCGTCCCCTACAAACCCCTCAGTCGCGCATACGGCGGGATGGGGGATTCCATTTTGATTTTTCATAATGAATCCCTCCACCGCCTTCGGCGGTCCCTTTTGCTACGGCATACGAGCAAAGCTCTATGCCTATGACGCTAAAGCGTCATTCACCTCCCTTTAACAAGGGAGGCTTACAAGTGGGCTTACCTTTCGCCGATGAGGCGGATCTCGGGTTCGAGATCCACGCCGAATTTAGCCTTTACCGTTTTTTGCACGTGTTCTATAAGTCTTATTACGTCGTCCGCCGAAGCGCCGCCCTTATTCACCACAAAACCGGCGTGCTTCTCGCTCACCGCCGCGCCGCCTATCCTATATCCCATAAGTCCCGCGTCCTGAATAAGCTTGCCCGCGAAGTACCCTTCGGGGCGCTTAAACGTGCTGCCCGCGGACGGCTCCGCAAGCGGCTGCTTATCGGCACGCCTTTGGTTCAATTCCGCCATACGCGCCTTTATATCATCATAATTCCCCTTTTTTAGCTTTAGCTTGCACGATAAGATCACATATCCGCCGTCACAAAATTTGCTGTGTCTGTAAGAAAGATCCAACTTATCCGCCGTTTCGGTCTTTACGCTGCCGTCCGGCGCGATATACGTGACGCTCTGCAATATATCCTTCATCTCGCCGCCGTAAGCGCCGGCGTTCATAAAAATACCGCCGCCGAGCGTGCCCGGTATGCCCGCGGCGAACTCAAAGCCGGTAAGCGACGCGTCAAGTATTCGTTTCGCAAGCGCGGACATAAGTATGCCCGCCTGCGCGTAAACAACGTCACCGTCTATGCGGCAGTCCGACATGTTTTTACCGACGCGTATGACAACGCCTCGTATCCCACCGTCGCCGACGAGCATATTCGAGCCGTTGCCCATTATCATGTACGGCTCGGCGCTCTCCTTACAGAAACGTATCACACGCGCTATCTCTTCCGCGTCGGAAACGTCCGCGAACGCGTCCGCCCTTCCGCCTATGCGGAACGTCGTATGCGCGCTCATTTCCTCGTCAAAAAGCACGCTGCCGCAGACAGCCGTCAAGCCTTCCTTGTCTAACATATAAATCCTCCGTTGCTCCCCGCATTTTTTGGGGAACGTTTTAATATTGCCACGAAAACAGCTTTTTACCCTTTTCGCTCATAAATTCCTCGAACGATTTTAAATCCCTGTTTATAACAAGCTTTTCGGGGAACGATATCTCCTTCAGCATGTCGAGCGCCGGCGCGTACTCGCCTATGTCAAAGCTTATATGCGCGTCCGAGCTCACGACTATGCCGACTTCCTTTTCCTTGCATATCTGCGCTATTTTTTTACAGTTCGGTATGCTCGCCTTGCGCGCGTAAAACGAATGGTTGTTTATCTCGATAAGCTTGTGCTTCTTCTTCGCCTCGCCTATAACGGTTTCGTAATCGTAAGCCATATCGGGCGCGCCGCTGTGGCATATGATGTCTATAAACGGATTCTCCATGACCGCCATATACGCGCTCGTGTTGTCCGCCGCGCCGTAATCCTTGTAGCACGGTCTGTGTATGCTCGCGTTCACAACGTCGAGCTTCTTTAAAATATCGTCGTCAAGGTCGATATTTCCCTCGAGGTCGAGTATGTTTACCTCCGCGCCGTAGAGTATCTTCACTCCGCAAATCTCGCGCGGTACGGTCTTTAAATTCAAAAAGTGCCACGGGTGAACGCCGTCGGGGATCGCGGGCGCGTGATCCGTCATGGCTATCGCCTCCATGCCCGCGTCAAATGCGCGGCGCGCGTTCTCCTGTATCGTCGAGTACGCGTGGACGCTCGCGCAGGTGTGGGTGTGGGTGTCAAAAAGTATTTTCAATGTGATCTTCCTTATCTCATATATTAAGCTGCTCTTCCATTTGGTTCATAAGCCTGTTGTTGAGCTCCACCGCCGCGTTGTAGCCCATGCGCTTTTGGCGGTTGTTCATCGACGCTACCTCAACTATGACGGCAAGGTTGCGTCCCAGCTTTACGGGTATCGTCAGCGACGGCACGTTTATGCCCATGATGTTCGTGTATTCGTCCACCATGCCAAGACGGTCGTACTGTTTTCCGTCCTCCCAAGGCTCGAGGTGGATGATCATGTCTATGCTTTCCGTGTCCTTGACCGCGCCTATACCAAATATTTCCTTAACGTCTATTATACCTATGCCGCGCAGCTCGACAAAATGACGTATTATCTCCGGTGACGAGCCGACGAGCGTATTGTCGCTGACGCGCTTTATCTCAACCGCGTCGTCCGCGACAAGGCGGTGTCCGCGTTTTACAAGCTCGATCGCCGTTTCGCTCTTGCCGACTCCGCTTTCGCCCAGTATAAGTATTCCCTCGCCGTATACCTCGACGAGTACGCCGTGGCGCGTGCGTCTTGGTGCAAGCTCGACGTTCAGGTACGCTATGAGCGCACTCATAAAGCCCGACGTGCCGCTTTCGCTTCTTAAAAGCGGGACACCGTGCTTTTCCGCAAGCTCTATCATCTCGGGGAAAATTTGAAGTCCCCTCGTGATTATGAGCGCGGGTATGTGCTCGGAAAAAAGTCTGTCTATCCGTGCCGAGCGATCGTCCGACGTAAACTGTTCGAGGAATGTGAACTCAACTCTGCCCATGATTTGCAGGCGGTTGCTGTCAAAATGGTCGTAAAATCCCGCCATTTGAAGTCCCGGTCGGTTTATGTCGCTGCGGCGTACCATCGCCGAGTCTATGTCCGGCGTTTCGTAAATCCGTTCAAGGTCAAATTCTTCTATTATTTTTGTGAGTGGTATTTTGTACTCGTCATTTGTCATGTGCGTGTTCCGCCTTTCATACGTGATTATACTATCCTAATTATATATTGTAGCATATCCGGTCGGGTTTTTCAATAAAAATATATAAGTTTTGCGCGATATTTGCGGTGTAAGAAAAAAAATTTCACAAAAAAGCAAGAAAAGTCTTGCAATTAGAAAATGTTTGTGTTAAAATATTGCTTGATGTTTTAATGAGCGTGTCAGGAGGTGTAGAAAATGGCAAAATGCGATGTATGCGGAAAGGGCGTATCCTTCGGTATAAAGGTAAGTCACTCGCACAGAAGAGCTAACAGAATGTGGAAGCCCAACGTAAGAAAGGTCAGAGCTGTTGTGGACGGCTCTGTTAAGTCTATGCACGTTTGCACTCGCTGTCTGCGCAGCGGAAAGGTAGAACGCGCTGTTTGATTATTTGGGAAAACAAAGGCAGCTTGCTTGTTTTTGCAGGCTGTTTTTTTCTTACGTGCGCCGGCGCGGAGTAAAATTTAGGATTTTTTTTGTAAATTAATTGCTTTTTACTCTTTTTTGTGATAGAATAATAAAGATATATGGAGCATTGGATTTTGAAGGGGTGTGACTATTGGAGAAGCTTTTGATACGGGGCGGAAATAAGCTTCACGGTGAGGTTTCGATAAGCGGCGCGAAAAATGCCGCGGTCGCGATTTTGCCCGCCTGTCTGCTCGTGAAGGACGTGTGCAGGATCGAAAATCTGCCCGATATAAAGGACGTTAAGCTTTATCTTAAGATTCTCGAGCAGCTTAACGCCGACGTTAAGTATATTGATAAAAATACCGTTGAGATAGATTGTACCAATGCGAACTCTTTCACGCCAAGCGGTGATTTGACGCGCAGGATGAGAGGTTCGAGTTACCTCATGGGCGCTCTTTTGGGAAGGTTTTCGCGTTTCGGCGTGGATCCTCCTGGCGGCTGTGATTTCGGTACGCGTCCGATAGATCAGCACATTAAGGCATTTGAGGCGCTGGGTGCGGAAATCGACACGTCGCGCGGTATTATAAACGGTAAGGCGGACAGCCTTAACGGCGCTCATATTTTCTTCGACGTTGTAACGGTCGGCGCGACGGTGAACGCGATGCTCGCGGCAGTTTGCGCGAACGGGCTTACCGTCATAGAAAACGCAGCGAAGGAGCCGCATATAGTGGATCTCGCGAATTTCCTTAACAGCGCGGGCGCGAACATACGCGGCGCGGGTACGGATACCATAAGAATACGCGGCGTTAAGGAGCTTCACGGCGGAACGTACCCGATAATACCCGATCAAATCGAGGCGGGCACGTTTATGATAGCGGCGGCGGCAACCCGCGGCGACGTTGTGATCAAAAACGTCATACCGCGCCACCTTGAGATAATAAGCACGAAGCTCATCGAAGCGGGCGTAAAGGTCAGCGAGGGTGAGGACAGCGTCAGAGTATGGGTGGAGGACGGAACGGTATTTCGGCGCATAAATTTCAGCGCGATGCCCTACCCCGGTTTCCCGACCGATATGCAGCCGCAGCTTGTGACGTTCCTCACAACGATAGACGGGACAAGCACGGCGCGCGAATGCGTTTGGGACAACCGTTTCAGGTACGTGAACGAGCTTAAGCGTATGGGCGCGAATATACGCGTCGAGGGTAAGCTTGCGATAATCGACGGCGTTAAGACGCTCATGGGCGCTCACGTCAGAGCTACCGACCTGCGCGCGGGCGCGGCGATGATCATCGCCGGTCTTATGGCTGAGGGCACGACGGAGATAACCGACATCTATCACATTGACAGAGGTTACGAGAATTTTGAGGATAAGTTCGTCAGGATAGGCGGCGATATTCACCGTATTCAGGTAGTGGACGAGCTTAGCGACTGAATTTGTAAAAATATAAAAGCCTGTCGGATAAAGACGGGCTTTAATTTTGGAGGAACGCGCCGAGCGCGTAATAATACTTATTGAAACGGAAAGGCAGAAAATGACTACGTTTGTTTCACTTATAAGCGGCTCGTCCGGTAACGCGTCGCTCATATCCGACGGTCATACGCGCTTGCTCATAGACTGCGGTATGTCGGGTATAAAGCTCAAGGAGGCCCTTAGCGCGATAGACGTTGCGCCCGAAAGCATAGACGCGCTTTTGCTCACCCACGACCACATCGACCACGTCAAGGGCGCGGGAGTCGTGTCGCGGCGCTACAACATACCCGTTTACGCCACGGCGGGCACGCACGCCGTCATGGATGCGGGCAAAATAGCGGACGAGAATATAAAAATCATCAAAGACAAGGACGCGTTTGAAATAGGCTCTATCGGCGTGACGCCGTTCGCCATACCACACGACGCGAAGGAGCCCGTGGGCTTTACCTTCACCGTCGGCAACGAAAAATACTCGATCGCGACCGACATAGGCAAAATGACGCGCGATATTCTTGAAAGTATCGCCGGCAGCAAGAATGTGCTTTTGGAATCGAACCACGACGTTGAAATGCTTAGGACCGGCTCTTACCCGTTCCCGCTGAAGCAGCGCATCCTAGGCGACTTCGGGCACCTCTCGAACGAGAACGCGGCGAAAACCGCGCTCTACCTCGTCCAAAACGGCACAAAGCACATTATGCTCGGACATTTGAGCAAGGAAAACAACCGTCCCGAAATAGCAATGCTCGAAACCTACAACCTTTTGAGCGCGTCCGGCGTGGACGTTGGCAAGGACGTTACGCTTCAAGTCGCGGACAGGTACAAGGTCACGTCGTTTTAAAGGAGCAGCGCATGAATATAAATATAATCGCCGTCGGTAAAATCAAGGAAAAGTATTTTTCGGCGGCTGTGGACGAGTACGTAAAGCGTCTTTCGCGCTTTGCGCGCGTCACCGTCACGGAAACGGCGGAGGAGAAGATCCCGTCCGGCGCTTCGGAAAAGGAAGAAGAAAAAATCAAAAACGCGGAGGGTGAAAGGATCTTGTCCAAGCTAAACCCCTCCTCGTTCGTGATCGCGCTCTGCATCGAGGGCACACAGCTTTCCTCCGAAAAGTTGGCGGAAAAAATCGCGGACGTGTCCATGACCTCATCCGACATTACGTTTATAATCGGCGGCTCGCTCGGTCTTTCCGACGCGGTCAAAGCAAGGGCTATGCTGCGCCTGAGCTTCGGTCCCATAACTCTCCCCCACCGCCTCATGCGCGTCGTGCTTTTGGAACAGGTGTATAGAGCGTTTAAAATCAATAATAATGAAACGTATCATAAATAAAATCTCTGCAACGGGCAGTGTGAGATAAAACGACAAAATATGAAAAAACGGTATATCGTTTGATATACCGTTTTTGATCGCTTTGAGTTACAAATCTAAATTTTTCACGTTCGTCACAGGCTGAGCTATGTTCGTCCAAACGAAAAATTTTATATACTTGCCACCTGTCGTGTCGGGCGTGACGACTGCCTTGCCGTCCGTGAACAGAGTGGAAACGACACTGAGCAGTCTGCCCTGCGCGTCATACACCGCCGCATACGCCGTACCGTCATTCTCCGTTTCAGCGATGAGAATATAATCGTCGCCCGACGGAGTTGCGGTGAGCATCACAGGCGTGATCGAGTCAAATTTCCCGTAGTGAATTGTGGCGTTGAGAAGACCATCGTTGTACTTACCGATTGTTATGCTGTTCCATTCGGAGCGTGAGCCGGAATAATATACATCAGTTAAGGCATTGCGCCAACCAAACGCATTATAACCAATGCTTGTAACGCTGCCCGGTATCGTAATGCTTGTCAAGCCGGTAGAACTGTTAAACGCATAATCCGCAATCAGTTTGCAATTATTTTTTATAGAACATTGTGTGATTTCCTGTTTTGCGCTGATTAAACAATTGTCTATGTATAATATTCCGTCCATCCAGTTCGCAGAGTTATTATAATAACCGGAGCCGATAAACGCATTAATACCAATGCTCGTTACACTGTCGGGTATCGTGATGCTTGTCAGTCTGCTGCATTGGGAAAACGCATGACCTCCAATGCTTGTTACGCCAGCGGGTATCGTGACGCTCGTCAGTTCGCTGCAGTAGTCAAACGCGCCATCCCCAATGCTTGTTACGCCGGTGGGTATTGTGACGCTTGTTAAGTATCTGCAGGCGGCAAACGCGTTATCTCCAATGCTTGTTACGCCGGTGGGTATCGTATAACTTTCGGCTTCTTTTCCTTGTGCATATTTAATCAATGTTTCTTTGTTTTTATCAAACAAATTGCCGCCCATCGAGCAATAATATTGATTTTGATTATCTACATTTATGCTTGTTAAGCCGGAACCGGAAAACACGTTCTCGCCAATACTTGTTACGGCGGCGGGTATCGTAATGCTTGTTAAGTTGTAGCATCCGAAAAACGCAGAAGCGGCAATCAGTCTGCAATTATTTTTTATAGAACATTGTCTGATCTCCTGTTTCGCATTGATTAAACAATTGTCTATATACAATATTCCGTCTATCCAATTTGTAGAATTATTATAATAACCCGAGCCGTAAAAAGCATCAGTACCAATGCTTGTAACAGTATCGGGTATCGTGACGCTTGTCAGTCCGCTGCAGTAGTAAAACGCGCCATCGCCAATACTTGTAACGCTGTCCGGTATCGTGACACTTGTTAAATTGGCGCACTCCTGAAACGCATAATCGCCGACACTTGTTACGCCCTGTTCTATTACCACTTTTTTAATGCTTGAAAGACTGCCGTACCATGGAGTAGAATCGAACATATCAGAATTATACATATCCCCCGTGCCGCTAATTGTAAGCGTTCCGTTATCAAGTGACCATGTCACATTATCGCCCCACGTGCCGCTTGTTGCCGCGTTTACCGCTATCGGAAAACACAGCAGCGTCAGGATAAATACCATACCTAAAATTTGTTTCTTCATTTTGTACCTCCTGTAAAATGATTTAATATGAATGTAACTGCGTACCGCGCGGTTTGTAGAGTCTACCCTACATTTTTACACTAAAAAATGCGTGGTACAAATCCTATACCACGCATAAAAACGCGGCTTAGATTTAATGTTACCACACATTTATATATATCATACGAAATACTACTCTAATTTTAGTCTATTCATAATAAAAGTATTTCCATATAAAGCCTGCGTTTTTCACAAATGCACAAACTTTTAATATGAATAGTAAAACAAGAATATCTCTAAAGAAATATTCTAAAAATAAGTATTAAAAAAGTAGTATCATAACATCTATAATTATGATATATATAAATTGTGGTACTCCCATTATATCACATTTCATGTATAAGTCAATAAAAAATATTTTTTGCAAAAACAAAAGACCAAAACGCGGTTGCGTGCGTTTTGATCTTTTTGAGTACAATGTTTTTTACAGTTCCGTTTCATCTCGATTTAGCTCGGAGATTTTATTTTTTCACCATTAATTTTCTGTATGCCTTATTGCTCGACTTGAATATCAAATCGGGGTTTACGCGTTGTATTATCTGTACTATCTTAGTCAGATTTTTCGTGTCGAACTGCACTATGGGCATATAGTAACACTCCCTGTCGTACGTTTCGACGTAAAATATGTCCATGCTTGAAACCGTGCGTTTTCTGTAGTAGTCCTTCGACGTTTCGAGCGCCTTGACGTTGGACGCGAACTCCGTTCCCTGCTCGGCGTTTCTCTTTATGAAATTCTTCGTGCCGATAAGCACCGCGTTTATCTCGTCAAGCGGTATCTCGATAAGCTTTGTTTTGGCGGGTATGAACTCGCTCAGGATCTTGACCTTGTTGTCGTAGTCATACGGCAGAAAGTCGTTCGACCAGTTTTTCATGTACAGACTTCTCCTGTCCGTCATAATGTACGTCGCGTACACGGTGTTTATCCGTATAAAAACGTATGTGCCGGCAAGTACCGTGGCAATCAGCCACGCAATCGAAAACAGATAATTTCCCTTTATAAGGTTGTAAATTATCATCACCAGCGCAAAGCACGACAGCAGCGTCACAAACGTTATTATAACAGTGTTTTTGCGTCTGTAAGAAGCGGCTGTGCAAGCCTTTAACTCCGAAGCCATGTTTATCTCCCCCTGTATTTTTTAATAAACGCGTCTTGCTCCCGCGTACTCGGCGCGGTAATAATCCGTGTCTATAGACTGATATTTTACAACGTCGCCCGTGTGCGGCGCGTGGATCATCATTCCGTCACCCGCGTATATGCCGACGTGATGGATATATCCGTTCTCCTCGAAGAATACCAAGTCGCCCGGCTCGAGCTCGCCGCGGCTCACGCTTACGCCGTTCATAAACTGGTCCTCGGCGACGCGGTTCACGCTTATTCCGAGCGTGTCGCACACGTACTTGACAAGACCGCTGCAGTCGAAGCCGTCGGGCGTTGTGCCGCCCCAAACGTAAGGCACGCCCAAGTATTTTTCCGCTTCGCGCACTATCGCGCTGCCAACCGTTCCGTCATACGGAAGGGCGCGGCTCGTAAACGTCGGATCGCCCGTCGTGTAAGCGGGCTTGGAGCGTCTTGAAGCGAGCTGTCTGTAACCCGTCGTGGATTTTACCTGTTTCTGTATGATTTTCTTCTTTGTGACCGTTTCGCCGTCCTCCTCGACGTCGATAAGCTCCTCGTCGTAGAAGTAGAGAAGTCCAAGCTCCTCGTCCTCGTACACGAAGTAGTACGTGTCGTCTTTATCCAAAATTATCTCGTTTATCACGGGCTGGGGCAGCTTTGTTTCAAAGGTCACGCAGTCCTGCGCCTTCTCCACCTTCGTGCCGCGCCTTAAGGCGGTCACGTAAAGGAAGTACTTGCCCGGCAGCAAGCCGTTTATGACCGCGTCGTTATCGTCCTCGATTATCTTGCTCGCGATAAGTCCCTCGCCCTCCTTGTAGAGGTCTACGTAAAAGTCGTGGTACTTTTCCGACGCCCACGTTATTTCAAGGCAGTCGCCGTCGAGTATTCCGCCGTTGTACGGGGTGAGTATAGTAACGCCCGTGTCGTACGCGCTGCCGTAGCTTATAAGTACCTCGTCCGCGCTCATAGCCTCGCCCTCGGGCGTGATCGCGCTGACGGCGATACGGTAGTCGCTGCCCGCCTCAAAAAGCTCCGACGGGAGCGTCACGGTCGTTTCGTCTGTCGTTATGTACTCGTTCACGGCGTACTCGTCGCTCTCCACGTCAAATACTTCTATGTGGTATTTCGTCGCCGTCTGTTTTTCAAGCTCTATTACGATGTCATCGCCCTCGTTGTAGTCGTCCTCGGGGCGCGGCGACACGAGTACGGGCGCTGTGACCTCGTCCACCTCGGTGAGGGAATAGTCCGCGCTCTCTATCTGTGCCGTTTCTGTTTCGCCGACGCTCGCGATAGCGTCCGTGTCGGTCATTATGCTCGCTTTAACACCGCCCGACATGTCCGTGACGGAATTTAAGCCGACGGGCGTGACGTACTGTGTGTCGTTCGTAAGTATCTCGCTGTTATTTTCCAAAAGCTGACGGTAAACGGAGAATACGTCGTAGCCCGACTGCGTTATTATGTTGTCCTCGTAGTCTTGCGCCGCTTCGGAATGTACCGACGCAAGCCACGTGTCGGCGCTCATTTCGGGACTTTCTACGTAGATCGGACGCGCGTGCTTCGCGCGTGACGCGTTTATTATGTCGAGAAGTATCATGGACTTTGAGCGTTTTATCGACGCGTCATCGTCCGTTCCGCGCGAACGCGGATTGTATAGAATGCTGTCTATGGTGCCGTCGGGTGCGGCGTAAAACCTGTAGCAGTCGTTGTCTATGTAGTCGGCGGTCATTGTGAAGTCGCTGCCGGAGGTAATTCCGTTAAAGTCAAAGGCGGCGCTGTTTGAGAATACGGCGCATATTCTGTCCGCCTCAACGCCCGCCATGAAGAATGAGGCGTAGTCGGCATTGTAAACGTACCAGTCGAAGCCGTACTCCGTCTTGTCGATGCGGTTGGGCATGCCGAACACATCGAGGACGGTCGATACGTTCGCGCCGACGGTCACGTTGTTTCCGTTTATTTTTACGGTCACGTTTTGCGCGAAGCTGTCGTAGACGCTGTTTACAAGGCGTTCGCACTCCTCCTTCGAAAGAGCGTCGCACGGTTTTGTGCCGAATTTTGCCGTTATTATGCCGTGCTTCATCATGAACGCGTAGGCTATTCTGTTTTCGTCGTCTATGTAAGCGTTGTCGTAGCACTCGTTAAGTATAGCGTCAGCCTCGTCGCCGTAAATTATGTAGCTTTCGTTGTAGCCGAGTATTGTTTTGTAAAGTATGTTTATAAAGTCCTGCTTGCGTATGCTCTCCTCCCGGAGAGCGCGTTCCGTGTCCTCGTAGTTGAGGTAACCGAGCATGACGGACTTTAAAATATCGTCGTCAAGTCCCTCGCGTGAAAGCTCGGAGGGTATTTCTATCTCGTTTTCGGTAAGGCGCTCGTAAAGCTCCACGGCGCTCGTAAGCGCCTCGCTTTCCGGTATGGATGAGTTGGCGAGTGCGGCGAAGTTTATTCCGCGCGTAGTCGAGCAAAGCATTATCGCCGCCGTTACGGCGCATAATAACGCTTTTTTCACTGATTTCAAGTTCCTCACCTCCGAACATACAAATTCACGGTATATTATATCAAATTTACCCGCCGTTGTCTATAACGAAATTGTTAATTTTTTGTGACTGAAATTTAACTATATACGAGAATTTTATTGACAGTAAAAGGAAAATATTATAAAATATCATTATAATTGTAGTAAATAACATTACCGCATAAGGAGATTTCAGATATGTTTGATAAGCTTGAGGCGCTTGAGGAACGATTTGCGTTCGTGTCGGAGAAAATAAGCGATCCGGACGTGATCGCCGACCGCGACATGTGGCGCGAGTACTGCAAGGAACATTCCGACCTTACGCCCATTATAGACAAGTACAGGGAGTTAAAGAACGCGCGGCGCACCGTCGCGGACGATAAAGAGATGCTTGAAACGACGCGTGACAAGGAGTTTGAGGAAATGATCCGCCTCGAAATGGCGGAGGCGGAGGAAACTATCGAAAGAGCATCGGAGGAATTAAAAATACTTCTTCTGCCCAAGGATCCCAACGACGATAAAAACGTGATCATGGAAATACGCGGCGGCACCGGCGGGGACGAGGCGGCGCTTTTCGCGGCAGACCTTATGAGAATGTACTCGATGTACGCCGAAAGCCAAAACTGGAAAATAGATATTTTGAACTCCAACCCCACCGACATAGGCGGCTACAAGGAGGTCAGCTTCGCCGTGGAAGGACAGGGCGCTTACAGCCGCCTCAAGTTTGAAAGCGGCGTTCACCGCGTGCAGCGTGTGCCGGAAACGGAGTCCGGCGGACGCATACACACCTCCGCCGTCACTGTGGCGGTACTGCCCGAAGTCGAGGACGTTGAAGTCGAGATAAACCAAAACGATCTCAGGATAGACGTGTTCCGCGCGGGCGGACCGGGCGGTCAGTGCGTAAACACGACAGACTCCGCCGTGCGCATAACGCATATACCGACAGGTATAGTTGTGTCGTGTCAGGACGAGAAATCTCAGCACAAAAACAAGGACAAGGCGATGAAAATACTGCGTTCGCGTATTTATGAGGTAATGGAGGAAAAGCGGAGCAGGGAAATCGCCGAGGAGCGCAAGTCACAGGTCGGTTCGGGTGACAGGAGCGAGCGCATACGTACTTATAACTACCCGCAAAGCCGCGTCACGGACCATCGCATAAATCTTACGCTGTACAAGCTCGAGCAAATCATGAACGGCGCTCTCGACGAGATAATAGACGCGCTCATAACGGCTGACCGCGCGGCGAAGCTCGCGGGCAATCAGGAATAAGAACAATAAAGGGTTTTACCCGTCAAAAAAGCTGCAAAAAGCGTATTAAGGAGGAAGAAAAATGGACAAATTCAGCAATTTAAAGGGAAAAACGGTCGTAATTACGGGCGGCAGCGGAGTTCTCTGCTCGCATTTTGCCTACGCTTACGCAGAGCAAGGCATGAACGTGGCTGTGCTCGGACGCACCATGTCAAAGCTCGAAGCCGTGCGCGACAAAATCAACGAGCTCGGCGGCAACGGTCTTGCCGTCGTTTGCGACGTGGTTGACAAGGACAGCGTAGTCGCGGCAAAAAAAGCCGTAAACGACGCGTTCGGCAAGGTCGATATACTCGTGAACGGTGCCGGCGGCAACCACCCGCGCGGCAACACGACAAAGGAATTTTACGAGGACGGCGATATGGAAGATCCCGACGTTATTTCCTTCTTTGACTTGGAAAAGGACAACTTCAACTACGTTTTTGACCTGAACATCGTCGGCACGCTTATCCCGACCCAGGTATTTATGCCGGACCTGCTCGGCAGAAAGGGCACGTCCGTTATAAACGTCGCTTCGATGAGCTCGTATCACCCGCTTACGAAGGTGAGCGCGTACAGCGCGGCGAAGGCGGGTATCGCCAACTTCACGGAGTGGCTGGCGGTTCATTTTTCAAAAAGCGGCGTGCGTGTGAACGCGATCGCGCCTGGCTGGTTCCTGACGGCGCAAAACAAAACGCTCCTGACAAACGAGGACGGCTCGCTTACGGAGCGCTCGAAGAAGGTTATCTTCCACACGCCTATGGACCGTTTCGGTGATCCCGACGATTTGGTGGGAACGATGCTTTACCTCGCGGACGACACGCTTTCGGGCTTCGTCACGGGCGCGGTAATACCCGTTGACGGCGGCTTCCAAGCGTATTTCGGCGTTTAAAAATTCACAAACAAAAACAGGGACAAATGTCCCTGTTTTTTTGTTGTATCGTGATCAGAAATCAACTTCCGTGCCGTAATACGTGCATACGAACAGCTTTTCCATCTGCTCGGGAGTTATCGTGCGCGGATTTGAACCCGTGCAAGCGTCGCCTACGGCAAGCTCCGCGATCTTCTTTACCTTCTCCTTGAACTCGTCCTCGTTTACGCCAAATTCCTTGAGCGTCTTGGGAATGTTCATGGCTCTGTTAAACTCCTCTATCTTCTCGATAAGAGCGTTTACTTGTGCCTTTTCCGATGTTCCGCCAAGTCCGACGCGTCTTGCGATGTCGGCGTATCTTCTCATAGCCTCGGGCTCGTGAGAATTGTACTTGATAACATACGGCAGATAGATCGCGTTCGCGCAGCCGTGCGGAATGTGACCTGTCGAGAACGCAGCGCCCGTCTTGTGCGCCATCGAGTGAACTATACCCAAAAGCGCGTTCGAGAACGCCTGTCCCGCGAGGCACTGAGCGTAGTGCATCTGCTCTCTCGCGTCCATGTCGCAAAGATATGACTGCGGCAGGTAATCGAATACCATCTCGATAGCCTTTATCGCAAGCGGATCCGTAAACGGTGAGTTGAGCGTCGAAACATACGCTTCAATCGCGTGCGTCAAAGCGTCCATACCCGTGTAAGCAACCTGCTTTACCGGCAGAGTAGCCGTAAGGTCGGGATCCACTATGGCAACGTCGGGAGTTATCTCGAAGTCCGCAAGCGGATACTTAACGCCCTTTGAATAGTCCGTGATGACCGAGAACGCCGTAACCTCCGTAGCCGTGCCCGATGTTGACGGGATGGCGCAGAACTTAGCCTTCTGACGAAGCTTCGGGAAATTGAACGGAACACACAAGTCCTCAAACGATGTGTCGGGGTATTCGTAGAACGCCCACATAGCCTTTGCCGCGTCGATCGGTGAACCGCCGCCTATAGCGACTATCCAGTCCGGCTCGAACTCGGACATCGCCGAAGCGCCCTTCATGACCGTTTCAACCGACGGATCCGGCTCAACGCCCTCAAAAAGCTTTACTTCCATGCCCGCTTCCTTAAGGTACGCGTCGACCTTGTCGAGGAAGCCGCCCTTTCTCATCGAGCTTCCGCCCGTGACAACGATGGCTTTCTTACCCTCAAGGTTCTTTAAGTTCTCAAGAGATCCCTTACCGTAGTAAAGGTCCCTCGGTAATGTAAATCTTCCCATAAGAAGTACCTCCTGAAAAAAATATAGCTGTTAATAATTTAACAGCTATATTGTAACACGTATTTCGTATCTTTTCAATAATATAAATATTCTTTTACAAAAAATTTACTTTTTGCATAATTTTATACGCTCGTTTTCGTGTACTTTTGTCGGCATATTTCTAAAGTGCGAACAGCTTCGACGCTATGAAGAAATAAATAATGACCGATGCCGCGTCAACGACCGTGGTGATGATCGGTGCCGCCATCGCGGCGGGATCGAGTCTGCAGCGCTTCGCGAGCATCGGGAGCGTGCAGCCGATAAGCTGTGATATGACGACTATGCCTATTATGGACAGGCTTACCGTGAGCGCGATCTTCCCATCGCCCACAGTCAGTAATATCCACAGTCCGTCCGCGGCGGCAAGTATAACTCCTATTATCGCCGCGACGCGTATCTCGGTGAACACGACCTTGAAAAAGTCGCGCAAGTGTATTTCGTCAAGGCTCATGCCGCGTATGATCATCGTGGAGCTTTGTGAGCCGCAATTGCCGCCCGTACTCATGAGCATCGGTATAAACGACGCGAGAATGGGTACGGCGGCGTAGGCTGTTTCGTACTGTTTAAGTATTCCGCCGGTTATGACGCCGGAGAGCATGAGGATGAGGAGCCAGAATATCCTGTTGCGCGCGTGGCTTATATCCGACGTTTTAAAGTACGATTCCTCTATCGGACTTATAGCCGCCATTCGCTCGATATCCTCCGTCGTTTCGTCCTGCATAACGTCTATCGCGTCGTCAAACGTGACGATGCCGACGAGCCTTCCCTCGTCGTCCACGACGGGCATCGTGACGAGATCGTACTTGTTCATGTCCTTCGCCACGTCCTCCTTGTCGGTGTGGGTGTGGACGCATATTATGCTTTTGTCGGTTATGTCGCGTATTTTCTCCGTCGGCTGCGCGAGCAGAAGGTTTTTGACCGAAAGACTGCCCATAAGCTTTCTGTTGTCGTCGGTGACGTAACATACGTACGCCGTTTCCGCGTCGCTTATCGTGCGCCTGATACGCTTTATCGCCTCGCTGACGGTCATTTCGGGGCGCAAGCTTATATACGCCGTCGTCATGAGTGAGCCGGCGCTGTCCTCGGGGTATTTCAGTATCTCGTTTATAACGGCGCGCATCTCGGGATCGGTATTTTTAAGTATTCTCTTGACAACGTTCGCGGGCATCTCCTCGATAATGTCGGCGGCATCGTCGACGTAAAGCTCGTCAAAGACCTCCTTGAGCTCGCTGTCGGAGAAGCCGCGTATAAGAAGCTCCTGGTCGTCCGTTTCCATAAGCGCGAACGTGTCCGCCGCCAAGTCCTTCGGGAGCAGACGAAAAAGAAGCGGTATGCTTTCCTCGGGAACGTGTGTGAACATATCCGCTATGTCCGCCTCGTTCATCGCCGAAAGCATGTCGCGAAGTGACGCGTATTGTTTGTTTTTTAATAAGGTTTCAGCCGTTTCGGCAATTTCCGCCGTCATATCCGTCACCCCCTCGCCGTAAATTTGCTTGGTTATATTATACCCTTATTTTTATGTCGTGTCAAATTTACGCGTAAAAATTTTTAATATTACGCTTGACATTTATACGTTTTGCCTGTATAATATCTAAGTGTCGGGAATGGCCCGGTAGTTCAGTTGGTTAGAACGCCAGCCTGTCACGCTGGAGGTCGTGAGTTCGAGCCTCATCCGGGTCGCCAAAAACAAGGACGCTTAAGCGTCCTTGTTTTTTTACATTTCAACTATTGTTTCGACCTCGAGCAGCACGTCCTTCGGAAGTCTTGCGACCTCCACGCATGAGCGCGCGGGGTACGGCTCGGTAAAGTATTTCGCGTAAATTTCGTTTATTTTTGCGAAGTCGTTCATGTCCTTTATAAACACAGTCGTTTTTACGACGTTGTCTATGCTGGCGCCGGCGGCTTCGATGAGGTTTTTCACGTTCGTGAGCGCCTGCTCCGCCTGTGCCTCAACGCCCTCGGGTATTTCGCCCGTCGCGGGGTTTATGGGAATCTGTCCCGACGTGAACAGCAGATTTCCGACCGTTATCGCCTGTGAGTAAGGTCCTATCGCCGCGGGGGCTTTGTTCGTTTTTGTTTCTTTCATTTATATCATATCCTTTCGTTTATAATTTACAATTACTTGTACAGACGAGCCTCAAAAGCCTCTATGTCGCTCTTTTCCTCGGCTCTTACGCGGTGGAAAAGTCTAATTGTCATACCGTCTATAACGGCGGCGCAATCGGGTACCTCCTCGTACGCGTTCGCTATGTCGGTATGTTCCTCGAAACTTCTTACCGCCTCGGTAATGACCGTCTGACTGCCTTCGGCAAGATGCGTCTGCTCCGGAAATACGGCGAGTATATAATTTACGTTGTACAGTGCGCTCAAATCTCTGTCGCGGGAGTCCACCTGCGGAAGCGACACTATATAGTTCGGGCGTATCTGCTTTACTCCCAAGGACGGCTCAACGTTTTTCAAAATGTCCTCGTTGATCGTGAACGACGACGCGAGCACGCCCAAATTATCGCCCTCGTACACGGTCGTGTCAAGCTTTTGCTTGAGCGCCAAAATGTCATTTGTATCGTCGCGCCGCGTCGGCAGCATCGAAAAGTTAGGGATGAGCGCGAGGTGTTTTATCTCTTGAATATTGGACGGCTGCCGGCGCGGTATATACACGTTCACCGTGTGCAAAAGCGCGAGCGCCGAAAGCGCTATAAGCATCCACTCCTTTGTGATGTGGCGTATGATCATAAGCGTCAGCATTACGAGTGACGGCACGTACAAAAGAAGGTGCTGCTGACCGTGAGTTTGCGTCGATAAAAACATGAACAGGCAGACTGTTATCTGTATCCACATAAACACCGTGCGCGTTTCCTTTTTCTTTATTCCCAAGACAACGGAGCATACCAAAAGCACCGCCGCGAAAATCAGTCCGAAGTAACGCGTGATAAGCTTAAAATCGGTCATAGCCGAAAATTTGTAGCCCGCGTAAAGCGTCCCGTAATCCTGCATAAGACGCTCCGTGAGGAAGCCGCGAAAGAAAAGCAAAAGCAATGCCGCCGCGGTGAGCACCGACAGCGCCGCCTTGTACCACTTTCTTTTGGAGAGCAGGCAGTCGGCTATCATAGCCGTCAGGAACGACACCGAAAAGAACGCGTACCACCTGCGCCACAGCATCATAAACGTTATGAGAATTCCTATTATGACGTATCTCCACGTCCCGTCCTTACCGTCCTTTCGCGTGTAATACAGGTTGAAGCAGATAAGGCACATCAGCGTTCCGCCTATATCGACGAAGCCGTTAAACGTGATAAACATCAGTACGGGGAAAAGCAGTATCACGAGCGAAAGCGCGACCTTCGGCGCTTTGCTCACCTTCCGCGCAAGCATATATATCACTATATACGACGGAATGAGATACATATTTGTAAGTCCCAGTATAAATACCAGCCGCGACTCGCCGAAAAGCTTCACCAAAACCGCCGACAAAATGCCTGCTATGTAGTTATAGTCCTGCGTCACCGTCGAGTCGTAAACGCCGCGCCAAAACTCTTTCCCCCACTCGGACGCGGCAAGGCTGCGCGATATGTCCCAGTAAGTCGCGTCGTCCCAAAAGTATATGAAGCTGCCCGCCTTTATATAAACGACCGCCAAAATATTAACCGCTGCCGCAATTATCAGAAAAAATATCAGAGTTTTATGCCACGGTTTTAATATAAATTCCTTCTTTTCTTCATCTCTTAGGTCATATTCATCTTTTAGTATCGCCCTGAATTTCAACCCTATAACCTCCGTCAGTCAAACAGTGAAAGTATATCCTCGTCGGAAAGCGAGCCGAGCGTGTCAGTATTTACGCGTATTATATCGTCGGCAAGGCTGCGCTTACTTTCCTGAAGCTGTATTATTCTTTCCTCTATCGTACCCTTCGACGCAAGACGTATAACCTGTACCGCCTTCGTCTGTCCTATTCTGTACGCCCTGTCGGACGCTTGGTCCATAACGGCGGGGTTCCACCACGGGTCATAGTGGATCACCGTGTCCGCGCCGATAAGATTAAGTCCCACGCCGCCCGCTTTCAGCGACACCAAAAAAACGTCCTTTTCTCCGCCGTTAAATTTCTCCGACATATCCGCCCGAGTTCCCGACGGCGTGCGCCCGTCAAGGTAAAAATAGCTTATACCCGCGTCGTCAAGCTTTTCGCGTATTATTCTGAGCATGGACGTGAACTGTGAAAACACGAGCACTCTGTGTCCGGAGCCGCAAGCGCTCAAAACAAGCTCCATGAGCAAATTCAGCTTGCCGCTGTCGCGGTCGTAGTTCTCGTCAAAAAGCACGGGGTGGCAGCATATCTGCCTTAATCGCATTATGAGTGACAGTATGCGCATCCTGCCCCGACCGCCCTCGCTTAAAAACTTCGCGGTCTTGTCCTTCGCCACCGCAAGATACGCAGCGTACATGTCCCGCTGCGGCGGCGTAAGCTCGGCGTACATCGTGTTTTCTATCTTTTCCGGGAGCTCCTCCAGCACGTCGCTTTTCATGCGCCGAAGCATAAACGGCTTTATCCTCGCGCGGAACGTGTCCGCCGTCATTCTGTCGCCGTCCTTTACAAGCGGCATCTCGTACCTCGCTCTAAATTCACTCGGCGAATAAAGGTACCCCGGCATTATAAAATCAAATATCGACCACAGCTCCATGAGCGAATTTTCGATAGGCGTGCCGGTAAGCGCGAATTTATGCTCCGCATTTATTTTCTTGACGCTTCGCGCGCTCATCGTGTGCGCGTTTTTTATGTGCTGCGCCTCGTCTATGACGCAGTACGAAAACTCCTTTTCGGCGTACAGCGCGATGTCGCGCCGCAAAATCGGGTAGGACGTTATGACAAATTCACAGCCGTCGATTTTATTTTCTATAACGGCGCGGCGCTCCTCCTTTGTTCCGTCCACGATGATAGAGGACGCGTCGGGCGTAAACTTGTTTATCTCGTTTTGCCAGTTGTAAAGAAGCGCGCTCGGCGCGACGATAAGCGTGGGCTTATCGGGACGCGCGCCGTGTATATACGCGATGATCTGCAGCGTCTTTCCCAGTCCCATATCGTCGGCAAGTATTCCGCCAAGTCCGAGGTACGAAAGCTGCGTAAGCCACTCCATACCGTCCTTTTGGTATTCTCTGAGTACATTCTCCAAGCCCTTTGGAATTATCGGCTTTTTATTCTTTATCTCGTTTACGTATTTTACAAAGCTGTCATTTTTGCGCACCGACGTGAGCGAATTTAAGTACAGCGCGTGGTACTTTGGTACCGTCTTGCTTCCGTTTCTCAAATCCTCATACGTGAAATCGAGCTGATTGAGCAAGTTCAGCGTGTCCTTTTGCGCACTGCCGTCAAGGTTTATGAAGCTGCCGCCGGGCAGTCTGTAAAAATTTTTCTTAAGCTTTACGGCGTTTAATATGCCGTTTATCTGCTCATACGTGAGATTGCTCTCAAAGCCCGTTTCCAAAAGGTCTATATGCGTCATGTAGCTTACCGACGCGCGTATGTCTATGCTGTTCGATATTTTAAGACCTTTGAACCTGTCGGAGCGATGAAGATTTGCAAGCTTTTCAAGGCGCGGTATCTCGTCTGAAAGGAACGCGTAAATGTCGCTGTCCGAGTACAGGTAAAGCGTGCCGCCGTTTTTCACAAAATTTTTAAACGACGACATGACGTTATTTTCCGCGTCCTCGTCGCGGACTATGATCCTGCCGTCGGTATGGCTGTCGGACGGCAAACGTATCGCAAGGTCGCCGTAATTTACTATCACTGTAGCCGTGACGGCGTTTCCGAGCGTGTCAAAATATATGTCAAAAACGGGTTTTTCGCTTATTATAAACTCGTCTATTCCGCGCGTTATAACGCCGTGCCTGTTACAGAGCTCCGGCAGTACGTGCGTCGCGAACAAAACGGAATTGTCGCCTTTAAAGCTTATCTGCGTCCTTCCCTGCGCGTCGAGAGATGTGTATATCGGCATAAAGTACGAGCGCCAGTCCGCGTCGGTGTGATATATCGTGTTTTCGTAGAGAAACCACTCGCCGTCACGCGTCAGTGCGAAGCCTCTGTCGCTCACGGACATATCTATTTCGCCGTCCATCGCGTTCACGTCGATTATGATGTCGGGATTTTCCTCCGCTATGTTCACTCCGCCGAGCGTCATCGAGTCAAATACGACTGTAAAGTCCGCGTGCTTAAGAAGCGGGAAAATACGTTTCGCCGTCATTTGACCGAACGTTGTCCGATACGCCGCCTTCATGTAAAGCTGCGTCTGCAGTGAGCTGCTTTCGTACGTTTCCGCGAGTATTTTTATTATTTCGCTTTGGTACTTCGGAAATTCACATTCGCGCGGATCGTATTTTGTGTATCGGTCAAACTTGAACTCGTCGCCGGCGATATAGCTCGCCAAAAAATTTTCTATTCCCTGCACGCGCACGCCGTTTACCGACATTGACATTCCGTACTCCGCGCCCGAGCGCGGGCGGCGCGTTATGTGCAGCGTAAATTTCGCGTACATTTGAGTGGGCGTATTTTTCGCCGCGATAAAATCGTCGCAAAGGCGTTTGGCTATCCTGTCGTTTTCGTCCACGAAGTCCGCGCCCTGTTCAAGCTCTTTCTGACGCTGCATAAGCGTCGCGACAATATGCTTGCACGCCGTATTCATCGTTTCAAAATACGGGCAGGTGCAGAAGCAGTCGCCGACACCGTCGGGCGTGAGCTTTACGTTCACGTTGTACAGCTCCTCGCCGTCAACTACGGCGGTTATCAGGTTTTCCTCTCTTTTTCTGAGGTGAACTCTGCCCTCGTTAAAGTATTCAAGACCTCTTTTGTAAATCGTGGCGGAGCAAATTTTTCTTATTATCGCTTCATTTATACGCATATATCAGCCTTTCATCTCCACAATAGCCGGTTTATCTTATAATTATAGCACATTTCGGCGCGTTATACAATATTATTTTTAGATAAAATACAGGTAGATTTAATCAAATGTATATGATAAAATGTAAATATCAATCTGAAAGGACAATTTGGTATGGGTAAATTTGACGGATTGCTTCTTCTCACCGACCTTGACGACACGCTTCTGACGACAGATAAGCGCGTCAGTGAGGAAAACGCGCGCGCGATAGAGTATTTTAAAAGTGAAGGCGGTCTTTTCACGTTCGCAACTGGACGCGTGCCGCGCGGCGCGAAGCTTATGCTTAAATACGTGGAGCCAAACGCGCCGATGGTGTGCTTTAACGGAGCCGTCGTGTACGATTTCGCGGAGGAAAAAATACTTTGGTCGCTCACGCTCGGGGAGCGCGCGGTAAATGTCGTGGAGTACATAGACAAAATGTTTGATTTCGTCGGTATTGAGATATGTACCGCGGATAAAATTTATTTTTCAAAGGTGAATAAAATCGTCGAGCGTCACAAGGAGCTTGAACATCTGCCCGACAATTACCTCGCGTACCGTGAGGTGAAGGAGAAGTGGGTAAAGGTGCTTTTTATGACCGACGAGGACAAGATCCCGCTTGTGCGCCGCGCGCTCGCTTTGTCGCCGTTCGCGAACGAGTACGCGTTCGTGCAGTCGAGTCCGTGGTACTACGAGCTTTTGCCGAAGGGCGCGAATAAAGGTGCGGGACTTTTGCGCCTCGCCGACCTTATCGGTATAGACCGCTTAAAAACCATAGGCGTGGGCGATAACGAAAACGACCTTGAACTTATCAAAAACGCGGGGGTGGGCGTTGCGGTAGGTAACGCAATACCGGCCGTAAAGGCGGCTGCAGATCACGTTACCGTAAATCACTCCGACCACGCGATAGCCGCCGTGATAAACGATATAGAAAGCGGTAAAATTGTAATTTAGTTGTATAAAAAAAGCGCGGATACCGCGCTTTTTTACTTGTTTGTTAGACCCTTTACGACCTCGCCCGCGGCGATAAGTCCGGCGGCTGCCGGTACAAACGCCGTGCTTCCCGGCACCGTCCGCTTTTCGGTCGGCTCGTCCGACGGCAGGGGCTTTATCGGCTCTTCCTTCGAGTAAACGACCTTTAATTTTTTAATGCCGCGTTTTTTTAGCTCATGCCGCATAACTCTTGCAAGCGGACAGACCGACGTTTCGTATATGTCGGCGACCTCAAACATCGCGGCGTTCATCTTATTTCCCGCGCCCATACAGCTTATTACAGGCACGTTCGCACCGTTCGCGCGCGTTATAATCTCTATCTTGCCTGTAACGGTGTCGATCGCGTCCACAATGTACGAGTAAACCGAAAAATCGTACTCGTCGGCGTTGTCGGGCATAAAAAAGCATTTGTGCGCGTTTATTTTGACGTCGGGGTTTATCGACAGCGCGCGCTCCTTCATCACATCGACCTTGTATCTGCCTATAGTGTCACGCGTTGCGATGATTTGGCGGTTCAGGTTTGTGAGCGCTACGGTGTCATTGTCGAAAATATCTATCTCACCCACTCCGCTTCTTACAAGCGCCTCGACTGCGTAACCGCCCACGCCGCCTACGCCGAACACCGCGACGCGCGCGTTTTTGAGCTTATCCATGCCGTCCGCACCGAGCAGAAGTTCGGTTCTCGAAAACTGATTTGCCATGTTTGACGCTCCTTATTTCTTCTCGTCGTAGTCGTCCAAAAAATTGTACTCACGCTCGTTGTCGTGGTAGCCGATAATCGTTGTGAGATTGACGTTTTTGACGCTGTTAAAAATATTTTTCTCGATGTACGGGCTTGTGCGGCGAAACTGCTCGATAAGCCTTTTCATCTCCTGCCGCTTTGAACCCGTTTCCATTTCCTCCGTCGCTACGCGTTCAGTGAAACGACACGCGCACCGTATAAAATCAAGCTCGTTGTACCGCGCCCACGCCTTAATATCCTTTTCCCTTACCATGTACATCGGACGTATAAGCTCCATACCGGGGTGGTTCGTGCTGTGGAGCTTCGGCATCATCGTCTGGATTTGCGCGCCGTAGAGCATACCCATGAGTATCGTCTCTATCACGTCGTCGAAATGGTGACCGAGCGCGATTTTGTTACAGCCGAGCTTCTGCGCCTCTTTGTAGAGGTAGCCGCGCCGCATACGTGCGCAAAGGTAGCACGGGTGGTCGTCCACATTTACCACAGAATCGAAAATGCGCGTTTCGAATACATGTATCGGTACGCCCAAAAGACGCGCGTTGTCCTCGATTTTTCTGCGGTTCGCGCTGTTGTAGCCGGGATCCATGACGATGTATTCGAGGTCAAACTTAACAACGCCGTGACGGTGGATCTCCTGCATACATTTCGCCATAAGCATGGAGTCCTTGCCGCCGGAAATGCACACGGCTATTTTGTCGCCCTCGTTTATCATTTTGTACTCGTTTATGCCGCGTATAAACTTGCGCCATATACTTTTTCTGTACGTTTTTATAATGCTGCGCTCGGCTTTTTTACGGCGCTCCTCCGTATCCGTTGCACGATTTTCCATACCCTTTTCCACACTCCAAGCAAAACCTATCTTTTCGCTGTGAATTATAGCACAACGCTCTTTTCTTGTCAATAACCACGCCGACGAAGTGTTTGACATATCATCAAATATATGGTACAATATAACAGTAGTATTCTGAGAATGGGGGGATTTTTTATGCAAATTACCGAACTTGAGCCGAAAAAAGTGTTTCACTATTTTTCGGAGCTTACGAAAATTCCGCGCGGCTCGGGGAATTTGAAAGAGGTCAGGGAGTACTGTCTTGCTTTCGCCGAAAAACGCGGTCTTGAATCGTACTGCGACGGGTACGGAAACGTCATGATTTTTAAAGACGCTTCGGCGGGCTATGAACAAAGCGCGCCGGTAATTTTACAGGCACATCTTGACATGGTTTGCGAAAAGCTTCCCGACTGTAAAAAGGATATGAAAAACGAGGCGATAGACGCGGTCGTTGACGGCTCCTATCTTTGCGCGGACGGTACGACGCTCGGCGGCGACGACGGTATAGGCGTGGCGTACATACTCGCCCTGCTTGACTCTGAGGACATTCCCCACCCGCCCGTCGAGGCGCTTTTGACCGCCGACGAGGAAACGGGACTTCGCGGTGCGAACGCGCTCGACGCGTCGCGTTTAAAGGGAAGGCGGCTCATCAATATCGACTCCGAGGAGGAAGGCGTTATCACGGTGAGCTGCGCCGGCGCGGCGCGCGTAAGCTGTGAAATTCCACTCACGGCGGAAAACGCGGACGGTGCGGTGAAAAAAATCACGGTCAGCGGACTTCTCGGCGGACATTCCGGCAGCGACATAAACAAAAATCGTAAAAACGCAGTAAAAGTCATGGGTGAGCTGTTTTACGATATAAGCCAAAAATGCCGCTTCCGCCTTGTTTCCATGAACGCCGGAGGACGGCTGAACGTAATAACTCCCGCATCGCAGGCTGTTGTTTGCGTTTCAAAGTCGGACGAAAAGCTTCTTAACGAAATCGTCGGAGCGTTTGATTCGGAACTTAAGGCGCAGTGTGCCTTTTCTGAGCCTGACGCGCACGTTTCTTTGGAGGACGCGCCCTCGGGCGATAAGTGCTTTGACGATGAGAGCACAAAAAAGGTGACGCTTGCTCTTATGCAGGCTCCTTACGGAGTGCGCGCAATGAGCGCGGACATGCCAAGCCTCGTGCAAACCTCGTCAAATCCGGGTGAGGCGCTTACCTCCCAAAACGTGTTTAAGCTCAGCTTTATGCTTCGCTCGAACGCGGACTGCGACAAAAAATTACTCATAAGTGAAGTGGTGTCGCTCGTCGAGTATGTCGGCGGCAGCGTCGAAGTCGGCGACAGCTATCCCGCGTGGGAGTACCGCGCAAGCTCACCGCTTCGCGGCGCGCTTTCCTCGGTCTACGAGCAAATGTACGGTAAAAAGCCTGTCGTTACCGCGATCCACGCGGGACTTGAGTGCGGTATTTTACTTGAGAAGCTGCCCGGCGCGGACATGGTTTCGATAGGTCCGAGCATGAGTGGCGTGCACACGCCCGACGAGAAGCTTGACATTAAGTCCGCCGCGCGCGTTTGGGAATATCTTTTACAGGTTCTTAAAATACTTAAATAGCTGCGGAAAATCCAATCGTTTTTTTGCCGCGACGCTTTCGATAGCGAGGTCGGAAAGTCGCTTGAGGCGGAAGCCGGATGGGCGGCGGCGGATTGGTTGTGGCTCATTTGATGAGCCTGTTCGGATAAATATATGAAAAACGGCGCGGTTTCTTCCGCGCCGTTTTTTGATGTGGCAAAGCTCGTGGGAGGGTGTGGCGTTAGCCGCCATATTATCCATTCGTTTGTTCAACAAGATACCAAATCAGTTTTGTGCATCCTGCGGCTATAAAAAATATACCGAGAAATCTTAAAGCACTCATTTTTTTATTGACAATGGCAATAATATTTGTTATAATAGTCCGCAGAAGAGGGGAGTTTGTCCCCTCCTCCTGCTACTTAATCATCTTGTCGATGATAAGGAGTAGCAACCCGACTATGAAATCTATCATCGCTGATATGAGCTTGCGCTTGATAGGTTTCTTTTTTTGGTCTTTGGTCTTTTGCCATTGTCTTGCCTCCTTTCTGTAATGTATTGTATCATATCTATACCAATATGTCAATTTAACTCACACGCCTCATGCGAGGCGTGGTCTGTATTTTTCCCATGCAAAAAGCACGTCCGAAAACGTGCTTGTATGCTGTGTTTGATTTTCAAACCTATTATGCCGACATCACATAATGAATAAAATCATCGTTCAACCGTACATTGTATTTGTCAACGTAATACGGAATATCCGAACGCCACTCGTAAACGCCGTCTGTCAAATATGTCAGTTCGCCATCTATAATCTCGCCGGAAATAACATCACGCGCACGACCTGCAGCCGCCGCTGTAATCGTCCCTTTCCTAAGATGATTTAATATTTTGCTCTTATCCTTTAGAGGCGTTTCCGACATAATCTCGCGAATATAATTCTTGTCGGAAAGAAGTTTTTTTACATCACATACCTGTTTCATTTTATTCACCTGCTTTCGGTTTAAATATTCTCCACTCACCGTCATTTACACTTGGGGTGATACCTATAGTCATAGAGCCATCAGGCATGATCCAAACAACATCGGACGGCGCCATAACATCTACTTTTAACAAATCCGCCAAAGCTTGTGCCGCTGTTGCGCCGTCAGCTCCGGCTTCGCACGATATAAGACGTATATTGCCGCCGTAAACTTCACTGTCTTTCAAAATAGAAGCAAATTCATGTACGGTATAGTAGTGCTCCTTACCGCTGTTATCGTGATAAGCAAAACCGGTCTTATCGCCATGAATTACTATATCCTCGTAATTTTTAATGGGTTTTATTTTGTCGGCGTTGCCATAAAGCTGTTCCGATGAATTTATAAATCTTGTCGACAGTGCTTCAGCCGTCATAATCGTATTTCCACCCCTCATATTCATTATATCCGCTTCCACCGAAATTGTCAACGTTTTAGCATTCATCTGCGCACTTTTTACGTGTATTTGCAAATCCGCCCTTAGCGGAAACGACGGATCTTGTCCGTTTGTAATCATTCGCCATACTTCAACTCATATGCCTCATGCGAGGCGTGACCAAGAGTGTATTATAAAATCAAGTTACTCAATTGTTTCAACTCACACGCCTCTTGCGAGGCGTGACTTCCGTCTATGGTAGAAAAGTCCCCAAACCTACATTTCAACTCACACGCCTCATGCGAGGCGTGACCGGTGTTCTCGGCTTTCTTTTCAAACATATCCAAATTTCAACTCACACGCCTCTTGCGAGGCGTGACTATGAGTTGCTTTGCATTGCATAGCCATTGCTTTGTTTGACATGCCAATATGTCCGTCTATTGCAAGACGTGATTTTGAAAATGATTTTCCTGATAACTGCAATTGTATGACAGCAGCAATTATAGCCATCAGGGAACATTACAAAGGGATGAATAAATCCCTCGTCCCTTCGGGGTGATTATATTATAGCTCAATCTGAAGAAAAATGCAAGTATTTAACATTGATCCGATAGCTCTTCAATACACAACTCACACGCCATGCGAGCGCGTTCTGTATTTTTTCTTCCATGCAAAAAAGCTATTACACTTTTTGTGCAACAGCTTTATATAACTACCACTCGGTTGCTCTGGCATATAAGTAAAAATTCCTCTTTCCGTTTTCATATCCTAATCACTACCCCTTTTCAACAATTTCATCAGTTCCGTGAAAAGCGGCTAAATCTTGAATTGCGCGTTCGATTTCCTTATGATCGTCAAAAGCGGGATCGCAGATGTTCTTTTCTTTTATTATAAATTTCTTGGTTTTCCATTCCATTTTACAATCAAGATAGCCTATAAATTTATTTCCCGCAAGAATCGAAAGCGGCCATTTCATGCCTTTTTTCTTAAAATACTCAAAGGAAAATGAGTAATCAAAAAATGTTTTAAGCCATGTTTTGTCCCTTACGATTGTATCCATCGGCGATATGAGCTTGATTTCCCCGTAATCCGAGGCAGGCTCGTCAAGCAGATGCGATTTTGAAGAATGGATATAGTAATTTTTACGTCCGATTTTAAACGGAAGCAGCATTATCTTATTTTCAGATTTCAATTCTTCAAATACAGGCGCAACATCGGCTGTTTTATACCCTGATATATGCGCGATATGGACAGGGTCGGTTACTCCAAACGAAGCTGTTAGTTTTTCAATTATATATTTTACCGCTTGTTTTTCATCAACTTCATCGGCGGTCCAATCGGGAAAGCCCACTTTTTCCTTTAAAATATAAACAGGTTCTCTGAACGTTCCCGGATTTCTGCCGCAGGTCAAAAGATCACCTCGGCGGCACATTCTGTAAAAGGCTCGGAATATAGGCAGATTATAGCTTTTATCGTGTTCCCTTCGATACTTATGCCATTCATAAGCCAAATCTAACCTTTCCCAAATCTGATTTAACGTCAATCCATCAAATTTTAATAATTTTTCTTTTAACTCCTTTTCCGCAGCCTGCACTTCGGGACTGTTTCCTCTTTTAAACCAAGCCTCATCAGACTCTCCCCATCTTACGATCCCTTTCGTTGCATATCTGTACATGGAATATTCATTTCTCGGCACAAAAAACATATTTCGTTTGAACGCCCATGTTTCAACGACGTTAAATTCCTTATATGCCGCGTTATCCAATTGTTCTGCTTCGAAATCTTTCTTCCTGCACCAAAGCATCATATACTGGTTTAAATGTATAGTTGGATTAGGATCATATTGCAACCCGCAAATGTCCGATACAATATCCTCTATGCTGCCGGAGCTTCTATTCAGCAAGTGCTGACTCTCCAAAATAATATTGCGTATAACATTTATATCATAATTTGTATTGCTCATAATATAAGCCTTTCTTAGTTCGTTTAATAACAAATTTGAGCTGCGCTGTAAATCCCGATTTGTTCATTTGCTCAATTACAGCATAATTATATCATACAATTTCAAATTTTGTCCAGCTTATTCTTTTGCCGTGTTTTATGGAAATCTTAAATTATTATCCCCGTTTTTCTCGGTTCTTGACTGTGTATCGTTAATTTTTGTGTGGACACTTATATTACATTACAGCGATATTAAAATACCGCACAGCCTGCCCACCCGAACGAGTTCGCATTTATCCGTGGGTGCTGTACCAAACGAAACACCGCTTGAACATCGGGTTTGGGCGGTGTTTTTGTGTGCGGGGGGATAGTGTGTGGATTTGTGAGGTGGCGGTATCTCTCTTTTTGTGCTATACCAATAGTGGTCTGTATTTCAACTCACACGCCTCATGCGAGGCGTGACTCTGCGTTGCTTTGCATTGCATAGCCATTGCTTTGTTTGATATG
>CANPXG010000025.1 GCA_947585795.1 uncultured Clostridia bacterium
GCGCAAAGTCTGATACTTAAAGATGAAAGCGCGAAATACAAATATTTAAGATTTACCACCGGAACAGGCACGATTCCCGAACAGCCGAAGATCGGCGCGTATATGGCGCTTGCCGAGTATTTTGATTATCTGGCTGACACGGCGGTATCGAAACTTAACATTGATCTTGATGATGAAGCTTATATGATAGACGCTAAGCTGACAAAGCAGATACTGTCAAAATTAGGACACTATTCAAAAACATCTCAACAAAACGGCTGGACGGTGAGTATGAATATTGTTTCCTTTGCAAAGCAAGGCACTGGATATATGACTATAAAAAAGGGCAGCATTTCATATTATGCGATATTCTCATCATCTCCGGAGGATGTGAGGGATGCTCTGAACAATTTTTTGGGCGAAATACGGGACATTACGGACGGCATTACAAAAAGCGCCGCAAAATCACTGTTTGCCGAGATTTCGGATATAACGGGATTCGGCGATTATTATGAGGCGCTGATTAAGGACAGCGTTAAAAAATCCATAAAGTCTCTGAGAAACAAAGGGTTTGGAAATATCCTGACCGTGTTCAAAAAATGCTCCGACGGATATGATCTTGTCCATGGAATTATAGCCTTTTCCGACGCAAGGCATATAGAAAACGCATTATCTAATGCCGAGGATATTTACAATAAGCTGTCCAAGCTTGATTACAGCGACAACGCGGTCGATAATTTCATTATCAAACAGGCTATGGACAAGGTTAATAACGCAAAAAACACATTGTGCGACGAGTTATACGATTATATGTACAGTATCGGCAAACCGCCGAAAAAGGAGGGATTTTTCGATAAAGCAGCGTCATGGATGAAATCCATTTTCCAATGTCCCGTTGACTTTACGGTTTACAACACTGACGACGAGGTTATCGGCTATGTACGCGACGGCGAGGTTTATTATAACGACGACATCTATATCGAAACGAGCGATGACGTTAAAAATCTGTATGTGCCGAGCGATATGGAGGTCAGAATTGAAATGACCGGTACCGATGAAGGCGAATTTAACTATGTTCTCGAAGAAGTCAAGGACGGTGAACCGGTAGGCAGATTGAATTATTACGGAATACCGCTGACCGAGGGTGCGTCATTTGAGCAGACACTCAATTCGGAGAGTATCGCAGACGGGGCGGACAATCCCATATCCTCGCAGGACGGAGATATAAATGCGGATGAATATTTATCAGCCGATGATTTAACGGCGTTTGTGACCGTTGAAACCGAGTGCGGCGATGAAGGAGTTGTGATCGGTGCGGGGGATTACGCTAAGGGTGATTCGGTTGAGCTTACCGCCCTTGCGTCAGATAATAAGTACACTCTTTCCGGCTGGTACATCGGAGATGAGCTTGTATCAACCGATGAAACATACCGATTTACCGCGTTGGAAAATGTAACTGTGCGAGCTGAATTTGTAAGGGATTACGCGGTCGATTATGATTACACTACGGAAATGTCAGATGATTACGGCGATTATTATGCGTATGTTTATAAAGACAGCGATGATAGTCGGGGAATTATAATAACTCCATTCGTGGAAACTCCGGACGAAAGTCCGGATATATATCTCACAACATATGATGGAACCACGCAATATTCGGCGCAGATCGACGAAATCGGACGGTATAATTTTGAGAATGTTGATTTACGTAACGCATCATCGGTGGTCATAACGGATAGTACCGGCACAGTGATTGCAACGATGAACCGCGGCAATACAATTGAGCAGTCATTACAAACGGTTGGGCAATATCGCTACTCCGCAGATGTGACGGCATACGAAGAAAACGGCGCGGTTGTCGTTGATTTTGATATGATTGACAATACTTTAGACACAAATGATATTACGGCTTATCTCGCAAGCTACACGGAAGAGGGAGTGTTGATAAGCTGCGATATTCTTGATGGAACAGCCACCGAAAATGGCGTAAAATTTATTGCTAACCCAAGCGGCAAATGTAAAATTTTGTTTTGGGACGATAATCAGGAAGCCATTACAGAAGTGTTGTCGGTAAATAGGAATTAACCAATACTATATCAATGTCGAAAAATTGAGGTTTATGTTGACTTTCAGCAAATGGTATGTTATAATTTGATATGAATACTTAGTAAATTATATCACAAAAATGTGTATATAGCGCCTCATGTTAAATGGGGTCTGATTGATTGGTAGGCTTATATGCCGTTGTTGCCCAACGGCTCAGAGCCTCCTCAGAGCCGTCGTGCAACAACGGCAATAAGTAAGTATTCATATATATACAGACAAGGGTAGGATGTACTATGGATACTCGTATTTATTCTAATGATATGATAGACAGCTTAAAAGCCCATTTAGAAAAAAACGAATATAAATATATGACCTACCCGAAGTTTGTTTTTTTATGTGGAAAAGCATATGACAAATATTCTTCAACAAATCGTGGGGTTATTCAGGACTTTATGGAATCCAAAGACGACAGCCTTTGTTTTGTTTTGTCGGAAAAATTATGGGATGATACTTTCAATGCAGATATAGATTTGCTTACTTTTGAGGAATTTCTGGCAGAAGTGAGTGACATCATAATTCTTTTTGTTGAGAGCCCGGGAACATACAGCGAGCTCGGAGCGTTTTCATATGCTGATAAGTTGTTTAATCATAAATTAATATTGGTAATAGATACCAAATACAAAAACAGTAAATCATTTATTATGACAGGGCCGGTAAAAAAAGCAAAAAATAATGGCGCAAAAATTGTATATGCCCCTTTAGATAATGGTGCTCCATTAGGTAGCTCTGAGTTGCGGCAGGAAGCAGAATCAATTTTGGAAAACTTTAAATCTGCCAAATCAAGTCAAAATAGACGTAAAATTAATGTAGATTCTAATAGCGTATTAATAAATTCTTTTATTTTGGAATTGTTGGAAATAATTCTAATGACACAGCCTATTTCTCGCGCAGATTTGATAGAATTATATAAACAAGTAAAATCATTTACGTCATTTACATTTACCAAAACCGATGGCAAGGAATTTAACAAAGAGATAAAATATGAATATATATTAAAGCTTTTAGAAACCGTCGGGCTTATACAAATAACCAATAATATCATTACAACTCAGTTAAAAGGTAAGATTTCAAATTTTATGTTTAAATATTACGGTAATGCTTTGGAAAGAGAAAGAAACAGATTGATTTGTAGAAAATATAGATATGGGGGTGATTTTTAATGACTTTAGTTGATGTTATTGCTCAAGAATTTAAATTAGACACCGATTATTTGTCTGGCATTATCACATGCTCCGATTACTGTTATAAAGATTATTATATAAATAAAAGAGACGGTGGCATACGACATATATCGCAAGCCAGTCCGGAATTGAAATCAATGCAGTATTGGGTTGTTGAAAATGTATTAAAAAAACTTCCTGTATCCAGTGGCGCATATGCATATAAAAAAGGAGATTCGATAAAAAAGCATGCAAGTATTCACAAAACGTCAAACCATATATTTCATACTGATATAAAAAATTTTTTTGAAAATATAAAGTTTGATATGATTAAGCCTATATTAGAAGATCATAAAAATATTTTTGACAGTCTGGAAGCGGATTTTAATAGTTCACTTTCAGCAATTAAGAGAATATGCTTTAGAGGAGATTTTTTATGTATTGGGACGGTCAGTTCTCCTATTGTTTCAAATGTCATTATGTATGATTTTGATCAAGAGTTACTTAATTATTGTGAAAAATGTAACTATACTTATTCTCGATATGCTGACGATATCTATATATCGTCAAAGGACTATATTCCGGAAGAATTAAAAGATTATGTCCAGAAAGCCTTGAAAAGCAGAGGATTTGAAATGAACACTAAAAAGACAAGCTTTATTTCTAAAAAGCATAGACGTAAAGTAACTGGACTTATTTTAACAAATGATGGAATTGTTTCAATTGGAACAGGAAAAAGAAATGAAATTAAGAAAATGGTTTATAAAAAGCTCGTCCATGGTGAAGGCAATCCGGAGCAAATATTAGGATTTTTAGCTTTTTTAAAAGATGTTGAACCATATACATATAATAAGATAATTATAAAATATTCAAAATATTGTCAAGGCGATATCATTGATAATATAGCTGATATATAATGACTTTTATAAAAAGACAACTTGAAAAATTACCACAAAATTATTAAGATTTAGCCGAAAAAACCGTGAAAAGGGCTTCAGACGTATCAGTTCCTAGCATTGGCTCTCTGCTATATGTGGATTCGGATTGCTCCTTACCTACAGGTTAATGATCCATCGCGAAACCTATCGTATAAAAGTGTGGATTACATATAGCCATGTGCCAACATGGTTATTTTGTATACGACTTAAATCTTAGATGATGCAAGCCCTTTTAGAGATTCTCCTGTTAATAGTTGCCGTGTTGTGAGTGACACTGCTAATTACAATACTTAATTGTCAGAACGCTATATATTCATGCGGTATCCCACGTCATCATCCCTCCGATAAAGTAGGCCAATCCCCTTGCAATGGCTGTCCTGGCAATATTTGTTGTCTTTCCCTAACCTAATATCATCCGGTAATATTTTCTCCTCGACTGCATATTTGTTTTATAGCTAATATGGCAGTTGAAAGTATTAACCGCATTACCACATCCTTAATATCACTCGACCAAACCTGATTTTTTGACTTTTGTGCTCCGGAAACACAGTGTTTATGCTGGTTTTGGCGGTTTAAATATCTTTTAAATGGTGATGTATATAGGTAAGAAAGACATATCGCAATGCAAGCGATATGCCTTTTTTGTACCCTGTCCGACAGCCTGTCATAAAATTATTGATTATACTGTCTTATGTCACACCGCCATAAGCGTCCTTTTTTATACAAAAACAATTATTCGTAATGCACGTGGAGCAAGCTGTGGGCTTCGTCCTTTAATATATCGTCGTAGATGTAGCCCATGATTGGGTTCTTATCGGAGAACTTTATCTGTATACGCTCGTCCGTATGGTAAAGTCCGCGCGCGCGTTTGTCACGCTCGGGACTTATCGCGAACGGTTGTCCCGCGCCGCCGATACATCCCTCAGGGCACGCCATTATCTCGATAAGGTCGTAGTACAATTCCCCACTCTGCGTCGCTCTTATGATTTTCTCGGCGTTCGCCAGCCCGTGGACCACGCATATTTTAAAATCGCGTCCGCCGGCGTGTACCGTGGCTTCCTTTATCTCATCTCTGCCTCTCACGCCTATGAACTTAATATCCTTTACCGCGCCGGAGCTTTTATCGTCGCTGCACTGACGTATTACCGCCTCGGCAACGCCGCCTGTAACGCCGAAAATAACGCCGGCTCCGCTTCCGCCCATATCGAAGGGCGCGTCAAGGTACTCGTTTTCAAGCTCGCCAAACTGTATACCGGCTTCGCGTATCATCGTCGCAAGCTCCTGCGTCGTCAGCGACAGCTCGACAACGCGCTTACCGTTTTCGGTAAACTCGTTTCTCGCGACCTCGTACTTCTTCGCCGTGCACGGCATGATAGCCACGGAGATAAGCTCGCGCTCGTCGCCGCTTTGCTCGTGCCACTTCTTTATCACGCTGCCGAACATCTGCATAGGCGAGCGACAGCTTGAAATATTTGTGTTGATAAGCTCGGGGTGCTTATTCTCCGCGTACCTTATCCACGCGGGACAGCAGGACGTGTACATCGGGAACGTGCCGCCGTTTTCGACGCGCTCCATAAACTCCGCCGCCTCCTCCATGACAGTAAGGTCGGCGGAAAGCGCGGTGTCGAACACGCTGTCCACACCCATCATTTTAAGCGCCTTAACGGTCTTGCCGAGCACGTTCTCGCCGTGCTCGATACCGAACTCGTCGCCGAGCGCCACGCGCACCGCCGGCGCGATCTGTACGACTACGCGTTTCGTGGGGTCGTCAAGGTACTGCCACATTTTTTCCGTTTCGTCTTTTACTGTTATAGCGCCGGTGGGACATACCGCCGCGCACTGACCGCAGTTTACGCAGTCTGTGTCGCACAGCTTCATGTCGAACGCGGGCATTACCTGAAGCTTCGAGCCTCTGTGCGCGAAGTCGATTATGCCCAGTCCCTGCTTCTCCTGACATACTCTCACGCAGTCGCCGCAGAGAATACACTTGTTCGGATCGCGGACGATACTCTTGCTGCTTGTGTCCTTTTCCTTCTCTTCCCTGTTGTTTTCAAAGCGCACGCGCTTTACTCCGAAACGAAGCGCAAGCTCCTGCAAGCGGCAAGAGCCGTTTTTCGAACACGTTGTGCAGTCGCGGCAATGCGTCGCCAAAAGCAGCTCCAAAATCATCTTTCTGTGTTTTTGCAGCGCGGGCGTGTTCGTCTTTATCTTCATACCGTCGCGCGGAAGCGTAGAACAAGCCGCCTCGATACCGCCGCGCTCGTTTTCCACAACGCACATTCTGCAAGCGCCGTAGGTGGAAAGCTCGGAGTAGTAGCAGAACGTCGGCATTTCAATGCCCGCCTTGCGTATAACCTCAAGGATATTCTTTTCGTCCTTAAACTCGATTTTCATTCCGTCAATATACATATATCCCATCGTTTATACCTCCTCTACCGCGCCGAACGGGCAAGCGCTCTTGCAAGCTCCGCATTTTATACATTTCGCCGTGTCTATACTGAACGGGCTCTTTATCTCGCCCGAGATCGCGCTTACCGGGCATTGGCGCGCGCATTTCGAGCAGCCCTTGCACTTGTCGGGATCTATCCTGTAAACCTTCAACGCCTTACATTCGCCCGCCGGGCACTTCTTGTCCACGACGTGCGCGACATACTCGTTCCTGAAATATTTGAGCGTCGAAAGCACGGGGTTCGCCGCCGTCTTTCCCAAGCCGCAAAGCGCCGTCTTTGAAACTGTGTTCGCAAGCTCCTCCAAAAGATCTATATCCTCAAGAGTACCCGTACCGCCGACTATTCTTTCAAGTATTTCAAGCATACGTCTTGTACCCTCGCGGCACGGCACGCACTTTCCGCACGACTCGTTTTGCGTGAAGTTCATGAAGAAACGCGCAACCTCGACCATGCACGTGTGCTCGTCCATTACAACGAGTCCGCCGCTGCCTATCATCGCTCCGACCTTCTTTAAGGAGTCGAAGTCAAGCGGCAGATCTATCTGTCCCTCGCCGAGCGTCAGGCAGCCGCCCGAAGGTCCGCCTATCTGCACAGCCTTAAACTTCTTGTCGTTCTTTATGCCGCCGCCTATTTCAAACACGACCTCGCGAAGCGTCGTTCCCATAGGCACCTCTATAAGTCCCGTATTCTTTACGTTACCGGTAATGGCGAACGCCTTTGTGCCGGGGCTTGTTTCCGTACCGATGGAACGGTACCAGTCAACGCCGTTTATTATGATAAGCGGCACGTTGGCATACGTTTCAACGTTGTTGAGCACGGTGGGCTTTCCGAAAAGTCCCGCCTCGACGGTACGCGGCGGCTTTACTCTCGGCATACCTCTCTCGCCCTCGATAGAAGCCGTAAGCGCGCTGCCCTCGCCGCACACGAACGCGCCCGCGCCCTGATTTATATGTATGTCGAACGAAAAATCCGTTCCGAGTATGTTATCGCCCAAAAGTCCGAGCTTTCTCGCCGCCTCTATCGCGCGGTTCAAACGCCTTACCGCAAGCGGGTACTCGGCGCGGACGTATATGTAGCCCTCGTGCGCCTTGGTGGCTATACCGGCGATTATCATACCCTCCAGCATACGGTGGGGATTACCCTCCATTATACTTCTGTCCATGAACGCGCCGGGATCGCCCTCGTCACCGTTACAGACAACGTAACGCAAGGTTTCCGGCTGATGGAGCACCTGTATCCACTTTTTACCCGCGGGATAACCGCCGCCTCCGCGTCCTCTTAAGCCGCTTTCCTCGATTTGATTGCATATTCCCACACTGTCCATTTCAAACAGCGCCTTTTCAACGGCTCTGTAACCGCCGAACGCGATATACTCGTCAACGGAGTCCGCGTCGATCTGACCGCACTCGTCAAGTACTATCCTCGTTTGATTTTTATAAAACGGTATATCGAACTGCTTCTCATACACGCCTGTGTCGTCATGGTAGAAAAGTCTTTCCACCTTCTCACCGTTTTTGAGCGTCTTTTCGACTATTTCCTCACAGTCGTCTATCTTGACCTGAAGGTACAGCCAACCCATCGGCTCTATCTTAACAAGCGGTCCCAGCTCACAGAAACCGTGACAGCCGCTTTTCTTGATACCTATACCCTCGTGGCTTACCTCTTTCTCAAGCTCTATCTGCGCGTTAAGTCCCTTTTCCTCACAAAGCTCGATAAGTCTTTTATATATATCAAGACTTCCGCCCGCGACACAGCCCGTACCCGCGCACACAAGCACGCGTATATTCTGCGCGTTAAGCGCCCTTTCACATTTTTCGCGGTAAGCGCGAAGTTCATCTCTGCTTTTTATCATGACTCGCTCTCCCCCTCTCTCACCGCGTCAATAAGCTCCTGAGCCTTATCGGGAGTCATCGCGGGGTACACCTTATCGTTAAGCGTCATTACGGGCGCGAGTCCGCACGCGCCAAGACATGAAACCGTTTCGACGGTAAACATCATGTCGTCCGTGGTTGGTTTTTCCGCGCTTACGCCGAGCGTGTCGCGCACCCTTTCAAGGATCGGTATAGACTTTCTCACGTGACACGCCGTTCCGTCACATATCTTGATAATATATCTGCCCTTCGGATCGAGAGAAAAGTTTTCATAAAAGGTGGCGACGGAATAAATCTTCGCCAAACTGATATTCATTTTCTCTGCTATGTACTCAAGTACCTTCCTCGGCAGATAATGGTGCTCCGACTGTACGGACTGGAGTATGGTTATGAGATTTTTCTGCTCACTGCCATACGTTTCCAAAATCTTGTCGATCACACCAAAATCAAATTTCTGCTCCATTTTACACCTCCGTATTTTTTCACGCGCCGCTTCGGACGCATATATTGTAATTATATATCAATAATACCGTTTTGTCAATTTTTTAACGCAATTTCCCATACCACAAAAAACGGAAGCACCCATTCGGCACTCCCGTTTTTTTGTAGCGTATTGTACAACAAGCCGTTATTTGTTCAAATATTTATCTACACGCCTCATAAGAGCAGCAAATTCTGCTCGAGTAGTGTTACTCTTGGGATCAATTATATTATCTCCCCTACCATAATATATACCCAAATTAAACAGCTTCTGCATGCTTTGCTTAGCCGAAGGGGTTATCTCACTTTCATCGGCAAAAATTACCTCTTCGTCTGTATATTCGATATCCGGCGCTACTTTTTCAAGATATTTATCAATAAGAACTCCCATCTGTTCACGCGTTATCTCAACCGGAGGATTAAACGGAATTGTATCTACCAATCCTTCCGTCTTTGCCCATTTAGCACTGTTTGTGTACCATTCATTCTCGAATATGTCGCTAAAGGACTTGTCTGCGTATTTGTCTACGTCAATGTCTGCCATGCGCGCAAGAACCGATACCGCCATTCCGCCTGTTATTGGGTTAGACGGTGCAAACAATAGTTCTCCGACTCCAACCATATATTCGTTATTATATGCCCAGTCAATATCTTCATAGAACCAATCGCTTTCCTTTACATCTCTGAACCCGAGAACATTATCGGGAAGCTCATCTGCGAGCCACTTAGCATATACGACAATTGTGCTTTCTACCTTAGTTGTTGTGTCAAACGGTTGTGTTAGTTCCTCGTCCTTATACCAACCGTCAAAAACATATCCGTTTCTTTTCGGAGATGGGAGCGATGAAAGAGTAGATCCTTCCTCAGCATCCATATGGTCAACCCATATTCCGCAATTGGTTTCAAACCAAACACCAAATATCTGACTCCACTTTGCATATAAGACAGTGGTACTGTTTATTTTTTCATTTTTATCAAACGGCTGCGTCAGCTTCTCGTCCTTATACCAGCCCTTGAACGCATATCCTGTTCTTTCCGGAATGGGAAGCTCGGATATTGTATCGCCTTTGTTTACAGTGACAGAATCAAGCCATGCGCCTCCGTTCACTTCAAACCATACCTTATAGCTCGGCAAACTTGAGCCTCCGCCTCCGCCGCCTTTCTTACTGCTTGAACTTCCTCTGGTATAGTTCTGTGCCGCCTTCTTAACCTCGTTTGTGCTGTTTGAACGATACTCGGCAGCAATTGTATGCTTACCACTACCGGCATTTTTTATTGTTTGAGATTTAATAGTTATTTTTGTACTTCCTGGCTCAACAAGATAATCCTCATCTTCCTTCAGTTTTTCACCGTCAAGCCAAAAGCCCTGAAACTCTTCCTTATGCTCGCCGTAGTCATATTCAAATTCAAAAATTTGCTCTGTATCGCTCTTTATGCTGTCCGGCACACGCGTAATTATTTCATAGCCATCATCAGTTTGCGCGTCGACATTAGCATCGGTATTTTCCATTACCTTCAACGTGAATTCAGCTACTGAAGCAGCGAAGGTGTAATCACTGAAGCTTGCCCTCACTCTAATCGGAAACTCTCCCGACTCTTTCGGCACACCGTATAATTCACCACTCGGCAAAAGCTTTACGCCTTCGGGTAACTTACCTTTTGAAAGAGAGAAGGTTGCCTGAACCCAGTCATGCATATTATTTGTAGTAATGATAGACTGATACGGTACGTATTTAACCGCCTCAACAAGCGATTCGGTATCGATTTTAGGATTACCTGCTTTACCCTTAAGAGTGATTACTCTCGGCTCCTGTCCGTCCGCGCTGATGGTCAGCGTACCGTTGATATCGCCTTCACCATCGGGAATAAGTCTTATTTTACCCACATTTGGTAATTCACCATACCATGTACCATTATTTGACGTAGTAGTAAACGGAGCAAGTGTATCATTTTTTTCTCCGCCGACAGTCCAGTAATCGTCTAATTTTACATTTGTCGCATTAAGCTCAACCTTTAAACCTGTAAGTTCCTCATCACCTATATTAGCGATAAATATATCATGTACGTTATCATAGAAATCGTCAAGGAATATTTCACGCTCATTTGGGCCGTTTACAAACAGTTTGGCACCATGAGTTTTCTTTACAACGGTAAGATTGTAGTTTTTCTGATTGATATGATTTTCCGCCGAAACAGTGTATTTTACCGAGTTTTTCGGCTCGATATTCGGATCGGATGGTTCCTTTGTGAAATCCTGTGCGGAAAGGATATTAGTACTGCTGTTTTCCGTTTCCTCTATCACGCCGTCATGATATACCTTAGCATTATTTCCGAGATAAGCGTATGGTCTTAACGCGGTCATATCGACGTCGGCATTATTGAGCAATACCGTCTGATATCCGTTACTGTAATATGTATCCTCATTGTATGGCACAACATATGAGTCAATGCTATTTTCATCAGCGTCATATATCGCACTTACGGAGAAGTAGCGGTCACTTGAGCCTACAGGCGGTGCTTCTGTGGAGATTTGAGCCTGAGCCTTCGCTTTAACTACAAACTTCCAGATTTCAGAATCAGAAAAGACAGTAAATTTTACACCATTACCGCTGAAGTTTGCTTTATAGCCTTCTTCCCCCTCTTCGGGCGAAGCGAAAAGCTTATCCTTTATGTCGGGCTGTCTTGACGCTGCTTCAAGCGAATTATAATCTCCGACAACGGCTTTCTTTATAATACTCGCATCTTCATTATGCGTATCGCCGTTTATTGCTCTCATATAATAGTAATATTCAGTGTCATCCGAATAACCGGTACTCAAAGTATATGTTTCAGTCGTCAGATTGCTGCCGTCCTCAAAAGATTGATTGTCACTGGTTTTATTTCTGCTGACTTGAGTTATTTCGCCATCCGTTTTATATAAACCATATCCGGACACAGAATGGACATTTGGAAACGCGTATAAATGAAATCTATCCATTGCCGCGATTTGATTGTTTTTGTAATATACTATGGTAAGCTTTTTATGTTTTTGATAGTCAGCCCATTTTTCCTTCAATCCCGCGTCTTTTTTCGTCATATTCTGTCCTGTGATAACCGAAGTTAGGTCGAGAGATTCGTCAGCCTCGGCCGCGGCCACCGCAGCTTCCGCTGTTTCATAAAAGCCCTCGTAAACCTTTATCGTATATCCACTGTAAAGTTCCTCGTTAAGAGAAATGTTCATATAATAATCTGACTCAGGCGAATATTTACTCTCTATGTTCAACTCGATGTATCTTTCTTCTTTGTATACAGAGTCGTGGCTTACAATTTCCGAACCGTATGTGTATGAATATGCGTCTGTCTGAATGGCATTGCGCGTAACATCGGCATTCGGCGAATTGTCCGCCGCAATTTGTTCGTACAAATCAAATTGGTAATGGTCTGCCGGATCGGGGAAATAAATATTTACGATGTATTCCTTGTTTCCTTTTTCCAGCCTTGTTCCCGAGCCTATTATAAGATGCAACTTAAGACTTTCATCATAATAGATAGGATAGAGATTTATCGTACCGTCCGGGCTTGCCTCTGTCCATGTATCATATATTTCATCATCTTCTTCGTTGTAAATATTGCTCCAGACCCTGGCATTTTCACCCACAGATATTTCATCCCCGTAATTATCATAGGTTCTATCCAACAAATCCGAAATCTTAATACTGCCAAGGTCGGTAATCAGACAATCACTCAAATCAGTATAGACCGATGAGGAGTCTAACGAATCTAATTTAGCATCCAGTCCAAATCTGTCCATAGCCGCTATCTGATTATCTTTATAATATACGATAGTAAGGTTTTTACGTTGCTGGGGACTAACCCATTTTTCTTTTAATCCCGCGTCCTTTTTCGTCATATCCTGTCCGGTGATAATCGAAGTCAAATCGAGAGAGGCGTCAGCCGCAGCAGCTTCAACCGCCGCCTCCGCCGTTTCATAAAAGCCATCGTAAACCTTTATCGTATATCCGCTGTAAAGCTCCTCATTCAGAGAAATATTCATATAATAATCCTCGTTATTTGAATATTTCGGTGCTATATACAGACGATAATAAGGTGCATAAATTTCGCTGCCATCCTCTTTTTGATAATAATAGTTTCCGGTTATTATTTCCGTTTCAATCTCTTTACGCTCGACGGCAGCATTCGGCGAATCGTCAGCCATGGTCTGCTCATACATGTCAAATTTGTATGTGTCAGTATTATTAGGAAGGCTAATATCGGCGATATATCTTACATTGTTCGGATCAAGCTGCGCTCCGGAGCCTACTATAAGTTGCATGTGAAGGCTACGGTTGTAATAAACGGGAGCAATATCTATCACGTCGTTCATACTTGTTTTTTTCCATACATCATAGACGGAGTCGCCGTTTTCATCAAAAAAGTCCTCCCAGACTGTAGTGGCGTTTTCATCGATAGTTACCGGATTGCCCTCATCGTCAACCATTCTGCTCAATATGTCAGAAACTTTAATACTGCTGAGTGCAGCCGGCAGAAAATCGCTCAGATCGATATCGACATATACCTCTTCTAACGGCAGCAATGACATAACGTTTATATCGCCGCCCTCCGTATCCCCTTCTCCGAATGCAAATGTCGGAAAAAACGTCAGCAACATCATTAAGCTAAGTAATAATGATGTTATTTTTTTAAATTTTACCTGCATTGGAATAATCCTCCTTTTTCTCTATATTGTGTTTTGCAAGTGTATATAATATTTTAAAGCTACTTTACTTCGCATCCCCGCCCTTCGCTATTTCTATTAGTTCTTCTATGGAATAAATGCGCGTTTGACGCAGTTTTCCCTTATGATAATCAAACACGGCACATCCGTCCGATAAATCTGTCATGCAAGGAAGACGCGCAATCGGTTCATATCTCTCTCCATCCAGAAGTATCGCGTACCTTTCTCCGCCTGACGATATATACTCACTCATGACACATCCGTTATCAAGCTGGTATATGTACGTCAGATAGGAATCTTTTTCAAGGTCGTTTTTCTTGGATCCGTCAGACAAATTATAAGCTGTAGGTGTTCCATGCAACGGAGATAGTATAACGGAACTGTCTGTAAAAAACGCCTCGCTTTGTTCGGCAACTGGCACTTCAAAAAGTTTGTTTCCATCGCCGTCATATAATGTACATATGTCTTCGTTTGCGACCGCAAACAAATATCCGTCCCCGTGTTTTGACGCTCCTATCAGTTCTCCGCCGTTGAGGAAATCGTCATTAACGACCATTCCGCAATAGGCCGCATAATTCCCATCTGTTTTCTCATTAAGTATTTCTTCACCCGTGTCAATGTCTATCAAAGAAACAGTAGCATCATTGTTTAAAATACTTACGCCGTACGGAGCATAAAAAACTGATTTCAGATTAGTTTTTTCTGTAACAATATCTCCCGTCTTCCCTGAATATATTCTCAGTGCGTCTTTATACATAACTGCTAAATTACCGCTTTTTTTGCTGTACTGCTGGTCATATACATTTTCAGCATCAGGTATTTTTATATCCTTTATGACTTTACCGTCCTTGTTGTAAAGTCTGACATTTTGATAGTCAAAAAACATTAACGTATTTTTGTCACTACTTATTCGGGCCTCATCATGCGGATACGATGCGTCATATGTAAACAAATCGGCATCGGAATGCATATCTTTTTTGATTATCCGCACAACCGGGCTGTCTATTCCCGCCAAAAGTGCATATTCACCTGCTATACTTACGAGCGAGCAGTCGGTTTGACCTCCACCTAATGTGGAAATTAAATCGGCGGATTTATCATAAAATACGCACTCGTTTTTCTCTGTTGCAACAACAGTATTAAAAGTATTGAGCGTATCGGTTTCAAACTGTCTGACATCTGAGTCTGAATACGCCACTTCTGTTTGTTCTCCACTTACCGGATCAATTTTGACAACGGTACTTTTATTAGAAAGATATATGCCTGTTTCATCGGCTTTAACTCCTATTCGGCTATCAAGCTCAAATCCGCCTTCCTGAACAAGTTCTTCCGTATTGATTACAGCAAAAACCGAGGAACCGTATTTTGTAGATGAAAATGCGAAATAACGCCCATAAAATCCACCTTCAAAATGAGTATAATCCGAAGTGTCGTATAACTCTATACTGTTTTGTGCATTGGTCGTATCATAAATTATAAGTCCACCGTCAGAAAAGCTTACCGCCATGTATTTTCCGTCCGCACTCAGAGATAAAATGTTATCCTCGGGATCGGCAAAGGTGTCGTTTTGCAAAACTTTTTGCTTTTTACCTGCAAAATCCACCATACCCTTTTCTTTTCCGTCGATTCCGTAAAGTGTGGCAAAGGCCTCGTCACGATATACTCCCGCAATCGTTTTTTTATCTGCAGAAACAGCGACCTGTGTCGCGGGTTTTCCACTCCATAAATTCTTCTCTGTTTCTGTATCATAAACACTGATTCCATTTTCTCCGGCGTATACTAACGTTTTATCATCTATAAAAACAACGTCCGATAATGCCGATTTCACCAGCGGAAGTTCACCTTTGATTTCTCCTGTTTCCGTATCGAATATTTGTGCCGCAAAAGCGTACACCGCTATTCCTGTTTTTCCGTTTGGCGACAAAACAGTTTTAAGAGCCTCTGATGGCAATTTTATAACATGATGCGACTTATACCCATCAGCCAAATCATAAACGCCGAGCGCGTCAGCAAGAGCCTTTTCACTTTGAGGCGCACGAGGCGGGGTGAAAAGATTTCTATTCATATTCAAAGATTCCAGCGCATACTGAACGGCTGAAACCGGATCGCCCTCTTCCAGGGCGTTATGCGAATACTCCGATAGAGTTAACGCTCTTTGTTCACCCTCCATTCTTTTCAATCCCGTAAATGCCGTGAATGCTCCCGCAAGAATGAAAAACGCAAGAATTGACGTTACAGACACAAAAATTTTTTTACGCCGTTTTGTTCTCGGATCATTCTCATGCAGATGCGTGATTGCATACAACATTTCATCTGCGGACTGATATCTAAGATTGGGATTTGGATTCATCGCACGTGAAATTATTTTCACTATCTGTGGACTGAATTCTTTTTCCGAAAGAGGTTCTACATCGAGCGCATTTTTCGCCGGTTTAACTCCTGAGAGTAAATGGTAAAGTGTAGCACCAAGACTGTATATGTCAGATCTTACGTCCGGCACCACAATTTTCTTGATAGACGAACTGTATTCCGACCTACTCATGGGAATTGTTGCTTCCGTATCTGTCATAACCTCCGTGGAATCATCTACCATTGGCGTGTCGTCTGAAAAATCCAGTCCATAATGTTCCGGCGACGCATATCCCGCGCTTCTACCGACTACGTTTTCCTCACCTAACGCAAGTGCTATATTAAAATCGATAAGACATATATGTCCGTGCGGAGTTAACATGATATTCGCCGGTTTTATATCGCTGTGAACAATTCCTCTCGGCGGATCACCATGAATTGGGCTGTGCAGATATGACAACGCCTCAAGAAGTTCAACAGCCCAGCGAATTACTTCAGGCTGTGAAAAGCGAATGCCGCGCTTTAACGGCTTGTCCAAGCTTTCTCCCTCGATATAGTCCATAACAGTATATACAGTTTCGCCTTCAACAAAAAAGTCGTATACCTGCGGTATATATGTATGACTTAAATTCTTTAGAGCGTCAACTTCGCGCCGCAATATTTCCGGTCTGGTTGTAAGCCTGCGCTTATCTGCCTTCAAGACGACCTTTTTATTTAATCGCATATGATTTGCAAGATATACGACGCCGCCTCCACCGGAACCTATTCTTTCTATAACCTCATAGGTTGAAGCTATTATTTCTGCCATGTTTTATCTTCCCTTCGAATTATTCCTTTTCTTCTTTGTATTTTCACCGTATTCCATATCTAATTTCATATTCAATTTTATTTTTCCCATAAGAAATACTATTAAAAACAGTATAAGTATCACCGCTGCGCCTGCAAGAACTGCCAAACCGCCTAAAAACAACATCCTGCTTGATATCTCGTTCATACAAAAACTCCTTTCTTTAACTTCTGCATAGATACCGTCGATATTTTATACTTTCAACCGGCCAAACGCATAAAAATGCGATTGCCAGTACGAAGTTTGTGTGCTCGTATACTGTATGGGGTTGCCGCAATGGAGCATTCTGCCGTTACCTGCATAAAATCCGACATGAGTTACTGTTTCTCCCGCATTATATGTCCCCTGAAAGAAAATAATATCGCCTCGTTTTGCCTGCGACGGCTGAATTTTAATACACCTGTCATATATCCCCTGTGCGGTCATACGCGGCAGATCATAGACACCCGAATGTGTTGTTGCATAGCATACAAAGCCTGAGCAATCAAATGATGTTTCCGGCGACGATCCCCCGAAAACATAGGGCATGCCAAGATATTTTTCGGCTTCAGCAAAAAGTTTATCAGCATAATCCATTGATGAAAGTGAAGTGTTTAACGAATCAACTTTTTGTGAAAGTGTACTCTTTTCTTGTTTTTTTTCGTTTATTTTTGAAACAATGTCTGCAAGTGCAGAGTTCTTTGAGGATAATTCTGTGTTGAATTTGTCGCTTTTTTCTTGCAAATCATTATTTTCGGACATTAATTCCGTCTGTTTCTGCTGAATTGTATCCTTGTTTTCCTTATATTTTCCATATATTTCTCGATCGTATGATGATATTTCATAAATTAAATCAATACGCTTAATCATATCAAATATATTTTCCGATCCGAGCAACAAAGATATATATGAATTTGATCCCTGTTCGTACATAAGTGTCAGCCTTTTGGAAAATTTATCAAAGCTATCCTTTTCTTGCGATCTTGCCTTTGCAAGAACAGACTCATTTTCGTCTATTTTATGTTTAATATTCTCTATTTCCGCACTCAACTCATTTAAATTTGAATTTATCTCCAATATCTCCTTCGATTGAGTTGTTTTTTGTTCCTCGAGCTGATTTATTTCCTTATCAACAGCACTTATTTGTTCATTTACCGAATTTATTTCAGCTTTTATTTGATTGTCGTCCGCAAGAACGTGCTGTCCTGTCATGAAACATACCAATGTGACAGCTATTAACAAGCGAATCTTTTTCATATCAGTTTCCTCATACTTTCATATACTTCACCAACGGGAACGCAGAGCTCAGTCCGCCTATCATTATTCCCGACAGCAAATATTCTGCGCCGAGCATGATTGCAACCTCGCCAACTCTGTATATCCTTACCGCATCGCCCATAAGTCCGGAAAATCCGGACGATATATATCCATACAATATAATTGTTGTTATATAGGCTATGAACGCTCCTATTATTCCTATGATGATTCCCTCAGCAACAAACGGAATGATTATAAAGCGGTTCGTTGCACCCAGGTAACGCATGGTATGTATATCGTTTTGCTTTGCAAGTATTGTTATTCTTATGGTATTGGCTATTATGAACAGCGATATTGCAAAGAACACAGTCATGAGCACAAGCATTCCGCCCCTCACAGCTACAGTGGAATCCTCAAGCCTATTTGCCAGAGCGCTGTCATCCTTTACCCATGCCACGTCTGTCACACGTTCTGCTTCTTTTGCCACCTCGGACGATTCCGATAGAGAATTAATTGTAATAATTATTGAACTTCGCAGCGGATTGTCCTCATCGAGTCCATCAAGGAAATCGGAATCGTTTCCAAACATTTCGCGACACTCCTCAAGTGCCTGGGCCTCGGAAACATATTCCGTAGATTTCACTCCGTCTATCGCTTGTATTTCCTCTCGTATTTCTTCGGCTCTATCTTCAGGTGTACCCTTTTCCATATATGCTGTTATTGAATATTGATTGCAAAGTTGTTCGCCTATATATGAAATATTAACCGACACAAGAGAATAAATGCCAAAAACACACAATCCCGCTATTACGATTATTACAGCCGATATTGACATCGCGCTGTTATTTCTCGCATCGTTAACTCCTGTTTTTATATAATATAAAATGTTTGATAAATCCATAATAACTCCTTAATATCTCGAATTGTGTTCATCTCGTACAACATAACCCGTATCTATTTCTATAACTCGTTCCCTGAGTTCGTCTACGATTTCTCGGTCATGCGTTATGACAACAACCGTGGTTCCTCTGCTGTTTATCTCCTTCATCAGTTCAGTTATGTGTTTAGACATTTCCGGATCAAGATTTCCTGTAGGCTCGTCGGCAACAAGCAACGGAGGATTATTCACCATCGCCCGTGCAAGTGCTACTCTCTGCTGTTCACCTCCGGACAGCTCTCTCGGTTTTGCGTTCATTTTTCCACCCAATCCTACCATGGCAAGTGCATTGGGCACTACTCTTTTTATTTCGCTCATTTTTGCTCCGCGTACACGAAGCGCGAATGCCACATTTTCAAAAACATTAAGAGAGGACAACAAGCGAAAGTCCTGAAATACCATTCCCATGGAACGTCTGAAAAACGGCAACTCTTTCGGAGTAAGCTCACCCACCGATATACCGTTCACAACAACCCGTCCTTCGGTGGCATGTTCTTCACCTGTAATAAGTTTTGTTATAGTCGATTTGCCCGCCCCCGAAGAACCTACAATAAACACAAATTCTCCCGGATTGATTTTAAAGCTTATATCGCTCAGAGCCCATGTCTGAGAATTTTGATACAGCTTACTTACATTATTAAACTCAATCATAATTCCCTCCGTTTTAACAAATTGTGATTTGTGTGTCCGCCAAAATAATGTTATCCCCTATATTTACGGCGACGTATTCCCCTTTTTTAAGTGCTTCATGGGATCCGTTTATATAAGTACCGTTTGTGGATCCTGCGTCAGATATATACAGCTTCCTTTCCCTGCAGAGGATAGTTGCATGACGACGGCTTACGCGTCTGCTTTCTAAAACAATATCGTTCACTTGCGCCTTGGAACCTATAGTAATGTCAGAATTATTATAAATTGCAAAACACTTCCCATTGTATTGAATGGTAGCAACCGTTTCGTACTCCTCGATAACCTCGGTCGCATCGTCTTCACCTATAATATTGGTCTGGTTCTCCTCATCTATGACCTCAGTGGCATCCGCAGCATCAAACATTCCATACGCCATAGCGGCGCGCTGCATTTCAAGCCTCTCGGAATTGTACGCATTCGTCTTGACTGTTCGTTTTCGTGTGAACAAGGTCTTTTTCAATTGCTTGAATATGCCTTCACTTTGAGTATCCTCTACTGCTCCATGCATCTGTCTGTCACGTATGTATGAAAGAATGTCTTCATCTCTTTTTCGTCTGTCCACACTGGTTTCTGTCAAATCGTTCATAAGTGCATCTACATTGCTTGACATTTGCTCTTTATCGTAAAATTTTTTATAATTGCCCATAGTCATCCCCACTCATAGCAAACCACCATTTTTAGGCGGAAGCTCTTACAATACCAATCAATTTTTACATGATGTACAAATTATATGCAGCATACACCGCAAATCCCGATGCTATCGCGTATCCGAAGCGAAATACGGCATCCCGATTATTAATACCCGAATACGGCAGTATTTTTTTTGTGCTGATGCAAAGCTTAAAATATAGCCATAGTGCTTTAAAGCGTTCAAGCGCATTTCTTTTGTAAATCATAAATCCGAAAGCTATAAGACCGCCAAAAATAATCGAGAATGCCATTATTTCAATAACGCCCTTCACTCCGAAAATCGCTCCCAGCACGCAAAATGATTTTATATCGCCTGCGCCCAAGAATCTAAGCGCAAAAAGCGGTAACAGCAACAATGGTACAGCTGCACCGGCCGCACTGTGAAGCAATCCCGATACGCCCCCGGCAATACACGCTTCCACAAAACCCGCAAGCAGGAAAAACAATATAAGCTTATTTTTTATTTTTACATACTTTATGTCCTCTGCAAGAGCCAATGCGACAAACACTGCTCCCGTAATATATTTAACTATCACCAATAGCTCCCTTTAAATCTTACCGCAATGACTGTGACATTATCTCGTGCCGTACCCTCCTCGATCATGGCACGCATATCCCGTGCCACTCCATCAAAGTTTTTCCCCTTGCACCTGCAAAGGGTGCGGCGTATTTTTTTCATATTCAAATAATTATAAAATCCATCACAGCAAATAATATAGTGGTCGTTTCTCCATATTCGGCCCGAAACGCTGTATATGCGTAATTTCCTGAAAGCACCGATACACATGCTGAGCAGATTACGTTTTTTATGAAATGCTGCTTCCTCCGGGCGTAACTCTCCCCTTCTTACCATATCCGCCACAAAAGTCTGATCTTCCGTAAGCTGTTTGATCCTATGACGTATACGATATATTCTGCTGTCACCTATATTCCTTATATAAAACACATCGTCAATTACCAGTAATAACGATATCGTGGAGCCAACACGGCTGCCCGTTTGGGCTCCAAATTCATATGCTTCCTTGTTTATTTCCTCAAGCTTACTGTCCAACATCGCATTTACCTCATTTTTTGCAATATGCCGATGCTGCAGAAGCTCGTTCAAATCCGTATTCCAAAAGCGGCTGAAGCCGGCAGTAATCATGGAGCTTATTTGTGCTCCGTCCGACAATCCTCCACAACCGTCCGCAACAATAAACAGCCCTGCCTTATGAGTACCTATTTTAGCGCATTTGCACAAAAAGCTGTCTTGATTTTCTTGCCGTACATCTCCCTTATCACTGTGAGCGCTAATAAAAATCTTCTTCATCTTGCCTCCAATACCTAACAGTGGAAAATCATTTCCGTTTTTGCCAAGCGTATTGTATCACCGTCACAAATCGGGTACATTTGTCCGCTTTCAAGCCTGCCGCTGCCATTAATATATGTACCATTTGTTGAATTAAGGTCGGATATATAATATCCGCTTCCGTCATGATATATCTCTGCATGAGTTTTAGAAATAGTATTTTCATTAAAGCAATAGTCGGCACGATCCTTCTGCTTGCCAAGTACAATACTCTGTTTGTTAATATACAGCTTCTGCGGTGTTCCGTTTTCGTAATACTCAAGATAAGCTTCTTCACTGTATTCTGCGTCCATGACCTCTGTATCGTCATTACCTCCATACAAGCTTACAGGGGATTGTGCCGGTCTTTCCGGCTTTGGTGGTTTGGCGGAATTTTCTTTCTTTGTTATCTTTGCTTCTTCTTTCTTTTCCTTTTTCACTACGGATGATTTTTCCTCAGAATTTACAACACGCGACTTGTCCGGCATGGATGGTTTATTCGGGAAGTTAGGCTTCTCCGGCATAGACGGAAAGTCAGGCTTGGAAATCGAAATCTCTTTTTTCTTTGATGCCTCTTTACCCTTTTCTTTTTTCGTCTTGTTGTTTATAAACAACTCCCTGTATGCAATAAACATAAGACCGCCGCCCGCAAGAACCGCCGCACCTAAATAGTCCGTCCTAAGCTGTCCCCCGCTTGTGAATACTCCCTTCGCGTACAGTGCTAATATAATTAAAACCACTGCCAGCACCAAAAGTAAAAATATAATAGTCTTAGACACAGGATTTTTCTTCTTCACAATTTCTTCGTCCTTAACGCTTTCCTTTTTTGTCATAGGTTGCTGTTTTATCGTATTTGTTTCAAGATGCTTTATTGCGTCGGACCTGTGATTTGATTCAGACTGTACACTTGCGCGTCGTTCAAGCGGTTTTATATCCGGAGCAGCTGAGCGAATTGGCACTCTTTTAACCTCTCCCGATGCTTTTGATTTCATAAATTCCCTTAAATCGGCGTAAGAGAAGCCGGGTTTATTTATTAAATCAATGGTTCTGCTTATAAAGCCATCATTTGACACTTCTATTTTTCCGTCCGAAATAAGTTGCTTTACCAAAGCCCCAAAATCGGCAGCTTCCACATCTTCATCGTATATTGGCAAGTACAAAAAGTATACATGTGCGCCGTCATCTGATATGAATATGTACTCCGGTGAAATCATAATACCCCTACTTGCAAGCTGATATGCGCGGCCAGACGTTTCGGCTTCTGCGGCAGTACGCATCATTTCCTTTAATTCCTTTACGGACAGCTTGCGTTCAGCTGTAATTTCTTCCAACGACTTCATGCCGGAGATGTTGTACATGAGCGCAATTTCTTCATTGGTTTGTCTGCGAGAAACCTCCAGAAAAAAAGGTATTTTATTCCCCGTAATCATTTGAAGCTCATAATTTATAATCATTTCATTACGCTTCAAAACAATCTTTAGAAAAGTCTTATCTCCGAGCATTACTTTTTCTCGTACAGCTATATTCTCCATTTTATTTGCCTCCTGCCTCAAAATCTAATACATTTTAATGCAAAATGATTTGTTATATTAAAGAGCCTATTATAACACCTATAAGTAAAAAAGGTATATACGGCAGCTTTGTTTTCATATTTATTTTTTTAAACAGCATACCCACTGCTGAAAATATTGAAAGTACCAAAAGACTTATAAAAACTATTATAAGCATTGATAAATCTCCAATATACAGTCCCGTCACACCGATTATCAACACATCTCCGCGTCCAAGACCGCCTCTCGAAAGCAATTCGGTCACAAACGCAACAGCTGCAGACACGGCAGCACAGATTATTGAGTTAATCACAATTCTTTGGGACATGGTAAGCAGGGTAAGAGCTGCACCGGCAATTGCCATTATCACAACAGCCTTGTTTGTAATTTTTCTCTCACGTATATCCTCATAGGAAAAATATCCAAGAAATCCAATTAAAATTATACTTTTGATTATGAAGTATACTTTTACATCAATCATCGCTTCCTACCCACATTTTCACCGTTACACGATTGGTAAGTCCTATCTCCTTGTAAATACTGATTGGCGCTATAGGCTTTACCTTGTAACATGCCACTATATCTATACTGTGCTTTTGTCCGTTAATTGTTTCATTAAAGTGTGAGGCGCTAAAATCTATTCCTGACAACCCGCCAACAATCCCTAATTTTTCAAGCCGTTCTCCCGGCTCATACACTCGTCCTCCCGAATTATTCATGTCTTCAAGGTAACTTGACATCATTGCACGCACAACCTCTCCGCCCAAAAATGCCTTCGCATCACTTGTCGCATTGCCCAAAAAAATACTGCCTACGGTTTTGAGCAATTTTTTCGGATCACTTATCAGTGTTTTAAAGGAATTCAATGATTCGGGATATTTCTCCTTTAGTTCTTTATAGCTTGCAGCAGTTTTTCCGGCGTTATCAATAATATCGTCCATTTCAGTGGAATTAACCGTGTCGGAAACTCCCTCTCCCACTGCTATCAGACTATCTATACCGTCTACGATATTATCTATATTTCCATTGAAATACCCTTCGGCAGCAGATGTGTTTGATTGAATATTATCATCTATCTCCATCGCGCCAACTGCGTCGTATATATAACTGTATGAGGCAAGCTCCTTTGCGGACATGTTTATTTGGTGCTGCACGAGCTCGTACACGAATATTATCCTGATAAGGAAGAGCAGGGTAAGCATTACTATAGCAAAGCATGTAAATGCAATTGAAGCTTCAACAGTTATTACTGCTCCGCTTTTTCCTTCGGTAAAATCCGTTTTTCGCATACTGCTGCTCCTCCTCATTCTTAATAGCCCTGATAAATTGTGTTCTTAAAGCTTATACCCAAACCCGGATAGAAGTCGGAAAATTGACTGATCTGCCGAAACAGGTAGCTTATTGAAACATTGGTTTCTGCTTTAATATACGTCGATGATTTATTCATTAAAAACGAGTTGTCGTAACGTTTTCGCATATTGAGCTGGACAAGGTCTGCAATACGCCTTACTCTTGTTTCTGAATTGGTCATAAGGCACATAAGGATAAGCAGATAATCCTCATAACAAACATTTATGGCCGTTTTCTGTACTGATGTCTGTAGCTTACCCGGAAGATCCGCAACGTCAGTAATGCTTTGCATTATTAAATTTGCGCCCGTTTTAATAAGCGGAATCCTGTACCCGTCATTAATGAGAAAATCCATTTCAATGCACGTTTCCGCAATCGCCCATGCTGTAATAAATATCCACTGGTAGACACGCGGAGATATTGTCACAACTCCGGCTGTAGTAGCTGCTACGACTGCAGCCGTAGCACATCCCATCGCGTAGCACTGATCGCGAGCATTTTTATTCGCGTACACCGCCGCAATATTATTTGCCGCCCGTGTTGCATATATTATTGCATAAACAGAAGCGCAATTGGCACTGTCGGATTTATTTCCTCCAAATATGTATTCTATTTCGGCATTAAGAACAGAATCCTGCTCCGATTTTGGCTTTTCACGCAAATCATGTTCACCGTTGTCGTTCTCGTATCTCCATTGCACGTGATAATCCTTCCATTCTGAAGGCTTTGTCGAGGCGTTGAATTTTTGTGCATCAGACATGCGGCTTTTAAACATACCGAATATGTACGAATATGTAAGCGCTTCATCACGTCCCACTTCCGCCAAGTCGGAAAAAATATCTGCAGCGTCTGACAAAATCGAATGAGTATCCTTTGTCATTTCGGATGTATCTGTTTTAAAATCCGGCTTTTCATTTGTTATGACCATTTCGCCCTTTGAGGGAAGACTGCCCCATTCGGAATCCGGAATTGATGAACCGGTAAAGCTATCCTTCTTGTTATTTGCCGATTTCGCACTTTCTTCAGCTTCACTTCTGTAATCTTTCTTTTCCTCATTACCGAATGCATCTATTTCTTTAAATTTATTTTTTATTGCCCCGCAGAGTGAACTGTAATGCGGGCATCCCTCGTTTCCATAATATTGCTCCTTAGCGGTATACGAATCACATGTATACGCTCCGTCAGACTTATATTCTTCTCCAACCTCTTTTAAGCCATAATACTTTAATCCCGAAGGAGCATCTTCGTCGCTTTTCAACATAGACGGTGAATTTATAATTCCGGTAAGCGACTTGCAAAGAGCAGAATACGCATTAGTGTACATAGACGAAGAAATTTTCAAATATTTTTTATCTTGCTGATACGCGCTTCCATCCATATACTGTTTAATCTCTAAAAGCGGCGTTTTAAAGCCCTCATACCTTGCCACAGTATCTGCTATATCGCTCTTCATTGCATCAACCACCTCTGTGGAGCAACTGTTGACTTTATTATCCCGAAACTCATTGAGCTTGGAAATATGCTCATCTATATTGTTTATCAACTCTGAAATGTCAGAGGACTTGATTTCGTTAAATAATTTATACGCTGTTTCTCCTGCTTTATCAAGCTCGGAACATTGCGATTCAATCTGTTTGATTAACGTTGTAACCGAGCCGTTTGAATAGTATACATTATATGCTACCGATAGATTCTCGTCCCAGGTTTCATCATTAATATGGCTGTCGTATGCATTGTCAGCAGCCTTGACCGCCGAACGCATATTGTTTTTAAACGCACTGATTTTTGTATCATCCGAAGCAGATGCAACAGCATTACGAAATTCACTTATTTTTTTGTTCAGCGTCAGTATCTTCTCTTCGATCTTCTTCTCGGCCTCTTCATCAAGTTCAAGTTTTTCTTCCATAAGCTTTGTGCTTTCCTGTGTTTTTTCATATTCTTCTTTAGCTTCCGAAAGCTTTGCTAACAAAGACAGCCTGTCCGCCAGAAAATATACACCTCTGTATTTTGTGTACTCCACTATCTGATTCTGAAGGACCTCCTTCTGAGAAAGATCATACAGCGTGCTTACATTTGACGTACCCACTTTATAATCAAATAAATCAGTAAAGCTCTTTATATTGCTATTTTCAAAAATCAGCCCCTTGACAGACTCATAGAGCTTATCACTATAATCACTGTCTTCTCCGGAAATTGACTGCAACGAGCTTTTTAAGTAGGAATCAAAAATTTCTCCTGCTTTTTCTGAATCCTTCAGTGCAAATAATCCGTAATCATTTTTCAAATCGCGGTTGTATGAAGCAAGAGTACTCATTGCCGCCAAATCTGACGCCTCCTGCGACATCATCTTCGCGCTACGCACCCTGCTTCCGTCCACAAGGACTACCACCAGCCCAAGGAGTGGTAACATGGTAATAATCAGAAAAACCGATATTACCGCGCGGCTTTTTTCTGAAAAACGCATAACCTTCTCCTTACTCATCTATTTTCAAAATATTGCTAAGTTCTATAATTTTACTCTTTACCCCGCCAAGCTTTTCCATCGCTCCCGAGGCGTACCTATTAAGCAAATCCGTGGCAATATCAACATTCCGTATTAATTCAACAGGCTCGCTTACCGGTGCGGTCGCAAAAACATCAACTTTAAACAGATCGCCTACACCGAACATTCTTGCAAGCCCTTTTATCGGATTATTGTAATCCATATTTATTTTTACATACAACTTTTTAAAAAGCGCACCACTTCTTGAAGCATATGTTCCTGTCTTGTCTACGCCCATATACGCAGCTCCGTTTCCTACATGCCCCGCAACATAACTGTTAAGTGTGTTCACTTTTTTATTTGACTCGGAATCCCAAATATATCTGTAGGGGTTTCTATCCTTAAAATCATCATATGTTATTGCTCCCGTTTCCATATCGTCTGCGCATGTGACATATATTATAGACGCTCTTGACGCAGACCTTGCGGCAAGACTGTAGAGTGCAGACTGCTGATACATAACTATGCCCATAAAAATAAGCAGCATAATTGCGACAAATATCACAGGCACTACAAATACCGATTCAACAGTCATATAAGCATCCTTTTTCAAAATAATCACCTCATCACAAACACAGTCAAATTCAAAGCGGCATAATCGGATACCTCATATCTTTTATATGAGGTATCCATACACTATACCATTACGGTTTATTCCGTTCCTACGCCATTGCTGTCAATTGTTCCTGCGTCGCCGCTACCGCTTAATATACTCTCTAAATTGGTCCTTACAAAGTTGATTATCGTTTTTCTAAATATAAGGGCAATGCTTACCAGTACAGCAAGAATGATTACTATCTCGACAGTTCCCATACCGTCCTCTTCCTTTAAAAAACTCTTAATTAAATTCATATCCGTTTTCACCTCCTTTTTAAAATCCTGACGAAAAGCTGAGTATCGCAGGCAATGCCACAACTATGATTATGCCTATAAACATCATCATAAGCGGGAGCATAATCTTACTTGATGCTTCCTCTCCAAGTCGTTTCACTTCCGCTTTTCGCATTTCCCAGCATTCGTTTCCCTGAAGACGCAAGGTAGGTACAACCTCGCTTCCGCCTTTTTTTAAATTCAAAACAATTACGGAAACAAATTTCATTATTTCTTTGATTTTACATCTTTTGCCAAAATCCTCATAAGCCACGCTTTCCGGCTTGCCGGCGCTTATTTGAGCACTTGTCCTGCGCAGTTCGTCATACATAGGACCACTTTTTTTGTTGTCGGTGGATATTTTTTCCCACGCTTTGGAAATAGTCATTCCGGCATCCACCAAAAGTGTCAGCTTGTTTACAAATTCGGGAAATTCCAAACGTATCTCCGTACGCCGCTTTTCTATTTTCCCGTCTAATGATTTGTCCAATAAAAAGCCTAATCCAAACATACTTGCAATACTAATCAGCAAGAAAAGACACGAGTTCGTCATATCCCCACCCGTTCCCATCACAACTGCAAGCAGAGCAAAGACAATTGCCGCGACAGATGAAAGAACGTATTTGTTTGCATTGTGAACCTGCATGTAAAACTCCGTATACTCCAATCCGTAAAGCTCCGTGATTTTTACCGTAACCGAATTGTTATACTTATAGAGCTTTCGGGACACTATTTTCGGTATTATTTTATTTTTTATCCCCGAATCGGCAAAGTAAAAACCGGCAGGGAGCATATCCTTAAGCGAATATTCCTTTTTATCTATGTAATCCATGTATTCCGAGTAATAATCTCCCGCTTTATTCTTACAGCCAAAGAGCAATATTAATATCGCTCCACACCACACCGCCGCTAAAACGGCGACAGCCATTCCTATCATAATTCCCTCCGAATCAAACCTTTATATCCATAATTTTTCCGCCTATAAAATATGCCGCCGCAAATATGGCTATTGTAACGGTCATAACAAGATGACCTATAAAAGTTTCAAATACCGGTTGCATATAATCGTACGCGGTGGCACTTAACAGAACAATCAGTGCAACCGGCATAACCATCAGTATTTTAAACTCAAATTTTTTTCCCGATATAAGAGTTTCGATTTCCTGTTTGATTTCAATCTTGTCCCCTATCGTCTGTGAAGTGCTTTTTATGACCTGTACCAAATCTCCGCCTGTCCTTTTACAGGTCTTGAAAATATCAGTGAAATTCTCTATATCCTCTATGTGAGCACGTTCAGAGAATTGAGTGAACATACTTTCAACCGTTTCATTCATTTCTATTCCCCTGACGATGTACTCAAGCTCTTTGAGTATATCTGTATTCTCGTCGTTATAGATGATTTTCAAGTCATTCAACGCCTCGTGCAAAGCGCTTTCAATTGAGCGACCGGCTGACAGCGATGAGGAAAGTGAGTAGAGCATATCTTTAAATTGCAGAGTAAGCTCTGCTTTCCTTTTTTTTATAATCTGCTGTGTTCGTATGGCAGGGAACTTGACTGCCAAAAGCATCAAAAGCGCCGACAAAAACACGCTATGGTAAAATATATATCCAATGGCAAACAGCGCTGCGGCCGCCATCGCTATATACATTATTTTTTCTTTACGAGTCATGAAATATTGATTGTAATCTGTAAGACCGTCTGCGCGCGGTTGTGGAACGTCCGTTTTTCTTTTAAACAATTCCACATCAGCCACCCCCCTTTTTTTCACATCAAACCTCAGCAGACAGACCGGCAGATAAAAATTTCTGCACATTAACCATTTTATTTTTCGTCCGTCTGAGCTCTCCTATTATATTTTTATTTTCGTCTTCTCCCATCTCAACGAATTCATACAAGGTGTTCATCTTTATTTCACCGTTTTCATATCCAAGTACTTCGCATATTTCAACGGTTCTTCGTGATTTGTCACGTAGCCTTGAAAGCTGAATGATTATGTCAACAGCGGATGCAATTTGCTGTCTGATTGCATCAAGAGGTAATGACGCACCCATAAGTACCATGGTTTCCAGTCGACTTAACATGTCGTGCGTAGAATTAGAATGTCCCGTCGATAAGGAGCCGTCATGACCGGTATTCATCGCTTGAAGCATATCAAGCGCTTCCGCCCCTCTTACTTCTCCGACTACAATTCGTTCCGGGCGCATTCTGAGCGATGATTTTATCAAATCACGGATTGTGATTTCGCCCTTACCCTCCATGTTTGCATTTCGTGATTCCATACGAACAAGATTGTCCACGCCTCTTATCTGCAACTCAGCTGAATCCTCTATCGTAATAACTCTCTCATCATGCGGTATAAAATTTGATAACGCATTAAGAAACGTAGTTTTTCCCGAACCTGTGCCGCCGCTTATGAAGATGTTATATTTTGCCTTGACCATTCGTTCCAGCAGCTCGGCAACCTCTCTGTTTATCGACTTATATTTTATCAACTGCTCAACAGTCATCGGATCCTCCGGGAATTTTCGTATTGTGACGGTGGGCCCGTTTAACGCAATCGGCGGAAGAACAACATTCACTCTCGAACCATCCTGCAGCCTCGCATCCACAATAGGTGTGGATTCATTGACTGTTCGGTTTACCTTTGATACAATATTTTGGATTACATTTTCAAGTTTTTCACTGTTACCGAAGCTTATATTCTTTCTGAAAAGGCGTCCGCCCTGTTCTATAAAAACATCGTCGGGACCGTTTATCATAATTTCCGTAATGCTCGGATCGTCAACAAGCGGTTGGAGTACGTCCAAGCCGCGCATCGAATTGAACACACCATCCATTATTCTTTTTTTATCTGTCAAGCTTATGTAGCTCTGAGCAGAGCGTTCCGTTATTATTTGGTTTATTACTCCGCGTATATCTTCATCGTCCAATTCGTGAGTAAGGTCAAGCCTTTCAGACACTATTTTCCTTATTTCGGCAATGTACTCTTCTATATTCTCAATCACGCCTCATCTCTCCTATAACAAAATAGAGCCAAGCTTAGAAGAAATTTCTCTGCTGTTTGAATAGAAAATGTTATTCACATTTCTCAGAACAGCATCCTCTCCTATGCTCATCTTTACACTTAAAGCTCCAAAACCATCATTGCTGATACTTGGGCTGCAATTTTCAATAAGAATAAGCTTTTTTTCTATAGCATCAAGCTTTTGCATTTTTTGTATCTCATCTGCAAAGCATTCCATTTTATTTAACGCCGTATATGTATTTTTAAACGGCACCAATATACGGGTGCACACCTCCAGAAGCTCGAATATATCATCGTTGTAGCCGCTGTTCATATCTATTATAATATCATCGTATTGTCCTATTTCCTTTGTTTGTTCGGCTATTTTTTTCAATTCTCCCGCTGTCATTTCACTGTACTCTGCAGCACATTCCGGCGCACGCACAAAATCTATTCCCGTATCATAATGCGTTTCGCAACATTGTATAACCTTAAGTCCCACATTGCTTTTCGACGTTTTTGCCGCCAAAAAAACCTCTGACATAGTATGATTACTCGTGCCGTTAAATACTCTGTCTACCGATGAAACGCCTTCAAAATTCAAATACAACACCTTTCGTCCCGCAGAGGCCAGCATCGCAGCGGTTGCCAGTGATAATGTCGTTTTACCGCTGCCTCCCACAGGAGAATAGACTCCTATCACCCTGCTGCCGTTTTCACTGATTTTCAAATTTTCAACTGAACCTGTCGCCTCCGAATACTCAACAAGAATTTCGTTAAGCAGCTCGTCGGCGCGTCTATATTTGTTCAATGCCTTATATTGTCTGTTTGTTCCTCCAATACCATCGGTCAACATCATTTTTAAATCTGCATGATGCTTATCTATTTCATCAGAAAGCATATCCTCGGAAAACAACAAAATATGTAAATGATTATTCCTTTCACTCAAATATCTGATAAAACTGCTTTTTTCCGAGAAACTGCTTATATTAAGCTGTTTATCAATTTCTATAAGATTGTTCACCAATCTCTTTAAATATTTATTGTCACTATCCGCAATCGCCATATTTATAATCGGCATAATTCATATCCTCCCATTTTCGCAAAACTCATTCTTTTGCGAAAATTATCTCGGTTTTTTAGTAAAATTTCGTTACAAAGAATGCGTATTATGGCGTGTGAGAGCTTACTTATCTTGACTTTAGGCTCACTATCCTTCGAATTTTCTTGTACGAGGATTGAAATATGTCTTGCTACACCCATAAAAATATGCAAATTGCATTTATTTAGCAATCTTCATAAAATAATTAAGTAAATTTCTACATTTTTTATAATCTAAGTTCGTCAAAAAGTATTGTATTTCCATTTTAAACATGCTATAATTGAATAGAGTGTGAATAAACGGCTTTCGCAAAAGAATGAGTTTTGCGAAAATATACACACTCCCTTTCCTAATCAGTTACATAAAAAACAAAAATAATGATTGTACACAAACAAATATCCGCTGATTACAGCGGATATTTGATTTGTAATAATTTAATTTTGTATACACTAATTCTTGAGTTTATTTCACCCGAACTCTGACCCTCCACGTAAATTCCTTTTCACTAAACCTATATTCCTCAAGCGGCAGGGGACCGCAGGCGTTCTGACCGATACCGTCCTGCTTGTAATCGACGCACAGCACCGTTTCACCGCACTTTTCAAGCTCAAAATTGTGCGCTTTTTCCGTAAGCTCCTCCTGCGTGTAATGCGACGCATTAAACGAAAACGGCGTGTCGGAGCTTACGCGCATTTTTTCCGTCTCAACGTACCGCGTACCGAAGTGGCTGCCGTTTTCCTGCGGCTTTACGTAGTCCTCGTGCATATCGCCGACGGTCGTCTCAAA
>CANPXG010000026.1 GCA_947585795.1 uncultured Clostridia bacterium
AGAAGAAGCACCATAAGCGCATATCCCGACGCTAAAAACGTACGCAGCGGCGTAAACATGCACGAGCCTCCGCAAAGTACCATAAGTATCCCCAAAATCATAGTTAATATATTCATTTTTTTATTCCTTTCCGCTGCCTTAATTCTGTGCGGCAGCCGTTAAAATAATTTTGAACGGGCTCTGACTTAAATGCCTATGTCACCCCCTATCCCCAAAAAAACACCGTCAATCTCCGTTCACGCGCCCGACTTCTCGGACACAGTTTATGTATTTTTTATAGTATATATAATAAGTATATCATGTTCACCTATGGACAAGTCAATAGTTACAGATAATTTTTGAAAAATTTTTTGAATTTTTTTGAAAAAAATCACTTTTTCTTATTGACTTGTTCATGGGTGGACAGGGTATAATTATAATATCAATACACCGTATAAAAAGTCAAGAGGTAAATGAGAATTTTTAAAATTTTCGACATAAACCATCATACTATATGTACCTATATGAAAAAAATTTATTTTTAAATACCTGTAAAAAACAAACAGCGATAAGGAGGTAATTACATGAAGAAGTTGTTATCGGTCATATTATCGGTATCAATGCTGATTTCATCGGCAGTGATACCGGTAAAGGCGGAACCGACACCCATACCGCTTAAAGCGTCACGAATTGACGCGGAAAAGCTGCCCGAGGGCGATCTGATCTACATGGGCACGGCTGCGGCGACCCTTGACGAGGAGGACGCAGTTTACGAATTCCCGATATACCGCGAGGGCGACCTGTCTAAGGGCGCGTCCGTCACGATCCACACACTCGATATGACGGCGGTTTACGGCAAGGATTATGAGATCGTTGACGAGAACGTTGAGGAATCCGGTGACAAGCAGTCGCTTTTGGAGATGTCCGTAACCGAGGGGCTTAAAGAGTCTGACGAGGACGCTGCCCAAGCGTACGATGATGCGGAAGTGACCGAAACCTCGGACGATACCGAAGCGGAAGCGACCGAAACTGAGGACGGCACAGGCGAAAAATCGCTTCGCGAGCTGAAAGAGGAGCAGACAGGCGAGGACACCCGCGCTCCGTATGAGGACGCGGAAACTGTAAGTTCTGTGCAGGGTATTGTCAATTCGATGGTTCCGGAGGCGATGCAGTCAATAAGATATTCAAGCGAGTTTACGGTGGATTTCGCACCTGACGAGAGTGAAAAAACGGTGCGGTTCCGTATTATCGACGACAACAAATCCGAAGGTGACGAAGGCTTTTCAATGCTGCTGGTAGATCCTGACGGCGCGGAATTGTACGAGGTGACCTCTCTTTCGGTGACGATTACGGATAACGAGCCTGCCAAACACAGCACGGTAAGCTTTTCAAAGAAAACGTACAGCTCGAAGGACGGACAGATAAGCGTTAAAATCAAACGCAAGGGCGCGGAGTATTCTCTCTGCACATTTATGCTGCGCTCGGACGGCGATACTGCCGTGGCGGGTGAAAATTACGCCGAGGTAAATGACGAAGTGGTATTTATGCCGTATGAAACCGAGAAAAATATAGATATACCCGTTCGCGGCAGCGGCGAATTTAAGCTTCTTATCCGCGAGCTTGACGCGTGCGAGGAGGGCAAATATACCGAAGCGGCGATCAGTATCGACGAGGCGGAGGACGGAAATATACGCTCAATTTCCGATGGAAGCGGTACGCGTATAAGCGCGGCGGACGGCGACATACAGCTCACTGCGGCAAGCTCGGATAAGCCGTCGCCCGACAACAGTGATCAGCAGGAGAATATAACGATCAACGGTAAGGAGTGCATACTCTGCTATAATCTGCCCGATGATTGGCCTAAGACTCATCCTGCCGAGGGATACATATATTCGGATGAGGACTACGATGTACCGCCCGAGGTGGGCAAATATTATTTTTCCACGGATGAAAGCCACGGCGGATATTTTACATACGATTGGACCAGTGGAAGCCCTACATACTGGGCAAACGGCTGGGCAAACAGCTATTACAAATACAAGGACGAAATGAGTGATATGTCGTACAATCACGGCTATCTGCAGTGGTACAGCTCTCTTACAAGTAATACCGGATCGTCAGGAACATATACAGATCCGCCTGTTTTGCAGCCTATATATTATCAGTGCGTTACCCCACACTGGGTATCGGAGGAGGATGTATTCGGCGGGAATAAAGGCCGTCTTGAGATCGGAGATGGTATTATCAGCTACAGATCTAAAAGCGCGGAGGTAAACGGAAAATATCTGAACGATTACTCAAGCATGCCGTCGGAAATGGAAACGGGTTACATAACGCTGAACGAGCCGGAATCGGGAAAGAGTGGATATGACGTTAATGAAAAGAGATATATTATTGTGTCGGCGGTTGACGAAGACGGCGGCAAGACACCGAAATCGTATATTCGTTTTTACGGCGTGGCGGCGATGTATAAAAGATTTGACTTTAAGCTGAGCAATCCGCCTACTTTGTCGTATAAGTCAGGCTGGAACAGCGAAACCAAACAGTATGAAACGCAAAATTTGGCGCCGTTTTTCCAGGATATGGATTCGGGAGTGGAGATAAGTCTTGGAAATCCGCGCAGAGCCTTTTTTGTAAATCCCGACCCAAATGAGCAGAACTTTGTTTTGAAGATGACCGAAGCTAATTTTGACGGTCACTCCGATATGTTCGGCAAACTTACGGGTTATACGCTTAATATAAATCCCGGAAGCACCGACTCAAAGGTTTCGCTTACGTATCCGACGGATTTCCTTGATTATGTACAGCAAAATTACAGCTCGGCATATGAAGCGGAGAAGAAAAAGGTCGAGGCGGATCTGCGCGTAATACCCGTGGACGAGTATTTTGTAAGTTGGATAACCGCAAAAGAAAAAAAGGTGGCGAGCAGCGACTTCACGGATCAGACGGGCGGTTATCACCAAAATCTTGATTTGACGCCGATCGTTGATTACGCGCCTGTCAAGGTCACGGTACAAGAACCCATTAAGACGGGCGTACAAGGCTCAGGAAAATTTGACGATCCCAATTTGTCCGTTGGAACGCATGAAAACATATTCCATGCCGGAGATAGGATCAGCATGCAGTCCACACCCGCAGATCCGACGCTGTATGAATCGATCGGATATGAGGTAAGCACGGATCAGGGACAAAGCTGGGACGTTATAGCGAGTAATGAGAACAAGGACTTTTTGTTCCTCGAACCGGATAAGGATTATGTGGTGCGTCCGTGCATAGTTGAGAAAAAGAACCGCATAGAGGTGGTTTTCGACGACGGAGCCGAAAAGTATCTTCAGGTACAGAATCTTATTTCCGAGGAGGATTTGGAAGCGGCAATAGAAAAGGAATCCGAAGCGGAAAAAACATCGGACGAGGCGCTTAAAAACAGACATTTTCTTGATATAAATCACGAAGAGAATACGCTCCGCGGAAGAATGAATCCCGTGGTGGGCAGTCTTTACACGATCAACATCACAAGCGTCGAGGATGGAAACTACATATACCGCCCCGTTATTACTCACAGCGGCAACACAGAAAATTCGGGACCGTACACAACGAATGCGTACAGCCTTGTCGCACGCCAGTTTGCGGCGGATAATGTACTGCATATAAGCTATAAAAGAGTGTCCAAAAAGGATATGACAGGATTTAACATATCGGGTACGATCACAAGCAATTTCCCGACCATACGCAGCACCCCGACAGAGCCGAAAAGCATTCCCGTTGAGGGATACACCGTAAGCTCGGGAGCAGGTACTCAAAGTCTGAATGGAGATTCCTCCTCATCCGACAGCAGCGTGCATTACGATTATTTGGTGGACGGAACGAGCGCGACCTCGCAGAAGAACGGCACGTTTATGCTCAGCGGAATATACGGACAGACGGGCGACGTTATAACGGTAGCGGTCACAAACGATATTTCAAACGGCGAGGTGTTTGACGTAACGCTGAACGACAGGGGCGGCGTGGACCGCGATACGGGCAACTTCATTGTCAACGCGCGGGAAATGAGCATATCGTATCCCTCGTCGGCGCCGACAATAACCGGCGTGCATTATAAATACGAAAGCGGTGCCGGCGCGGATCTGCCCGATGACGATTATGAAATACCTATTCAGGACAGTATTTTGGACATTTCATTTAACATTGATCCGAAAGGTCACAAAATAAAGAAGGTCGTTATGTGCGTAGTTTCATCGACGGGCGCGGAGAATACATATGACGCGACAGCGGCGGACGATGCCGAATATACGTTCACCGCGAAGATCGACAATGTGACTGAGGATATAAATACCGGCGACGCCGTTTACGCGTATATTGTCGACGGCGAAGACAGAGTTGTTACAAGCGAAACGCTTGATGAAGACGGCTCGCCGCTTCCGAGCGCTACGCCGACGACGAATACATATGAGGTGGAGTACCCAAAGGTGAATACGGGACTGCTGTTTGCGAGCGTAAGCAATAAGACCATGCCGCAGACATACGATTTTAACCAAAGCGAAACGGTAGATATACCTATTATCGGCTCGGCGCACGGCGTGGCGCAGTCGGGCAAGCTGAAGCTGCAAAGGATCAACTGGGACGGTACCGCCGCCGGCGACACGGGATATACCCTGCAGGCAAACATATCGGTACTTCATGGAACCACCTCCACGCCAAGCACAGAAGACAAAAAAGGACTGATAACGAAATTTCATGATAAGGCAAAAGAGGTCAACGCAAAGAACGGCAATATACAGGATCTGACCACTTCGTTTGTCGAGATGGACGATGACGGCGAGGGTGATGCCTCGTCACGCGTCAAGTCAGAGAAAAAATATTTTAACGGGCGAAAGCAAAAGCAGGATCAGATGAAAAAGGCATACGCGGGCTTTAATTCACAGAAGTATTCGCTTGAATACATAATAATCTTAGCGTTCGACTTCGTAAAAGATCCCGTAAAAAATGAGTACATTTTCTCTTACGGAACAGTCGCCTTAGGCGGAACATTTGACTTTAACAAAACCATGTACAGCTCCATTTCAAACGTTCCGGTATTCTTGAACATAACGACCTCGCTGCAGGTGAATATGGTTGTATCCTACAGCACCGACGAAGGAATGAATGCGCTCTCGGCCGGAGATTTTGACGAGTACGGAGGTAACGTCGCCGATTTGATCTCGCAGGACCATGAAGGACAGGACAAGTTTGACTTAATAATTACGGGTAAACTCCAGGTGGGAGTCGGAATTTGCGGCGTATTATCGGCGCGCGGATATGTTTCGCTTACTGTGGAATTTGCAATGCAATGTCAAGATTTTGAAGCGGGAGTTCTGCTCACGGCAGCCGGCGGTATCGGATTTGACTTGTTAGTCATCTCAATAGATGTGGATATAGGTTCGGCTTCTATCGGAGCAGGCAGTCTGGCGAATAAATCCGGCTTCTCGCTCTTCGGCGGACTTGCAGGATCCGGCTCGTTTTACTCCGCCAACGCCGGCAGACCGGTTCTCGCGTTAACAAGCGTCGGCGAAACGGCGGAAAACGGCGACAAAATCATATCGGCGGAGGATAATCAAACGATAAAAGAACATACGTATTCCAACGGAAACGCGGATATGTCCGGCTTCGGCGCGGGCAGTGAAGTAATGCCCATGTCGGTGCCGCAGGCGGTGAGCAAGCATACGCTGCTAAGTAACGCGGCGGAACGCACAAGACCGCATATAATTCCGCTTGGTGACGGCAGAAAGCTCGTAACGTTTATCGGCAATAACGCAAACCGTGACGAGAAGAACGGCGCGACGCTTTATTACAGCGTTTATGACGGCACATGGAGCGTACCGCAGCCGGTGGCGGACGACGGCACAATAGATTCCGACACGGCGGTACAGCTCTCGGACGGTAAGGTGTACATTGCATGGGCTGACGCAAACCGCACTGTTACCGAAAATGACGCGACCGATGACGCGCTTAACAGCTTCGGTATTTCAATGGCGGTATACGATGTTGAAACGGGAACTATGAGCGACGAAATAACGGTTGTAAACGACCGCTTTATGAACGCGTCGCCGCAGATAGAAACCGACGGAAGCAATGTATACGTCACTTACATGAAGCGCGACTTGACGGATATGCGCGATGAAACCGATTTGACAAATATGGGCTATCTGTACTCAACGATGGCGAATGTAACGTATAATGCGGAAAGTGGCACCGTGAACGATGAGAAGTACATAACAATACAGCATGAGCTTACCGATCCTCTTGTGGCAGATTACCAAACGCAAATATATAAAACGGGAGGCAAAACATTTATGCTTTCCGCATACACGGTTGACGGGGACGAAAATCTGTATACTCCCGACGACCGCGAGCTGTATCTGGGAATAACCGACCTTGACACGGGAGAGGAATACTTCCCGATAAGGATAACAAACAACGCGGTGTCCGATACTACGCCGCAGCTTACCGAAATTCGCGGAAAAGTATATCTCACATGGCTCGAGGACGGATATATGTTTGACATAGTAAACATATCCGACATACTGGATCCGATGTTTGACGCGGAACTCGATAACGGTATCGCGGACACGTCCGCTTACAGAAACGCGGACCATTCCACGGACGGCTGGTGGATAAAGACGGCAGATGAACTTAATATGAGCGAAAGCGATTATGAGAGCAGCATTTACGGAAGAATTGCCGACGGTCGATTCAAAACAGCAAAGACGAATCTCAGAGGCGATTCCGAGCTAATGACGAGTATCGGCTCGTATAAGCTGACTGCGGACGATACCGATATATATGTGTTCTATACCGAATTCGGACAAGATCATTACAGTACAGGCATGGAAATTTATGGCGCACGGATGGAAAATAACGGTGAGTTTACGACCGGCGTACAAATCACTGATTTTGACAAGGTTATAGATGAGCTTGATTTATATATGACCGATGACGGAAAAATAAGCGCCGTATCAAATTACTACAGTCAGTGGATAGACGAGGATTATCATATCAGGTACGGCGAAAACGAGTTGGTTGAAATCGACTTTGAGCCGGAAAGCTCGGTAAAAATTACGGACGGAATAACGTTCCCGCAAAGGCTCGCGCCGAATGTCGGCTCAACGCTGGAGTTTAGCGTTGAAAACGACGGCTTGTACGATGCGGAGGGCTATAGCGTGAAGGTCAGCCAGGTCAAGGACGGAAAAGAAAATCTAATCTACGATAAGGATTTTGACACGGTGCTCAAATCCGGCGAAACGGCGGATATTTCCGTTCCGTGGGTCATTCCCGAAAATACCGACAACATGAGCATCAAGGTCGAGATAGCGGAACACGGCGCAAACGGTTCGGTTATCGAAACGGAGGAGGTCCCGCATAAGGTCAAGCTGACGGCAGAACCGCTTGAGATCACGCGTGACGGAAATGAATACACGGCAAGCACGAAAATAGTAAACGACGGCAATGTACCTTCGGACATTCAAACCGCCGTTCTTACGGAAAACGACAGTAATTACAATAAGATCAAGGATTGCGGCACGACTGAGATCCCGTCGCTCGAACCGGGCGAGGAAACGGCTGTGCAAATAAAATTCACGCCGGCTGTTGACGATTTTGACGCACATCAGTATCTCAATTTACGTCTTAAATCGGACAACGGCTTGGAAACGAACGGTAAAATTATAGGCACCGTACCCGTTATCGCCGAAATTAACGGCGGTGCGGAAAGCGTGACACTGCCGGCAGGAGAAACGGTCCCGATAGAAACGAAGGCGGCTCCGTGGAATGCACTTGCGGGTGAGGTAAAATACTACTCGTCGGATAACAACGTGGCTGTGGTAAACACGGACGGCGAAATAGTTGCGGTATCCGAGGGAACCGCTGTGATAAGCGCATATTATACGGAGTGCAATGCAAAGGACACAATTACGGTTAACGTAACGCCCGCAAATGAAAGCGGCGGCGAAACGATACACGGCAGCATAACTGTTGACGGAAGTAACATAACCGTGTCGGCGGATAAGGACTGCAGTGCGGTGGTTATTGCGGCTGATTACGCTCCCGAAACGAATAAGCTTGAAAAGGTATATACAATGGAGGTCGAGCTTACGGCGGGAGAAACAAAAACAATTGACACGACTGAATGGGATATGACGCTTGGCAGCGAGGACAAAATAATGCTGTGGAACTCATTGGGCAATATGCAGCCGCTGTGCGGTGCGGTGTCAGGTCGATAAGGAGGTACGGATATGAAGAAACGACTTATAGGATCATTTATTGTATTAAGCATGCTTATCGCTCTTGTGCCGAACGTATCCTATGCCGATGCACAGGGTATGGGCGGTGAAGGCACCGAGCAGAATCCATACGTCTTATCAACCGGCGAGGATATTATCGATCTGGCAAACAATATTTCCGACGGCTCACTTCAAACCAAGGGGATATATTTCGAGATGACAAAGAATATTGACATCTCACAGGAAAGCTTTTCGGGTTTCGGAAATGCGGATTTTCCGTTTGAGGGTTCATTTGACGGAAACGGTAACACGCTGACCGTAAATATGAGCTCTGCGGAAAGCTTTGTAGGTCTGTTCCCGTATATCGGCGGCAGCGGAACGGTTAAAGCGCTTACGCTTAAAGGCAGCATTACAGGAACCGCCGAACGCGGCGATGATTATTTTGTCGGCGGTATAGCCGGTGAAAACCGAGGCGAGATAAACGGCTGTATAAACAGAGCCAACATCACGGCTAAGCGCGCGGACGCAAGCATAAGCGTACTGGCGGGTATCGCGGGATATAACTACGGCACGATAAGAAGCTGTGTAAATGCGGAAGACATTAACGCGCCGGACGGCATGTCCGCCGCGGGCATTGCCGGCTCCGCCTACGGAGAATCGGCGGATGATCAGGCGCATATCATCTACTGTGCAAATACCGCCAAAATTACCGCAAAGGACAAATCGGCGGCGGGAATACTGCTTACCGCGAATAAATATACGGTCATAGAAAACTGCCGCAACGAAAATACTGTAAAGTCGGAAAGCGGCTGCGCGGCAGGTATTGCATATGATGTTCGCACGGGCGGACACGGAACTTTAAATAAGTGCGTTAATGAAGGCTCGATCGAGGGCGGCGGCAATTCGATAGGCGGAATAGTTGCGGTATTAAACGATGCGGACGTAAGCCGATGCAGCAATACGGGCAAAGTTGTATGCACAAGAACGAGCGACGGAAACCGCGTGGGCGGCATAGTCGGCGACGCGGCGGACGGCAATATTTATATGTCGTACAATGCGGCGGAGGTAACGGCTAATGGAAAGCTGCAAAACAGCGTCGGCGGTATCGCGGGCGAGTTCGGCTATACGAACCAAGAGTCGATCATTGAAGGCTGCTATAACAGCGATGCTGTCAAAAATAACGGTACGGGCTACGCGGGCGGCATTGCGGGTATAAACTATGCTATCCACGCTGTCAGTCTTTACAATACAGGCAGCGTTTCGGTAAAGGGCGAACAGCAAACGACTACGACGGATGACGGTGAAAGCTATGTAGGCGACGGCATAGCACGTGCCGGAGGTATCGCGGGCGGCAATATGCCGCGAAATTCACATTCACCGGTTATAAGCTTTTCGTACAATACGGGAACGGTTACACAAAGCGGAATCAGCGAAAGCGATTCGCGGGCGGGCGGCATAGTCGGCGAAAACGGCTTAAACACTCAGACGAACAACAAAGGCTCGATCAAAGGCTGCTATTACCTTTCAAACTCCGCCGTCACAGCGGATGGAGAAAACTTGGACGGCAGGCTTGATTCGGTAAGCAGTGAAACCTCCTTTGTAAACTGGGACTTTGATTACACATGGGAAATGGAAAGCAGCGGTCCCGTATTCAAAAGCGATGGACAGACTTCATCGACTGCGTTTGAAACGGACGGCGACGCTCTTAAAAAGATTTCCGCAAACGTTCAAAACGGAAGCACATATATCGGCAAATACTTTACGGTCGCCGACAATGTAAATCTTCGGTCGGGATGGGTTCCGATAGGCGACGCGGATATGCCGTTTGAGGGAAATATTGACGGACTCGGTCATCAAATGGCGGTCGAACTGACGAGCGACGGCGGCTACAGCGGTTTTGTCGGTAATTTGGGCAGACTCGGAAGCATAAAAAATCTTGCCATAACCGGCACTATCGGCGTGAACGCAAACGGCGGCGATGTATACGTCGGCACCTTCGCAGGCTATAGCGAGGGTACTATCGAGGGCTGCACAAACAGAGCCCCCGTAACAGTTAACGCCTCAAAAGGGAACATATACGCGGGCGGCATAGCCGGATACAACAACGGCGGAACTATCTCGCAAAACCATAATCAAGACACGCTTACCGTCACCGGCGGCGAAACCGCGTACGCGGGCGGTATCGCGGGCTTTAACGACTTCGGCGGAATAATAAGCGATAACTACAGCGATAGTCAGGTTTCGGTCTCGGGCGCAGCTACGGCTGCCGCAGGACAAATAACAGGCTCACAAAGCGGCACCTCGCTGACAAAAAATTGCTACTATTACGGCGAAAACAAAGAAAACGTAAGCGGTGTTACGGGCGACGGCAGCCCGTTTGAAAGCTGCTATTACCTTGCAAGCGCCTCTGACGGAAAAGCGGCGATCACCCAAGCGCAGTTTAGCGACACGAGCACATTCTACAACTGGGATTTCGACAATGTATGGCAAATGGACGGAACGCTTTTAAGACCAACGCTTCGTCCCATTGACGCGGACGCAAACGGACTTGACATCAACGGCTTCGGAACGGAGGATTTTCCGTACGAGCTTGCGTCGGAGAACGATTTGATGCTTATAAGCGACCTTGCGGCGGAGGGGCGTGATTTCGAGGGAACATACTTTAAAGTAATACGCCCGATAGAAATCGATTCCGAGGACTGGATCCCTATAGGCGCGAGCGAGGATACGCCGTTCAAGGGCAATTTTGACGGCGACGGATACCCGATAACGCTGAATATCGATTTCTCCGAAAAAATTAACGGGGGAAACTTCGGATGCCTGTTCGGATATGTTTCGGACGCGCATATAGAAAATGTTGTTACCGAAGGTACGATCAATATAGATTTCAGCAAAATCGCAATCGAAAAGCTGCCCGACACCGCCGCGGTGCTGATTGGGCAGTCGGACGGCAGCACGACCGTTTCCGGCTGCGTCAATCAGGCAGATATGAATATCACTATGCTCGTTGAAGTGGACCATATGCACGGTGTTGATATAAGCACTGTTGTCGGCAACGCGAAAGACGGACTGACCATTTCGGGATGCACCAATCATGGCGATATAAATATCGATGGCAGCGGCATATTTAAGGCATATAGCAATTCTACCGACAATTTCAAAGGTTATGCAGCCGGTATAGCCAGAAATGCGGATACGGTGACGGACTGCGTGAATAACGGAAGCATAACGGTAAAGTCAACAATAAGCGTCGTTGCCGGAATTGCGGGATATGTGAATTATGTTGTTAAGGGCTGCGTTAACAACGGTGATTTGACAATAGCCAATGATGACCTTGAGGAACATCCCGATTCGTCTTGGTTCGAAATTATATTTAAAGAGAGAAGAATAGCAGGTATAGTTGACCAGATATATTACAGCTCTGACGGCACCGGCGTAAAGAGCTGCGCCAACAACGGCGACATAAAAATGGACACGCCGCAGCTGACAGAGTACACCTACAAAGGAAAGCTTGCGGGTATTATCAGTTCAATAGACGCAAACTCTGACAATGACAGCGTTATTGAGGGCTGCGAAAACCACGGTGATATTTATATGGATTTTTCCAAAATCTCCGATATAGCCGACGCGCAGGTGATAAGCGGCGGAATAGTCAGCTCCGTAACGGCCCGCAATACCGACCAGAGCACATTTAAACCCGATGAAAATCACCTTATTATGGTAAACTGCTATAACGACGGCAGGATATATGCGAAGGAAAACGCCGGCGGTCATGTTATAGACCCCAGAGGCGGGCTGTACGGAGAAATGCCGACCGGCAAAATCGAAAACTGCTATAACTATTCCGAAAAAACGGAAGGCACCTATCCTATCGGTCCGAAAAGCACTTACGGAGTGAGCACCAACAGGAAACCGTACGATACGCCGCTGGAAAACTGCTATTTCCTCAACGACAACGGCACAAAGAGTGAGCTTAGCGACGCGAAAGGAATAAGCTCGGAGCAGTTTGCAGATGCCGACACCTTTAAGAACTGGGATCTAACCTTTATCTGGGAAATGGACGAAGAGCTTAAAAGACCGGTGCTAAGAAAACGCGGCACCGAGCAAAATCCGTATATAGTTGACGATGTCGAGGATTTAATTGATTTATCGGAATCCATTTCCGGCGGAGTAAACTTTGAGGGTGAATTCTTTAAAATGACAAAGAATATAGTCATTGACGAGAACAGCGGCTTCACTTATATGACAGGCACATTCCGAGGAACATTTGACGGAAACGGCAACGAAATAACGGCGGCAACCGATAAATTCGTAAGACTTTTCTCCACCGTCGGCACAAACGCGGTTGTAAAAAATCTTTCCGTAACCGCGGAAAATAACAGCTACGGAGGTCTGATTGCGAACAACGTCGCCGGAACGATTGAAAACTGTACCGTTAACGCGAACGTAAATGCAAACGATGTGGACGACGCACGCAGGGGACTTATAGCCAATGAAACAAGCGGCAGCGGCACTCCGAGAATCAGGAATTGTACCGCCAATGGCTCAATAACGGTCAATGGCGGCAAGGACTATATTTCAACCGGCGGAATAATAGGCGAGATAGACGTGGACGGAACCGAAATTACAGACTGCTCATCCACAGTGAATATAATCGCCTCCGACACGGAAGCGAGCAACACATATACCGGAGGTATTGCGGGCGGCATCTCTTCGCATAACGGCGCAAAAATAGCCGAATGTCACAATTCGGGAAATGTATTCGGTGAATTCGCGGTAGGCGGCATAGTCGGATATGTACAGTATAAAGCGTCGATCCTTAACTGCTTCAACGACGGCGAGGTTCGTGTCGGAGCCGATGCGATTACGCCCGATGAAAAGTCATACTCATTAGTAGTACGCGGCAGCGCCGGCGGAATTGTCGGCGCGGTCGGAGGCAAAACTGATTATTCGGGTAATATAACAGATATAACCAACTGCTATAACTACGGACCTGTAAGAAGCGACTCGGCGGGCATAGACTGCTGCGGTATCGCCGCAACCGCATACGGGGATAATTGGTGGCACGAAGACGTGCCGTACGAGTATCTGGGAGAAATTAACTCGATCTCGACCTACTGGCTCTATGGCAGCGCAGATTTTGCTTACATGGATTATAACGGAGGACAAGGCGACATTGTAAACGATTACAGCGTCAGCAAGGATAAGCTTGCCGACATAAAAACGTTTACGGATTGGGATTTCGCAAATGTATGGATAATGGACGAGGAGCTTCAAAGACCTGTATTGCGCTGGGAGAAAACGCACGCCATGTCACTTGGCGAGCTCAACGGCAGCGGAACAGCGGAGGACCCGTATGAAATCTGCGACAAACTGTCGTTTGAGGCAATGAAGAAATATGTTGACAGCGGAAACGACACAACGGGACTGCATTTCATTCTCACCGAGGATATAGACCTTGGCGGTCTGACGAGCGACGGTTCGGCAATTGCGTACGAACAAATCACGCCCATAGGTGAAGCACTGTACGTTTTTGACGGAACGTTCGACGGAAATCACCATAAAATCTCAGGTCTGTACATAAATTCCGACCTGGAGTTTGTCGGTCTGTTCGCGCGTTTGAGCGATGAGAGCGAGGTAAAGGATTTAACGATCGAGTCGGCGACGGTAAGAGCGTCAAGGTCAACCGCAAAAGTCGGCGCGATCGCCGGACAGAGTGGCGGCACGATAACGGACTGCATCAATAAAGGAAGCGTGACGAACGGTGGAGCATATACCGGCGGTATCGTCGGCTTTGCCGAAAGCGAAAGCGGCGCTCGCATTACGGAGTGCGGCAACGAGGGTACCGTTATCGGAGGCTCACGCGATACCGGCGGTATCGTCGGAGCACTCACGGGCGTGGGACAAAATCTGTATAATATCGGCAGCGTTACCGGAAGCGGTAATGGAGATTATTACACAGGAGGCATCGCGGGCAGAATTTCCGCGTCACCTGCAGGCGGTGCGTACACGTCCGTTATGTATAATACAGGAGAGGTAAGCGGCACGAACGGAAATACCGCGCAGCTTGTCGGTACGGCGGGAAGCCAAATAAAGCTCATAACGCACGGTAACTCATCGGGACTTCCCAATGTGGCGGACGGTACGCTCACAAATGTTACATCACATAATGCCGGTGATGATTTGTCGGACGGAATACTCACGCATGAGCTTAACGGCGAATCCGAAAATAAGCCGTGGCGGCAGCGTATCGGAAGCGACACTCATCCGACATTCTCATCGGACGATAACGCGGTGGTATACAAGGTGACGTTTATGAAGGACGCGGAACAGGAGGACGGCTCCTTTGAAGAGGCGCTATACCACGAGGAATATATAAACGCCGACGGCGAAATTACATATCCCGAAGTTCCGACGGACGATCAGTACAAGTTCAAATGGTGGACAGCGGATACGGAGGCAAAAACGGAATTTACGCCGCCAATCACGGGTGATACGGTACTTTACGCCGTAGGCGAGGAAATGTATGGCGGAAATAACACCGACAGAATTATCCGCATGACCTACGGAACAGAGAGCAGAATTGACTTGTCCGAGCACGTGCGCTTTGCGGCGCCGCGAGAGATGGGAGAACTCAGTGACACATCGGGTAAATTCACATACACGATCGTTGAAAACGGAAACTGTGACGAGGCGTATACCTTCGGTGACAGCCTTGTCATACCGGCGGGCGTTGATACGGGAATTTACAAAATCACAATAAAAGCGGAAAGAAAGCCTGTGAAAAGTGACGAATTTACGTTGTTCTCAATACAATCTCCGTTTGACCTTGAACCCGTTCGGTTCGACATCAGAGTGATCATGCAAAAACAGGATCAGGTGATAGATCCGCCGGAAATGGCAGGCAACAGCGCAACGACGATACGTTTGAAGCCGATGGACATCCACGGCACTGTATCGTATGCTTTAATCAGCGAGAAGCTTCTTAACAGCATATACTCCGACAAAGACAACGATAACAAGGTCCTGCCGCTTGTATGGCGCACAAATCCCGTTTTTGAAGGTCTTGAACCGAGCACGAGGTATTATGCGTACGCGAGGACCGAGGGCGACAGTAATTACAACGGTGCCGCGAGCTATCCGAGCATTGTATATACTTCGGAGCATATTCATACATGGACATATACGCGGGACGGCAATACAATAACCGCGCAATGCACTGATGATGCCTGCCCTGACAGCGGCGGCGGAAGCTTCACCCTTGGCGAGCCTTCGGGAGATTACGTCTATGACAAGCAGCCTCACCCGCCGATAATTGTCGATACGCTTAAAACGGACGACGTTCCTGTGATCACGTATTACTATAAACCGTTTGACGGCAGTGATTACACGGTCGTTGATTCTGCTGTGAACGCAGGCGATTACAGGGTTACGGCGACATTGGGAGAAAATGTGATCACGGTTGAGTACAGCATTTTAAAGGCGCATCTGCCGTCGGTCGCGGACAGCCTGACGTATCAGGCGTATTACGGCGACACGCTTGAGGATATAGAGCTTCCCGCCGGCTATGCGTGGAAGGACGAGCGATCGACATCGGTCGGAACCGTGGGTACGCACACATTTAAAGCCGTATTCACTCCCAACGACACTCAGAATTACTGCTGTGAAACGCTTGACGTTATAGTAGAGGTACAGCCCAAGCCCGAGAGCATTATAAGCAGCGAGGACGTGAAAATCGATTATGCCGCCGAGCAGCTTCAAGGCTTTAAAGACGGCAATTATGCGCTGATTTGCGGTGACGTGATATATAACGAAACCGTCGGCGCGGAAGGAGTGATAAATATAAGAGAAGGCTGCTTCGGTAAGGACATTACGATCGTGAAAACGGCGAGAAACAGTAATTATACCGTAAGCAAACGCATTACCGTAAGCATACCGGATAAACCTGCCGCGCCGGAGGGACTTGAAGCGATCAAGGCTGACACGGAGGATTCAAATACGGGTAAAATAATCGGCTTGACCGAAGGAATGGAATACCGTTCCGCAAAAGATGAAAAATGGATTTCTGTTGACTCCGACGAAGTGGAAAATCTGCCGGCGGGCGCGTATTATGTCCGCGTTAAGCAAAGCGGCGATGCGTTCGCGGGAAGAGTTGCCATAGTCGCAGTAGGTGTAAAGTCCAAAGTTACCGCAACATTTGTGGACGGAAACGATGTCATACTTAAGACGGAAAATATCCCAAGCGGCACCGTGCCGACGTATGATTTGGCAGCTGATTCCGTGCCGACAAAGAACAGCACGGCGCAGTATGATTATACGTTCACCGACTGGGATAAGGATATATCCGAACCGATTTTTATGGACACGGTTTATACCGCGCGGTTTAATAATGTTCTTCGCTCATACTCCGTACGCTGGATCGCTAACGGAACGGTCAAAAAGACGGAAACATATGATTACGGCACAATGCCAAGTTACGGCTCCGAGCCGCAGCGCGAAGGCAACGCGTGGTATTCGTATAATTTCAGCGGCTGGTATCCCGAGCTTGAAGAAGTAACTGGCAACGCGATATATGCGGCATCATTTGAAAGACTGCCGAGGACATATAAGGTAACGCTTGATCCGAACGGCGGAGAAATGACCGACGGAACTGTTACGGAGTACACGGCAGGCGCGGGGACCACACTTCCTTCACCGGTAAGAAACGGCTACTCGTTCCTCGGCTGGTATGACGGAGATGGCGTTAAGCATGTAGAGATAGGTATCACGGAGGTGGGAGATAAGGAATTTACCGCGCGTTGGCTGAAAGTCAGACAGCGTGAAACTATTATCGATTCAAGCGATATCGTGACCGATTACGCAAATGAAACGCTTGGCGGATTTGAGAACGGAAAATACCTTGTCGTATGCGGAACTCATTCGGAAATTGTTGAGGTAACAGACACGGGAACGATCCCCATCAGTGAAGATTACTTCGGTAATACAATAGATATAATGAGGATCGCGCGCGACGAGAACTACCTAAGCAGTATACGTGTATATACGGAGGTGGACGAGCGTCCCGAAGCACCGGTAAGCGCTAACGGAGTAAATGCGTCTAAGCTTGAAGCAGCGGACGGACGGATCACGGGCTTGAGCAATGCCATGGAGTACCGTTTCGCAAGCAATACTGACGATACGGAATGGATTTCTGTCGGAAGCGGAGAATCGCAAGCGTATAGCCTGACGGCGGGCATATATTATGTACGCTACAAATCAACTGACTCCGCATTCGCGAGCGAAGAAGTGAAAGTTACGGTAGGTGTGGAGAACTACGTTTTGGCAGTCTTTGTGGACGGTGACGGCAAGGCTGTGAAAATCAAAACGGTTGTGGAGGGCGCATCACCCGAATATACCGAAACCGATCCGCTTCCGACAAAGAAAAGCACCGCACAGTATGAATACAAATTTAGCGGCTGGGACAAAAATCCGAACGAACCCATCAGCGAGAATACGATATACACGGCTCAATTCGACAGCGTATTGAACGAGTACACTATAACATGGATAGTGAACGGCGTAACGAGCCAAACCACCTGCCTCTACGGAACAATGCCTTCATACGGCTCGATTCCAACAAAGGACAGCACCGACACCAATTCTTACGAATTTGCCGGCTGGTACCCGTCCGTTATGGCTGTAACGTGCGACGCAGCATACGTCGCGGTATTTGACGAAACCTCGAGGAAGTACAAAGTGACGCTCGATACAAACGGCGGAACGCTCGCGCCGGGCAGCGATATTACAAGCTATACCTGCGGCGAACCGAGGAATTTACCGACGGCGGACGAGATCACAAAGGGCGGCTGTGACTTCCTCGGCTGGTACGACGAAGCGGGGAATAAGGTCACGCGCATCGCCTCGGACGAAACCGGCGACAAGACGTATACCGCGCATTGGGATACAACGGTGACAAAGGAAGACATTATTTCCGAAAGCGATGTTGTAACCGACTATGAGGCGGAAACGCTCGGCAATTTTGAGGACGGCGACTACCTTATACTTCTCGAAGCTATGTCACTGTCGGTGACGGTCACAAACGGCACTATCCCGATAAAGGAAATATACTTCGGACACGATATACAAATCATCAAAAAGGCACGCGACGGCTATCACACCGACAGCGATCCCATAACTGTCAGCGTGAAGGCACGTCCTGCCGCACCGGACGGAATTACCGCCCTCCGCGCTGCGGATGATAACTCCGCGGATGGCGTGATAATAGGTGTAAGATCGTATATGGAATACCGCAAGGCACAAACAGACGAATGGATATCGGTCGAAAACGGACAGACGCGTATAGAGGGCTTGGAAGCCGGCATATACTATGTGCGCATAAAACAAAGCGGCGAGGACTTTCACGGACGTTCAAAGATAGTCGTTGTGGGAATTGCAAATACAGTTACCGCAGCCTTTGTCGACGGTGACGACAACTTGTTATATGCCGAGCATATAACTCAGGGCTCGCTGCCGCAATATCACGGCGAAACTCCAACAAAGTCGGAAACGGACGCTTACAGATACGAATTTAGCGGCTGGAACAACGATATAACAAAGCCCCTGACTGTCGATACGGTTTTCGCGGCACAGTTTACCGAGATCCCGAAAACATACAGCGTAACGCTTGACCCGAACGGCGGAACGATCGATGACGGATATGATATAACCGAATACACCTACGGCGACGCGGTCGCTCTGCCGGACGCGAACCATGTAACGCGCGACGGCTTCGACTTCGCAGGATGGCGTGACGAGAACGGACGGCTCGTTACAAAAATTCCGCAATACAGCGTTGGCGACGTGGAATACACCGCCGACTGGAAAGAACCGATGTTGACGATCACGGATTATCCTTCAATAGGGGAAAGCGGTAAAATATCTGCCGAGATAAACAACAATACCGATAAAGCAATAAACGGAAACGCGTATATAGCGGTATACAGCAAGGACGGCGCATTACTAAGCGTTTCACTTGAAAACGTAGTAAATCTTGGCGTTAACGAAAGGCTGAATATAAATTCGGCATTTGAACACATGGCTAAGGACGGAGATGTCATAGCGCTGTACTTCTGGGACAAAGCTTTAAAACCGTTGTCCGTACCGAAAAAAATAAAAATCAGATAGCACAAACCATGCTATCTTCCCCCTAATCAAAATAAATATCCACCCACTGTACGGGTGGATATTTATTTTGTGAAATTCTAAAATGCCTATTGACCTATCCATAGGTGGATATGATATACTGTATATGCATGACTATCATAGGAGGAAATAAAAAATGAAAACAAAGAACAGTAACGGGATCGTTTTTATATTGCTCGGCGCCGCCGCAGGCGCGGTCATAGGCGGAATAATCTGGGCATTCATGCGCGTTATGCACCTGCTCATCGAATTACTTTGGGACTATATTCCGAGCGCCGTACATATTCCGGGTTACACAATACTGTTGTGCCTTTTGGGCGGCATTGTGATTGGAATAATACAGAAGAAGTACGGACCGTGTCCCGATGACATGCATCAGGTCATGGCAAAGTACAAGCGCGACGGCAGGTATCCGTATCATAACGTTTTGCTCATGCTTATCGCCGCACTGATGCCGCTGATATTCGGCGGAGCGATAGGTCCCGAGGCGGGACTTACGGGAGTTATTGTTGGACTTTGCTGCTGGGCGGGCGATAATTTCAAATATGCTGGCAAGTACATGTCCGAGCTGCCGGACATAGGCATTTCGGCAACGCTGGGTATCGTGTTCCGTTCCCCGCTTTTCGGATTTATAGAACCGATAGAAAATGACGACGATGAATTTGTCCTGCCGAAGGCGTCGAAAACGACCGCGATATTTTGCGCCGTACTGGCGGGTTTCGGTATATTCATGCTGCTTGGCAAATTTTTCGGCTTAGGTGCCGGAATGCCGCACTTTGAAAAAGTGTCGATAGAGAGAGGCGAGCTGTTGTTTGCCGTACCCGTACTGGCGATAAGCGTTGCCCTTGGCTACGTGTACATGATTTTTGACAAATTGACACAAGCGGCGGCGAAAAAGCTTGGCGAAAGATACTTTATAATGGCGGTTATCGCTGCACTTGTTTTGGGAATAATCGGTACAGTGTTCCCGATCGCGATGTTCTCCGGTGAGGAGGAGATTCAAAAGCTCACCGAAACATACGCCCAATATCCGCTGTATCTGCTGTTTATAATACCTGTTATAAAGGTATTTTTAATAAACATGTGTATACGTTTCGGTTGGCGCGGCGGAAGCTTTTTCCCGTCGATATTTGCCGGAGTCTGCTTGGGCTACGCCTGCTCTGCCGCGTTCGGGATAGATCCCGTTTTCGCAATTTCAATATCGGCTGCGGCGGTTATGACCACCATTATGCGAAAGCCGCTGGCGGTTGCACTATTGTTGCTGTTATGCTTCCCTGTGAGCGATATTATTTACATACTCTCCGCCGCCTTCCTTGCATCAATACTCCCCGTCCCGAAGATACTTAAATAGTCGCAATTTACATCTTTACAATCGCGCCATATTGTGGTATATTGGATATAGCCACGACATCTTAATATTTCTGTAATCGTAATGCTTGCGCTTGTTAAAAGGCGCACGCTTTGATTGTTATACCTATCAATTCGATTGTATGAAAGTGTGTCGCAGCATTTTAAATCAAGGTGGCGTTTTTTGGTACGCCGCTGTGGGTTTATACGGCTCGCTTTAATTTGCAATTTTTTAGAAAAAGGGTGATTTTTATGAGGAAAAGGTTAGTTGGTCTTGTTGTAGCAATAGCCATAGTTGTAGTAACAATGCCGATAATATCAGTTAGTGCCAAAACTGATATTCAAATTGGTGACTATATTCAAATGGGTACGTATTTTGGCGAACCGATACTGTGGCGGTGTGTGGATAAAGACGGAAACGGACCACTTATGCTCAGTGATAAAATAATTGATATTAAAGCTTTTGATGCTGCTGGGGAAAATACGCAGGGTTCACATGGTGGATACTATAGTGCACGTCTATCGAACGGATCAAACAACTGGGCCGATTCAAATATACGAGCATGGTTAAACTCAAATGAATCCGCCGGAAACACAACATGGCCTTGCGGAAATGCTCCATCATATAGTAACGAAGAAGGTTTTTTAAAGAGTTTTACCTCAAAAGAGTTACAATTAATTAAATCGGTTTCTCAGGATTCATTAATTGGTGAGTTTGAATATGAAAATATGAGTCAATATGGCAGTGCAATACATGAATTTAATACCAATATACAAAATGTAGTTACTAATGCTAACACAACTGCATATAAAGAAAAAGTTGCAGATTCCGTATTTTTACTTGATGTTAATCAGATAAACACAGTGTATAAAAATTTAGGTGATTATTACATTGGATATCCTACAAACATCGTAGTTGAGAAATACGGACATAAGGATGGAAGTCTTTATATAAATAAACCATGGCGCACTCTCCTACGTACTCCCAATGCAAATCAATACAATAACGGAACTTTAGTTAGAGCTGTAATAGAAACTGGATTGGTTACAGGGAATGCAGAGGCCGCTGACACGCTTCAAAGTGGCATACGACCTGCTTTCTATTTGAATATGTCATATGCTGTCTTTAAATCAGGCTTGGGTACCATCGAGAATCCGTATACCGTTGAAGGTAGTGGGAGTTCGACAGAACCAATTCCTACAGTAGGGCCGTTTATTCCGTCAACAACACCGGAGCCGGAAATAGAATCACACGACTTCGAGGTGAACAAATACCGCGCGGAATATCTAATGAATAACAATTCGGGCAACACAATGGAGAATTATTATTTTAACCTTACAAATACTCCGAGTCATATATTTTTTAATGCCGGAATTGACAGCGGATTGTATACAACAACATCGGCTTGGGATGGCATAACTAAACTCGCAGACGGAACCGAAAGTATTTCCAAGATTGCGGATTACACCATTGAAAAAAAGGACTTGTATTCAGCAATTATATTTAAGATGTTCCAAACCTCTGTGGACTATAAGATAGTGGACACGATAGAAGAAAACTCAAAAATAGATGAATTGAATTTAGCCAAAGATATAACTTCAATAGCAAAGAATATATTTAATTTTGATGTCATAGGAAGTAAGAAAATATCGGATATGACATATGATGAAAAGAATGAGCTTCAACAAGCTTCGGAAAGATTTTTTAAATCAAAATACGGCACAGGCGATTTTGAAAAATATGTAGGAATTATAAGCAGCGGGATGGATTACGCAAATGATATAGAAGGATATTTTGAATTGCTGGCAAACTACATAAATATGCGTCAACTTAATGATTCTATGAAACAAGTTATGAGCGAAATGTATAAAACAGCCACCGATAATGATATGAAAGCTGCCTTATCGGATTGTATTCGTGTGATGAATGCAAGCGATAAGGATTTTGTCAATCAAATGGCTATGGCTTTTGCAGGGTCTGCGGGTAAAGGCGTAGCACAATATATGCTCGATAAAATGTGGGACATTGTGACAGATGCCTTTAAAGCAGCGCACCCTGCGGCATATGCGTTTAAGGCAGCATATGATGCAGGAAAATTCGTTAGTAATGTTGCGTTTAATACCGATGAAATATGCGAAAAATATCTTGATATGGAAGCGGTTGTCGAAGCGGAGGATACTTTAAAAAAGACATATAATAATTTGAAAAGCAAGTATAAAAAATCAAAAACAGAATCAAATGCCGGAGTGTATAACAAAGCAATCGACATAATGTTTAATATGCTTGACGCAGATTGTGATTATGCTCGCGATTTTGCGGATTCAGTGGGGTCTTCCGCTGCCGGAACGCTTAATCATGTTCTTGGAAACAATGGTGTTGAGAACAGAAAGAAGGAAATTGACAGCATACAAAAAGATTATAATTTAGAACACGAAAACGTACTTACATCGTGGATTTTCCAACTGCAGGAAGACGATTATGATTTATATGAGCAATATAAACATTTACTTGACGAATCAGATAAACGTATAATGAAAAAATATAATATAAATTGCCCTGTAGACGTGTACCTATACAATTCCTCGGGCGGGCTGGAAGGCTCGATTGTGGATAACAAGCCGTACTGCTCGGATGAAAACAATCTTACCATAGTAGTGGAAGGCGATAAGAAAACAGTATATTTCTACGACGATAACGAATATGACATAAGATATGTCGGAAACGATACCGGCACTATGAATATTACCGTTACCGAATATGACGACGAGCAGAATGAAACGAGAAAAGTAAATTTCAACGATATAGCGCTTGAGAACGGAACGGAATACACGTCGACAGACAACGGAAGCAATATGAGCAGCTACGTTATCAAGGACGAATACAGCGGAAGCATCGATTCCGATTTCGATTCGCAAAACGCGGGCGGCAGACAGTATACCGCCAAGCTGAACCGCGGATATTTCTCGACATTTGATTTATCAAAGCAGCTGTATCCGGGCGAAAATCCCGAAATAACGGCGTATGTTCCGGACGGTTATGAATTTGTAAATTGGGAGTCAAATATCGGAGAAGATATATTTGACGATGCGGACAGTCAGACAACGACAATTTGTATGCCGTCGCGCAATGTTGAAATCACCGCAACGATTGAGAAAAGATCGATAGCCATATCCGATGTCACAAGCAGCAGCGTAACCGTTCAAACGACAGGCTGCGCGAGATTAGCCGACGGAACGATTATTCTCGCGGCATACGATAACAGCGGCACGCTGCAGTACGTTGATGCTAAGCCGGTTTCGGATAGGGTTGTATTCAACGGTGTAAATGGAGAGAATTATAATATTAAGGCAATGCTCTGGGACAGCGTAAACGGAATGATGCCGTTAGTGGATTATGCGGATAAGAAGACACCTGCCATGCCAAGTACACCGACACCGACGAGGATATTTTTGCGGATGCGGCAAGTATCACCACAACCATGTGTATGCCCGACCATGACGTTACGATTACCGCCAAGATAGAAAAGTGCCCGGCTGTATCCATCTCTGAAACTACCGATAACAGCGTGACAGTAAGCACATTGAATTGTGAAGATATTCAAGGTGAGGTTATTCTGGCGGTATATGATGAAATCGGCGCGCTTAAATCAGTGCACACAAAACCGATCGACCAAACCGTAACATTTGAAAACATGGATTTGGCAAATACAAAAATTAAGGCAATGCTCTGGAACACCCTGAACGCCATCACACCCATATGCGCGCCTAACAAAACAAACCTCCTCGAACAATAACCCCCACAAGCGATTACCATCGGTGATCGCTTTTTCTGTGTTTTCACCTCAAACATACTTGCAATACACATCAAACTATGCTAAAATTATCTACGGCATATTATTTCCGGTGAGGTGCAATTAATGACAAATGAAACAACGATAGGCAACAACCGCACAATACGACGTTCCGTGACAAAAATGTTCCCGTCGTGCTTTTTAAGAATACTTGCGATAAACTTTTTAACAATGGTAGACGCGATGCTGGCGGGCTTTTTCTTCACGTCGACGCACATCGCGGCGATAGGCGTTGCCGCGCCGGTCACGATAGTAGCCGCGGCGCTTATGAACGCGATAGCGGCTGGCGTGGAGCTTGGCATGAGCGTCGCGATGGGCGCGGGAAACAACGAAAGGGCAAAAAGACTGTCGTCACTCGGCATGCTCGTGACAATACTTTTGTGCACGCTGTTTCTCGTCGGCTCCGAAGTATTTGCGCACGGCATAGTACGCCTTTGCGGCGCGAACGAACCGGAAATCGAGGCAATTTCGGCGCTCTACCTAAGATTTGTTGCGCCGTACTTCGTATTCCTCGGCATAAAGCTCATTTTCACGGCTGTACTGAGCGTCCACGGCTGCCAAAACGACGTTACGCTGTCAACTGTCATCGAACTCGTACTAAACGTTGTGATGTCCGTACTGCTCGTGAAATGCACAAACCTCGGCGTTGCCGCACTCGCCATCGGCTCATGGATAGCGACATTTATGAGTATGCTCTGCTGCATCGTGTCAATGAAACGCAGAAAACTGCCGATTATGCCCAAGCTTTACCGCTTCAGGTTTTCCGACGCTAAAGCGATTTTCAAATACGGCTTCCCGACCTCCGCCGACAATTTCGCGGAGGGCATTGCCGGCAGCGTTATAAACAACATTGTCGTCGTCACTCTCGGCACGGCGGGACTTGCCGTTTACTCGATTTTAAACAGTATACAATGCCTCATGCTGACCGTTTCCGACGGAATGCGCGCGGCGATGTCCCCGATGGTGGGAATATTCTACGGCGCTCGCGACAAAAACGGCATCAGGAAAACGCTCGCTGAGGGCTTAAAAATCACATACATTTTCGCCGTGATATGGGTTGCGGTCATTTTCGCGTTGCTCACACCGATAATAAATATTTACATGAACGGAAGCGGCGCGGAGGGCATGGAGAGCCTTATCCGCACCGGCGTATACGTTGCGGCTGCCTTTATGCCGATCGCTCTTCTCCTATACGTCATGATAGGCTTCTACGAGGCTGTCGGCAAACCGCTGCTCTCGCTCGCGTTCGCCGTGATACCCGACTCTATAATAATACCGATAATGCTGTTTATACTCGTGCCGAAACTCGGCTACAACGGAATGTGGCTCGCGTACGGCGGCTGCGAAACGGTATTTCTTATAATATTCGCGCTCCTGTTCGTTCTGTGCAGACGCAAATTAAAGCCGTCGGCTGACGACATACTCTTCCTCGACGAAAGCGTGCGCGACAACGTACCGATGAAGGACATAAGCATACGCTACAACAACACCGACATAAGCGGCTTATCGGCTGAAATTCAGAGCTTTTTAGAGAGCAACGGCGCAAAGCCGCGCACGGCGTACATGAGCGCGCTGTGCCTCGAGGAGCTTGCGGCTGACTTTATCGCCCACTCACAAATCACGAACGAGAAGATAAACGAAAACCGCGAGCTTATGGACATAAAGCTGTTCTCCGACGAAAACACGTTCCGCATCATGATACGCAACACAGCCGACAGGTACGATCCGCTTGACTTTACATACGACAAAGACGACTTCTCAAAAATAGGCGTACACATGGCGCAGCAGGTCGCCAAAGAAATTATGTACAATTACATCTACCAAATGAACATCGTCACGATAGACATGAGCAAGTAAATATTTCATAAGGAGCGTATGGCATGAACGAAAAATATAACGATTTAAAGGAATATATAAAATCACTGAAATCAGTCGCGGTCGCCTTTTCGGGCGGCGTGGACTCCACGTTCCTTTTAAAGACCGCGCATGATGTTTTAGGCGACAGGTGCGTCGCGATAACGGCGCGCTCCTGTTCGTTCCCCGAGCGTGAGCTTAACGAATCAAAGAAGTTTTGCGAAAAGGAAGGGATAAAACAGATAATTGTACAGTCCGAGGAATTAAAAATCGACGGCTTCGCCGAGAACCCGAAAAATCGCTGCTACCTCTGCAAAACGGAATTGTTTACAAAAATGCGAAAAGCGGCGGCGGAGCTTAACATAGAAAACATCGCGGAAGGCTCGAACGTTGACGACAACGGCGACTACCGTCCCGGGCTTATCGCGGTCAAAGAGCAAAATATCAAAAGCCCGCTTCGCCACGCGGGACTTACGAAAAACGAAATACGAGAATTATCCAAAGAATTGGGTTTAGATACATGGGAAAAACCGTCGTTCGCGTGTCTTGCGTCACGGTTCGTCTACGGCGAAACGATTACCGAGAAAAAGCTCGGCATGGTCGATAAGGCGGAGCAATACCTTCTTGACATGGGGCTCACGCAGGTACGCGTCCGCGTACACGGGGACATGGCAAGAATTGAGGTTAGCAAAAACGAATTTCCGAAAATACTCGAAAAATCGGACAGCGTGTACGACTACTTAAAATCGCTCGGCTTTACATATGTTTCGCTCGACTTGGGCGGGTACAGAACGGGCAGCATGAATGAGGTTTTATAAATGGAACAGAAGGAATTAAAAAAACTGCTCGAGGAGGTCGCCTCGGGACAGACGGATATTGACAGCGCGATGCTCAAGCTCAAAATAGAGCCTTTTGAGGACTTGGGCTTCGCGAAGGTAGACCACCATCGCGGCATACGTCAGGGCGCGGCGGAGGTGATATACGGCGCGGGCAAAACACCTGAGCAAATCACAAAGATTGCCGAAAAACTGCACGACGGCGGACAAAAAACCGTCCTTATCACCCGCATGAGCAAGGAAGCCGCAAAGGTTGTGGGCGAAAAACTTCCGCTTACGTACCACGAGATCGCAAAAATAGGAATAGTCGGAGAAATGCCAAAGCCCGACACAAAATCAAATATAGTTATCGCAAGCGGCGGCACAAGCGATATGTCTGTCGCTGAGGAAGCCGCGCTCACAGCCGAAGCACTTGGAAGCCGCGTCACGCGTCTTTACGACGTGGGCGTGGCGGGACTTCACAGACTGCTTTCGCACGCGGAGGACATTATGAGCGCGAAGGTCATAATAGCCGTCGCGGGAATGGAGGGCGCGCTTGCGAGCGTAGTCGGCGGACTTGCCGACTGTCCCGTTATCGCCGTACCGACAAGCGTGGGCTACGGCGCGTCGTTTGGCGGGCTTTCGGCGCTGCTTTCAATGCTAAACTCGTGCGCCAGCGGTGTAAGCGTCGTCAATATCGACAACGGCTTCGGCGCGGGATATTTGGCGAACATGATAAACAGAATAGGGGAGTAACCCACAAAAAAGTCAATAAAAATGAAAGGAATGAATAAAATGAAAAAGGATCTAGGCTTGGTTCAGGCGGTATACCCGATGCCCGTGCTAATGGTTGCAGCGTATGACAAGGACGAAAAGGTCAACGTGATGAACGCCGCATGGGGACAGATATGCGATATGGACAAAATTATTTTGTTCATCGGCGAGGGTAAGAAAACGTGGCTTAACATCAAGGAAAGCAAGGCGTTTACCGTAGCTCTTGCGGACGAGGCTCACATGGACGCGGCTGACTTTTTCGGCATCGCTTCGGGCAACAAAATCGACGACAAGTTTGAGCGCACGGGATACCGCGCCGTTAAGAGCGACAAGGTACATGCGCCCATCATCGAGGAATTTCCTGTCGTCATGGAATGTGAGCTGCTTGAATTTCTGCACACCGACTACGTTGACGGCATAGTCGGAAAAATCGTCAACGTCAAGGCGGAGGAGGCTGTCTTGTCGGAAAACGGCAAGGTCGATCCCGCGAAGCTTCACGCGCTCATGTTTGACCAGTTCCAAAACGGATATTACGTTACCGGCGAAAAGGTCGGCACGGCATGGAACGCTGGCATGGAGCTTATGAAAAAATAAACCAAACAAAAAAACGCCTTTGAGTAAATAGCTCAAAGGCATTTAATATTTTAGCAGTTTAAAATATCGCTAAAGCCCGTCTGATCAAATATCGTCTGAACCGTTTCGTTTTGTCCCGTGACGGAGAGGTTGCCCTCTCCGACCTGCTTAGTCATAAGAAGCAGCACGCGCAGTCCCGCCGAAGAAATATATTCAAGCTCCGACGCGTCAACGACGATTTTCTGAGCCTTTTCCTTCGCCGCCGTTTTCTCGTAAACGCCCAAAAGCTGCGGCGCGGTTATCGAGTCAAGTCTGCCGCGAAGCGCTATTTTCATCTCGCCGCCGTGAGCGTTCGCCGTCACGCCAAAGGAGTCGCTTTCATAATTTTCTTCCGTTTCCTCAAAGTCTTCGTCGGGCGTGAATATCCAAATGTACACGTTCTCGAGCGACTTTATGTAGTCCGCCTTCGCCTCGTCGGAGTAGCCCGCAAGGCTGCCGATCCCCGTCACGTAATCTGACATGGGAACGCGCTCCCACTTTAAGCCGACAGAACGCAGGAAATTCGTTACAGTTTTCATGGTGTTGTCAAAATCGTAAGCAAGAACGGTCATGTTCTGTACCTCGATGGTTGTGTCCGACTGCTCCGCGTAAACGTTCATCGTCTTTACCAGATCCTCGAACGCCGCTTCACCATGGACAGCCTTGAGCGCCGCCATGAAAAGCGGGTTCGCGTCGGTATCGGACGTTATCCACCGTCCGCCAAATTCCTTGAGCAAACGGCGTATATTCGTGCAAAGCTCGGTAAGCTCGGAGTTATTGAAATACGTAAGCAGTCCGTCGGATATTATGGTGATCTCGCCGTCAACATTGTTTAGAGCGTCACGGAGCGAGCGGTAATTTGTCGCGTCCACGCTGTGGTACTCTGTGTCCTTTATTCCGCGCTCGGCGCACATCCCGCCGATAACGGGAGCGATCTCGTCCGTCACGATGGGCAGATCGCAGCCGATGTAGGGCATATCCTTAAGCTGTTCATTCAACGCGCGCGGTGAATATCCGCACGCGATATCGACGACCGTGCTGTCCTTATAGCTGCCTGTGATTTTGTTTACTGCGCGGAAGCGTGTTTCCGTCATGACGGTCAGTTCAAGACTGAGCGCGACCTCCTGCTTTTTTCTTCTCCTTTACAACTTCTTTACGTTATTTTTGACTAAACGCAAGGTAATTCTACCCTGTATTGAATAAAAATTCAACAGTTTTGGCATGAAACGCCCTTATAATGGCACGAATAATACGCTTTACCGCTTAAAAATCACCGTGTTTTGCTTATTTTTTGCACTTTTTTGAATGAAAAATCAACGGTTTTGATACAAAAATACACCCAAAATGACGCAAAATACACCCAAAATGACGCAAAAAACACGTATAAATGTTTAAAAATCACCGTGTTTTGTTTAATTTTTACCATGTTTTGCCTCAAAAACGCCGGCTCAACATGATGAGAGAAAAATTTCAGGTGAAAAAAATTTGTGCCGCTTCAAAAAAATGCTTTACAGGGTGCTTTTTAAAGGATAGGCGGCGCGAAACGCCCCGTATACGGCACGAAACGATTTGAAATTTTTCCGATTTTGTGGTAAAATATAATAGTAATACATTTTTAAGAATTGTGGGAGGGGGGCACTCACCATGAGATGTGCAAAAAGAATTTTATCGTATATAGTCGCGGCATCAATGACCTTATCGCTTATGCCTGCGGTATCGTTTGCCGCGCCGAAGGGCGAGAATACTCGTCCGTCGATAACAAATCCGGTCGAAGCCGGAGGAAACTATACCGGCGGCATTGACGCGATAGACTGGGGCAGCACCGATTGGGGCAAGTTTGAGGACGTGGACTGGACGGACGCCGAGAACAAGACGGCTGACGAGCTTGCGGCAATGCTTGAGAGCGCGGATATAAATGTTCTGAATCTCCGCGATACGGCGCTGGTATTCGGCGATACGGAAGAGGAGTCCGAATCGACGGAAAATTTGGGCGGCATAACAAGCGATGCCGACACAATGAAATTTCCCGAGGGCGACATGGCGTTAATTACGTCGGCAAATACGGATATTTGGTTACCGTCCGACGCCGAAATCAGCATTCCGGATAATTCGTCCGTACTGATAATCAATGTGTCACAGAAAAGCGAAAGCTCAAGTATTTTCGGCAGTAATTTGACAATAAACACGAATAACAGCGGTAATCTGGCTGCGGTTAACCTTCATGCCACGGAGTCAAGCTTCGGTATTATTGCGGACAGTCTGAGCATTTGCGGAGGCGGAGTTGTCGCGGCGGTAAGCGGAAAAGCGCCGGATTCCACCGGCATATTCGCTTACAGCTCGATAAGTGTAAATAAAGCAACTCTTATAGGCACGTGTTTGACAAGCGACGCTCAACGGTGCGATGGTATCATAATATATGATCAATCTCCCGACGTTTTATCCGCAAACTGCGTTTTATCCGCCGATGACGGCGCTCTTGTGATTGGCGCGGGAGGCGAGTCATCGCTGCTCTCACATGGAATACAGACCGACAGTATATCGGCGAAAAACGGCTCGGAAATTTACGCCTACGGCGGCAACGTGCCGCCCGATGACGGAGATCCCGACAACGATATGCGCACCATAGGTCTCGAAATTATGGAGGGAACAAGCAAAAGAACAATAACCGTTGATAACGGCAGCGCGATTTACGCGCGCGCGGGTAACGGCGAATACGGATACGGCATAGCGGAATATTACCACAACTATGGCGAGGAGGACGCCTCAGACATAGAATACGGAGGTGTGGAGTTTGTCGTTGACGAGAGTGAAAACGCCGAACCGTCGGAAATAATCGCGGCAGGCAACAATGACGCTTATCATCAGCGGCGCGTATATGATGTCGGAATCAGCAAAACACAGTACAAGGATCCGACGGGTAACGTGACCGTAATGGGAAGCCGCAAAACGGACGGCAGAAACGCGATAGTGACGTATTTCAATTCCCGTGAGCATAAGTACATGTATGCTTACCATACAAGCGTAGACTATGTAAAAATCACACGCGGAGAAGCAGCCGACTACTATCTTGTATATAAGCCCGATGAAGGAGCATTATATAAAAATAACGGCGAAAAGCTCGAAAGCTTCCCCGGCACAATATGCGAAGGCGATACTCTTACGCTTACGAATGATTTTCACTTTGAAACCAACTGCGGAATAGGACTGTATCTGTTTTCCGGCACAACGCTTGCAGTTCCGGAGGGCGTAACGGCAAGCGTAATGAGTGGTGATGATCCGGATAATATGAACTCAACAGCTCTTGTGTACAACGGCGGCTGCAATCTTGAAATTGACGGCTTATTTACCGCGACAGGCAGAAGTGCGCGTACGGGGAGCAGCGGCATTCTCGGCGGCGGCGGTACACTGTCCATATCCGGAAAAGGAAAACTGTACGCGACAGGCGGGGATGTGATCGACGCATCGGCTCCGACTGCGATTTCGGCGGGTATAAGCTCAGACGGCAATATAAGCATACGCGGTACAGCCGTAAGAGCATGTTCGAGATATGTTTCACTCAAGCCTCAGGAAGAGGAAACGGAGTCCCAAAGCGGAGTGAGCGTAGGCATGTTTGTCGACAGAGTTTTTGCCGGTGACGGCGCGGACGTGCACGCCGAAGGTGAAGGCGGCGGAGAGAATGTAATGACATACGGCTGTATTGCAAAAGATGTCACGTCGGAAGGGGAAGGGAGCAATTTTGGGGCATACGTCATCGAAGATTCTTATTGCGACCTTTCCGCGGGGCTTGCGCTGAAACAAAACGCAATATCTTTGAACGCCTTTGACGGCGGTAAAATCGACTGTGAATCTCTTAATTATGCTTCTGCGGAATCATTCGGTTTGTGCGAGCAAGACTCGACGGAGGAGAGTGGTCCCGTTTCGATTTTTGTTGACGGCGACGGGTCGGCTATTAAATTTTTGGGAGTGGGCGCCGCCGTAAAGCTGCGGAACGAGCCTGTGGGAAGCTATACCGTGAAAGGCAGCCAAACGGATGGCAGCGTTACATTTGATAAGGAGCAAGCGGGTTACGTTCGCTCTGACGGCAGTGTGGATCACATGGTGGAGTTCACAACCACACCGACAGCCGACTATGGCATATATTATGACGCCGAGGCGGGATTCCGCAAAAACAATAAGGACGGCGAGGCTCTTTCCGACGCGGAGCTCCCCAGAGGAATGAGCGCGGACGGCAGCGTTCTCACCCTTGACAATGTTGTGTTCGAGTCAAGCGGCAGCGTCGCCCTCATGATCGGAGAAGGCGTTACGGTAA
>CANPXG010000027.1 GCA_947585795.1 uncultured Clostridia bacterium
TGCATATTTCAAGCGTTTCATCCGGCAGCGGTACGCCGAATTTATCAATGGCGCAGCCGCCCATGTACACTTCCGTAAAATTGAATTTATGTCCGTACTTCGCCGAAACCGCGTCAAGCACAGTGACCGCCGCCGCGACCACTTCGGGACCTATTCCGTCGCCCGGAATAAGGGCGATATTGTATTCTCCCATGATTATTTCCCTTTCTTTATATACTCCACCAACCCGCCGGCGTTGATAATTTCCTGCATGAACGGCGGGAACGCCGCCGCCTGATAGATCGCGTTCTTTGTCTTGTTTGTGATAACGCCGGTGTCGAAATCAACCTCTACCTCGTCGCCCGCGTCAATATCCGCCGACGCTTCGGCACACTCAAGTATCGGAAGACCGATATTTATCGAGTTTCTGAAAAATATTCTTGCAAAATCCTTCGCGATCACGCACGAAATACCACTCGCCTTTATCGCTATCGGAGCGTGCTCACGCGACGAACCGCAGCCGAAATTCGCGCCGCCTATCATTATATCGCCCTTGGAGTGGTTGTTTACGAAATTCTTGTCAATGTCCTCCATACAGTGCGACGCAAGCTCAGCGGGGTCGGTCGTGTTCAAATATCTCGCGGGGATTATTACGTCGGTGTCTATATTATCGCCGTATTTTATGGCTTTTCCGTTTGCTTTCATGATTTCATTCCTTTCGCAAATTATTATTTCATATATGCGGCGGGCTGTGGTGAACAACACGCTCGCGTGTTGTAGGCATAGGGCTTTGCCCGTATGCCGTAGCAAATGCAGCCCGCCCTACAATTTTTACACAACATCTTCGGGTGCTGTTATTTTGCCGGTAACCGCACTTGCCGCCGCCACCTCGGGACTTGCAAGGTATACCTCGCTTTCGACGTGTCCCATACGTCCTACGAAGTTTCTGTTCGTGGTCGAAACGCATCTCTCGCCCTCGGCTAAGATACCCATGTGACCGCCCAAGCACGGTCCGCACGTCGGGGCGGAAATTACGCAGCCCGCCTCAACGAGCGCCGCAAGCGTACCGTCCTTTAACGCCTCAAGATACACCGCCTGAGTTGCCGGGAACACGATCGCGCGTATGCCCTTCTTTACCTTTTTGCCCTTCAAAATTTCAGCCGCGCGTCTTAAATCGGAAATTCTTCCGTTTGTGCACGAGCCTATTACTACCTGATCGATCGCGACGTCGCCCCAGTTTTCGGGAGTACGCGCGTTTTCCGGAAGATGCGGGAACGCTACCGTGTGCGGTACCTTCGACAAATCTATGTCTATGACCTTTACGTACTCCGCGTCCGCGTCGGCTGCGAATACCTTGTATTCTCTGTCCGAATGAGCCTTCATATACTCAACCGTGAGGTCGTCCACCTCGAAAATGCCGTTCTTCGCTCCGGCTTCGATCGCCATGTTCGCGATAGTGAAACGGTCGTCCATTGTGAGCGAATGCATACCCTCGCCCGTAAACTCCATCGACTTGTACAGCGCACCGTCCACGCCTATCATACCGATTATATGCAAAATCAGATCCTTGCCGCTTACGTACCTGTTAAGCTTGCCAGTGAGATTAAACTTTATCGCCTCGGGGACTTTGAACCACGCCTTGCCCGTAGCCATACCGGCAGCCATATCCGTTGAGCCGACGCCTGTCGAGAACGCGCCGAGCGCACCGTATGTACAGGTGTGCGAGTCCGCGCCTATCACAACATCGCCCGCTACTACGAGTCCCTTTTCGGGAAGGAGTGCATGCTCGATTCCGACCTCTCCTACCTCGAAGTAGTTTACGATGTCGTTCTCGTTTGCGAATTTGCGCACCTTCAAAGCCTGCTGCGCCGATTTAATATCCTTGTTCGGCGTGAAATGGTCGGGTACGAGCGCAATTTTCGCCTTATCGAACACGCCTCCGCCGATCTTATCAAGCTCGTTGATAGCTACCGGCGACGTTATGTCGTTACCCAAAACCAAATTCAAATCAGCCATGATCAAATCTCCCGCTTTAACCGAGGGCTGACCCGCGGCGGCAGCAAGAATTTTCTGCGTCATTGTCATTCCCATGTAAAAATCACCTCTAAGTTTATAATTGTTGTTATTTTATCACAATTCCGTAAATCTTGCAATACGTTTCATTAAATTTTAATTCAGTCCGCGTCATCCTCCATACTCTCCAGCAGGAAGCTTACGGGGCGGAAACCGTCGTTACAGGAAATCATGGCGGATTTTTTGTTTTTCATCCAGCCGCTGTAAATATCCTCACCGCCGCAGGCGAGAGTCATAACAAACGGCGACATGCTTTCCCACGCGCTGTCGCAAAAGTTTTCGGGCTTTTCCCATCCGTTCGCGATAAATACCTGTCCCTCACGCATATCGCACGCGTTCTCCAGCGGATTTTCGTATTTCTCCATCAAATCGGTATGGCGCGTGATTTTCATGACCGTAATTTTTACCTTTTTCATGTTTTCCTCCTCTTTTGTCTACGCCTTAAGTATCCGCTTACTTCTCAGCGCGAACATTACCGTGGTCGTGCAAGCCGCTATAACGTCGCTTACGGGTTCAGCCAAAAGCAGTCCCCACACGCCCATACCACCGATTTTCGGCAGTATCAGCGCAAGCGGGAAAAGCAGAATGATTTTTCTAAGGCACGCAAGAAACATTGATATTTTCGCCTCACCGAGCGCCAAAAACGTCTGCTGACACGCGCTTTGGGCTCCCATTATCGCCATGCCCGCCAAAAATACGCGCACGCCGCCGCGTCCTATATGTATAAGCTCCGCGTCGCTCGTGAAAAGCCGCAGAAACAAATCGGGAAACGCTTCGATAACGCCTATAACCGCGACCGAAAATATAACGCTCGTTATGAACAGAACCTTGAACGCTTTTTTTACTCTGTCCATATTCTTCGCGCCGAAATTGTAACTGATGATCGGCTGAGCGCCCTGTGAAAATCCCTGCATCGGCATCCAGATAAGCTGCGTCAGACTGAACAGCACCGACATCAGCGCGACGTGCAGATCGCTGCCGTATTTTAACATTCCGTTGTTAAAGGTAAGCTGTATAAGGCACTCCGTCGCGTTCATCACAAACGGCGAGATCCCCAGCGACAGCACCGACACCACTACCGCGCGGCTAAGCTTTAAGTTTTTGAGCCGTATTTTAAGTATCGTTTTCTTTCCCGTAAGGAATTTAATTACCCATACGCAAGACACCGCCTGCGCTATTATCGTCGCGAGCGCCGCGCCCTTTACGCCCATATGGAACGCGTAAATAAAAATCGGGTCGAGAATTATATTTATCACCGCGCCGATACAGACTGTCGCCATGCTGATTTTCGTAAAGCCCTGATTGGTGATGAACATATTAAGTCCCAGTACAAGCTGCACGAACACCGTTCCGAGAAGATATATCCCCACATAGTCCGACGCGTAAGGCAGAGTGCTTTCGCTTGCGCCGAACATCAGGAGTATTTTGTCCTTTGTGAGCAGAAAAAACGCCGACAGGACTACCGAAAATATTATAAGTAGCATCGCGCAGTTACCGAGGATTTTTTCGGCTCTCTCGTTGTCGCTCTCACCCATCGCGATAGCGGCTCTCGGCGCGCCGCCCGCACCGGCGAGCATCGCGAACGCGGATATGAGCATCACTATCGGGAACGTTACGCCCATTCCCGCAAGCGCGAGCGAGCCCGTTTCGGGTATGTGCCCGACGTAAATTCTGTCAACGACGCTGTAAAGCAAATTCACGAGCTGCGCCAGCACCGTCGGCACGGCAAGGCGGAACAAAAGTCCCGTCACAGGCGCTTTGGCGAGTACGTTTTCTTTAGCGCCGTTTTTCATGATCGTACCTTCTTTACCTTTGCGAATGCCGCCATGAGCCGCTTAAATCCGACGCTTTCAAAGTCTATCTCAAGTATGCAGTCATTACCGGCGGGCGTGGCTTTAAGCACCGTACCGCGCCCAAACTTTCTGTGTTCCACGGTGTCGCCGGCTTGGATATTTGAATAATCGTGCGAAAGCGGCGACGGAGCACGCGTATACCGTTCCTTTATCGGTTCTGTTAGGTTATAAAATCCCAAATTCTGCATCGTCTTTGCGGCTCTCGGCTTAAACACGGTCTTATCCTCAAGGTATTCCGATGGGATCTCATTGAGAAAACGCGACGGTATTGACGGCGAGGTCTTACCGTGCAGCGTGCGGCTTAAAGTCTTTGTTATATGCAGCGTGTCTTTTGCGCGCGTTATCGCGACGTAGCAAAGGCGGCGCTCCTCCTCGATGTCCTCCTCCGTTTCCATAGAGCGCATACCGGGGAAAAGTCCCTCCTCAAGTCCCGTTAAAAATACTACGGGGAACTCAAGTCCCTTCGCGCTGTGTATCGTCATAAGCACTACCGCATCCTCTGTTTCGTCATATCCGTCCACATCGGATACAAGGGTTATACCCTCCAAAAACTCTCCGAGGCTGTTACCCGTTTCCTCGTTATTCTCAAACTCCGCGATGACCGACATAAATTCACCAAGGTTCTCTATCCTTGTCTTGCTTTCGGTAGTGTCCTCAAGCATAAGCGACGGCATATATCCCGTGTCGTTCATCACTCTTTCCGCAAGTTCACTTAAAGGTATCGCGTCAACAAGCTTTCTTAAGCTCTCTATTATTTCCGAAAACGCCAAAAGCTTTTTTATCGCCGTTTTAAACTCAGGGTAATCGTCCGCGTGCGACACGACCTCGTAAAGCGGCATATCGTTATTTTCCGCGATTTCACGCGCCCTATCAAGCGTCGCGTTGCCTATCTTACGCTTCGGCTCGTTTATGATACGCGCAAGGCTCACGTCGTCGTTCGGATTGTACAGAACTCTTAAGTACGCGATAATGTCCTTAATTTCCTTACGGTCATAGAATCTCAGTCCCGACAGCACCTTGTACGGTATATTTTCACGCATAAGAACTTCTTCTATGACGCGCGACTGCGCGTTTATACGGAAAAGCACGGCGCAGTCGCCGAATCTGCCGTTCTCGTCAAAATACTTCTTGATTTCACGCGTGATATATCTCGCCTCATCGTACTCGTTAGTACCGGTATACGTTAAAACCTTGCCGCCGTCGGCGCGGTCGGTCCACAGATCCTTACCCATTCTGCCGTTATTATGCGATATTACGCTGTTCGCCGCGTCAAGAATATTTTGCGTAGACCTGTAGTTACGGTCAAGCGTAACTTTTTTCGTATCGGGGAAATCATCCTCAAAGTTCAAAATATTATTTATATTCGCACCGCGGAATTTATATATGCTTTGGTCGTCGTCACCCACGACGCACAAATTCCCGTGATCACCCGCCAAAAGACTTATAAGCAGATATTGCGAATTGTTTGTGTCCTGGTACTCGTCCACAAGTATGTATCGAAATTTATTCCTGTACCTCTCAAGCACGTCTGGATTTTCACTCAAAATTTTTACCGTATTCAATATTATATCGTCAAAATCCACCGCGTTATTTTTTCTGAGCTTCGTTTGATACCGAAAATATATCCTCGAAATAATACTCATACGGTAATCACTTTTATATACATTCTCAAACGTAGGCGCGTCCATAAGATCATTTTTCGCACTGCTTATAATTGACAGCACATTACGCGGCGGAAACGATTTTTCGTCAATATCAAGCTCCCTAAGGCACTCCTTCATCAAAGTACGCGTATCCGCCGTATCATATATTATAAAATCACGGTTATACCCCAAAAGGTCAATACACGTCCTCAGTATCTTCACGCACACCGAGTGAAACGTACCCACCCACATATCCTTTACCGTATCACCCAAAAGGCGCTCACACCGATCCTTCATCTCGTTCGCCGCCTTATTTGTGAACGTTATCGCCAAAATATTCCACGGATTTATATGCTTTTCGGAAATCATATACGCGATCCTGTTCACGAGCACCGTCGTTTTACCGCTTCCCGCGCCCGCCAAAACAAGCACCGGACCTTCCGTTGCCAGCACAGCCTCTCTTTGCCTGTCGTTCAAATTCTCCAATAATTTATTCATTACAACTCTCCTAAAACTTAATGTATATCATATTATACCACACTCCAAAAAAAATTTAAAGCCATTTCTTGAATATGTTTTTCAGTATAATCAATATCGCTTTAGGTCAATTTAAACGTGTGAAAGGTGGTGTGATTTTTGAAAAAATTTTCTTTAAATATACTGTTATGCTTTACTTTAAGTATGTGTCTTTTTGAAAGCGCTTATGCGGACGAAATGAAGGTCATTCCCATGGGCAAAGCGGTCGGAATACGTCTTTACACCGACGGACTTCTCGTTGTCGGCACCACGGACGTAAACGGCATAAGCATCGCCGCCGACAGCGGCATAAAGGTAAACGACCGAATAAAAGAGATAAACGGACAAGACGCGGCGACCTCCGAAAGATTTTCCCAAATCATAAACGAAAACCCCGACGGGGTAACCTTGGAAATAGAACGGGGGAATAAGGAAATTCTTATTCATGCCGTCCCCGCACTCGCGGAGGACAACGTTTACCGCCTCGGACTATGGGTACGCGACTCCACCGCCGGTATCGGCACAGTCACGTATTACGATCCGTCCACGGGAACGTTTGCCGCGCTGGGACATTCGATAAACGATGTCGATACAGGTAATATTTTATCCGTTAAATCTGGCAATATTCTTAATTGCGACATTTTGTCCGTAACAAAAAGCAAGCGCGGAGCTCCGGGAGAAATAAACGGAGCGTTTAACGGCGGCGCGGTCGGCGATATACTTATAAACTCCAATATAGGTATATTCGGCAAGGTGACGTCAAACGCCTTTGCCGACACGCGCTCCTCGCTGCCCGTAGCCGCGCGCGCGCAGGTGCACGAGGGAGATGCTTACATTCTGTCCGACGCGTTCGGAAACGGCGCGGAAAAATACTCCGTGAAAATCAATAAAATCACGGACGACGACGATAAGGGACTTGTAATAGAAATAACGGACGAAAAGCTTCTCGAACTGTCGGGCGGCATAGTTCAGGGTATGAGTGGCTCACCGATAATACAGGACGACAAGCTTGTCGGCGCGGTGACGCACGTGCTCGTAAACAACCCGAAACGCGGTTACGGCGCGCTTGCCGAAAAAATGGTGGACACGCAAATTAAAGCGCAAATGTAAAAACACGAAAAAGGCACTCTCATGAGTGCCTTTCATTCCATTTTAAATTTCTATAAGCTCCTTGGGGGAATGAGTAAGGTTTCGAGCCACATCATTCTCCACCGCGATCAAGTCCTCTATCCTCACGCCGCCGAAGCCGTCCACGTATATACCGGGTTCGACCGTGATCACGTGACCGTTCTCCACAACGTCGTCGGAGCGCGGCGAAAACGACGGACTTTCGTGTATCTCGATACCGACGCTGTGACCGAGCCCGTGACCGAAGCAATCGCCGTAACCGGCTTCTGTTATAACGTCCCTTGCCGCCGCGTCAACACATCTGCACGGCGCGCCCGCTTTCACAGCCACAAGCGCGGCTTCCTGGGCGCGAAGGACGGTATCGTATATTTCTTTTTGTTTCGCGTTTGCCCTGCCCACTACGACGGTACGCGTCATGTCCGAGCAGTAGCCCTCAAAAATGCAGCCGAAGTCAAGCGTCAGAAAATCGCCGTTCTCTATTCGCTTGTCGCTCGCGGCTCCGTGCGGCATCGCGCTCCTTACGCCCGACGCGGCTATGGTGTCGAAGGAGAGCGCGGACGCGCCCTGTTTTTTCATAAAAAATTCCAATTCAAGAGCTACTTCTTTTTCGGTCATACCCGCCTTTATTTTGCCGAGTATGTGCGAAAACGCCTCATCGCCTATTCTTTCGGCTTCGCCTATACGCTTTATCTCGCCGCTGTCCTTTATCATGCGCGGCTTGCTTATGACCTTGTTCATTTCCACAAAGTCCTGAGCCTCCGTAAGTCTTGTGCGCAATTTTTTATACTCCCTCACGCTCATGGAGTTTTCCTCAAAGCCTATATACTTCGCGGCGGTTTTTGAAAACACCTTTTCAAAGCCGTTCTTTATGTCTATAAGCTCAAAATCCTTAGCCTGCTCACGCGCCTGAATGGTATAGCGCGAGTCGGTTATTATATACCGCGCGTCGTGCGATATTAAAAGGTACGCGTCGCCCGACGTAAAACCGCTGTAGTAAAAAATATTCGGATACGACGATATGAACGCGGCTTCGTTGTCGTGCAAGCTCTCGCAAAGCCTCTCTATTCTTCCGCGCATACCAACGCCTCCAGCGCAAGCTCATATCCCTTAAAGCCAAGACCGCATATCTGACCTATGCACTCGGGCACGATCACGCTCGTGTGGCGAAACTCCTCGCGCTTATGTATATTTGAAATATGCACCTCGACCGTCGGTATTTTGACCGAGCCTAGCGCGTCGCGTATCGCATAGGAGTAGTGGGTAAACGCTCCGGGATTAATTATGATTCCGTCGTATTTGCCGAGGGCCGAGTGTATTTTCTCGACGATCTCACCCTCAAAATTGCTTTGGAAAAAGCTGATCTCAACGCCGAGCTTTTTTGCTTTTTCCGATACAAGCGCTTCAAGGTCTGTGAGCGTGTTTTTTCCGTAAACGTCGGGCTCGCGCACGCCGAGCATATTTAAATTTACTCCGTTTATCACAAGATATTTTTTCATTTTGTTTCCTCCGTTTTATCTATCTCTGACATCAGTTCGTCCACAATTTTGTCCTCAGGCACTTTTCTTATGATCTCACCCTTGCGGAATATCAGTCCCTCGCCTTTGCCTCCGGCAATTCCTATATCAGCGCCCCGTGCTTCGCCGGGACCGTTTACCGCGCAGCCCATGACCGCGATTTTTATCGGCTTTTTTATATCGCGGGCGCGTCTTTCAACCTCGTTCGCTATCGGTATAAGGTCGATTTGCGTCCTGCCGCACGTCGGGCAGGAAATGACCTCCGCGTTCGTTTTCCTAAGTCCCAGCACCTTTTGTATGTCGTAAGCCGCGTAAACCTCCTCTATGGGATCGGCGGTAAGCGATACGCGCATGGTGTCGCCTATACCGTCGGCGAGCAAAGTACCTATGCCGACAGCCGACTTTATCGTTCCGGAGCGAAGCGTGCCCGCCTCCGTAACGCCGATATGTAACGGTATATTGCTCGCTTTGCTGAATTTTCGGTACGCCTCGATGGTCGTCGGTACATCCGAAACCTTTATCGACACGACTATATCGTCAAAATTCAAATCCTTTAAAATCGCGATATGTCCCGCCGCGCTCTCAATAAGCGCGTCCGCCGTAACGCCGCCGTACTTTTTTAACAAATGCTTTTCGAGCGAGCCGCCGTTCACGCCTATCCGTATCGGAATTTGCCGTTCCTTCGCCGCTTCGACGACTTGACGCACTCTGTCACGGTCGCCGATGTTGCCGGGATTTATCCTGACCTTATCCGCGCCGTTTTTTATGCACTCGAGCGCAAGCCTGTAATCGAAATGAATATCGACGACAAGCGGTATGTGAATTTTATTTTTTATCTCTTTGACCGCACACGCCGCGTCCATGTCGGGCACGGCGACACGGATGATCTCACAGCCCGCGTCTGTAAGGCGCGCGATTTGCTCGACTGTTGATTTTACGTCGCGCGTGTCGGTGTTGCACATCGACTGGATCGCGACGGGATTTCCGCCTCCGATTTTCACGCCGCCTATATTTACTACTCTTGTTTTCATACGTAACTCCCCTTTTTATCTTGCCGTGCTAAGCTATAAGGCGCATTATGTCCTTAAATGATATAAACAGAATCAATAAGAGCAAAAGCATAAGTCCTATGCCGTGAACAACGCCCTCCTTGTCGGGCGGTATCGGCTTTCTTCTCACCAGCTCGATAAGCACGAAGAATATCCTGCCTCCGTCCAGTGCCGGTATCGGCAAAAGGTTAAATATGCCGAGGTTTATGGTGAGCAGCGCGATAAGGTTCAAAACGTTCAGCCAGCTGTATTTGCCCGAATTTACCGCGTTATTTACCTCGCTCACTATTCCCACCGGTCCCGACATTTCATCAACGCCGATCTTACCCGTTATCATCTGCCAAAATGAACGGTAGACCAGCTTTACGACAAATTTTGTTTCGTTCAGCGCCTCGCCCCATACGTTAAAGAAATTTATGTCCTCCTGCACGGGATTGAAGCCTATAATATAGCGCGTCACCGTCTGTGTTTCGCCCACGAGCGCGTCGTTTTTCACCACACTGTCGGAGTACGGCACAAACTCTCCCGTGGTATAGCCGTTTATCGTATCGTTTACCTGTACGCCGTCCTCACCGTAGATTTGTTCGATGTACTGTTCGGATAATTTGAACGTGATTTTCATCCTTTCGCCGCCGCGTTTTACGGTGAGCGTTATGTCCTCGTCCTTGTCGGCGCTCTGCTTATACAGCTCTATATCGTTGTAGAAACCGACGTGTCTGCCGTTTATCTCAACGATTTTGTCGCCTTGCATAAGTCCCGCCTCCGCACTGTAGCTGTTCTCCACGACCGTGTCCACAACGTTTGTGCTTACAGGTGAAACGGCGGGCACTATCACGAGAAAAAGCATAAATCCCAGTATAATATTAAAAACGCCGCCCGCAAGCAGCACGAGAAGCCTTTTCCACGGTTTTTGGTTCATAAATGCTCTCGGATCTATATTGTCGACGTCGTCCTCGCCGTCGAATTTACAGTAACCACCCAGAGGCAGCGCCCTCACGGAATACTGAGTTTCACCCTTTTGTTTTTTATAGATGGCGGGACCCATTCCGACGGAAAATTCGTCCACCTTAAAATTCAGGAGCTTCGCCACGATAAAGTGTCCGAACTCGTGAAGTGAAACCATGACGAGAAACATTATTATTGATACAAGCGCAGTTACCACTTAATTAAGCCTCCTAATAAAATAATAATCCCGATACATTGTATATAGTCTGCCGCGGCGAGAACCCTACGTTTTACCTTAGCTGTATAAGCATCATTCCATACCGAACACAAATTCCTTCGCCGCTTTATCCGTTTCAAGTATATCCTCCAATGACGGTTCTTCGATATTTTTTATCTTACTCATAGCCTTTTCTATAGCCTCCGATATACCGAGATACGAAAGCTTACCCCTCATAAACATATCGACCGCCGCCTCGTCCGCGCTGTTAAACACCGTAGGCATTATTCCGCCCGCCCCAAGCGCGTCAAACGCAAGCGTAAGCGCGAAAAACGTTTCCGTATCAGGCTCTTCAAACGTAAGATCACGGTACGCAAAAAGGTCAAGCTCGTTACCCTTCATCGGCAGCCTCTCGGGATACGTTAACGCGTACTGTATCGGCAAACGCATATCCGGCGCACCGAGCTGCGCTATCACCGCGTTATCACAAAACTCCACCGCGGAATGTACGACGCTCTGCCTGTGCACCAGCACTTTTATATTTTTCGTACCGAACAGCCACCGCGCCTCCATAACCTCCAGCCCCTTATTCACAAGCGTGGACGAATCCACCGTCACCTTCGCACCCATATCCCAATTCGGATGCTTAAGCGCGTCACGCGGCGTAATATTTTTCAATTCATCACGCTTCTTACCGAAAAACGGGCCTCCCGACGCGGTCAACAGTATACGTTTTATCTCCCGTTTATCGCGGCACCCTTGAAGCGACTGAAAAATCGCGCTATGCTCACTGTCCACCGGAAGTATTTTTACATTATTTTCCTCCGCCAGCTTCGTCACGATATGACCGCCCGTGACAAGCGTTTCCTTATTCGCGAGCGCGATATTTTTACCCGCCTTGACCGCCTCGACCGTCGGCTCCAAGCCGGAAATACCGACCACCGCCGTAACCACCGTATCTGCTCCGCCAATGCACGCAGCTTCGATAAGTCCGTTTTTGCCCGACACTACCTTTACCGGCGTATCCGCCAATTTTACCTTAAGCTCCGCCGCTTTACTTTCATCCGCAACACAAACAAGCTCCGGCGAGAACTCCCTCGCCTGCGCTTCAAGCAACCGTATATTCGACCGCGCCGACAGCGCGCGGACTTTTATATGCTCATACGCGCGCGCGATTTCGAGCGTCTGCGTACCGATCGAGCCTGTCGAACCCAAAACGGATATGTGTTTTTCTTCCATGATCAATCTATAAATGCCCCTACTACTGTCACGATCAACATTATAAAGTGTATGATCGGCGCAATATACATAACACTGTCAAATCTGTCCATAAACCCGCCGTGACCGGGAAATATCCACCCAAAGTCCTTAATTCCCGCGTCGCGTTTTATCGCGGACGCTGTCAAATCACCTATCTGCGACAGCGTTCCGCAAACAAGCCCGTATATTGCCACTATAACATACGAGTTCGGATTTGTCTTAAAAATTAAATTCCAATCTCCGGAATAATGGAAATACCTATTTACAATAAATGTGTATATCAAGCAAGCAATCGTCGCGCCGATCACTCCGCCTATTGAGCCTTCTACTGTCTTTTTCGGGCTGACATTCGGTATAAGCTTATGCCTTCCCAAAAATCTTCCGGAAAAATACGCGAATGTGTCACACGACCATGCGCATATAAAAATCAGCAGCATATACGGCGTTCCGTACACAGCCTTTGCCAGCCACACGCAGCACATTGAGATTACAATATACAGCGTCATAAACCCGCTTGACAAAATATCCTTATAATCACGTTTGCCGTGTTCAAACACCGCCAACGCCATATAAAGCATAATTGACACAATAACCATTGCAAATACATATACATATGATATTGTAAGTATTCCGACATGATCTTCAAATAATGAAGAAACCATCGGTACGGCAAGCATAAGCGCAGCCGAAACAAATCCTACGACCCTCATCGCGGTATCGGCTTTTGTCGCGGTATAGCACTCGAAAAGCATCATAAATATCACCGCCGCAAGCGCGATAGTGAATACGGCGGGCGGCGCGAGCACCGCCGCGATGAATACCGCCAAAGCGACAGCCGCGGTTATAATTCTCGTTTTCATTTGTTATATACCCCCAAACCTTCTTCCGCGATTTTGGAAATCAAGCACCGCCTGTCTGAAATCCGCCGGCGTAAAATCGGGCCACAGCTTATCCGTGAACCACATTTCCGCGTAGCTCACCTGCCAAAGCATGAAATTTGACAATCGCTGTTCGCCGCTTGTGCGTATGAGCAGATCCACGTCAGGCTGACCGGCGGTGTAGAGCGCGTTTTCAAAGTCCTCTGCAGTTATCGAATCGGCATCGATCTTGCCGCTTACCGCATCTGAGGCAAGCTTTTTCGCGGCGCGTACTATTTCCTCACGCGCGCCGTAATTTAACGCGATATTCATAACAATACCGTCGTTTTTGCTTGTAAATTCCTCGGTTTTTATTATCTGCTTTTGAATTTCCTCACTAAGCTCCGCGCGCGAGCCTATTACCTTTATCCGCACATTTTCACCCGCCAAGTCGCGCTCGGCGTTTTGGAGGTAGCCGAGGAGCAGGTCCATCAGATAGTCCACTTCCTCCTTCGGACGCTTCCAATTTTCGGTCGAAAACGCGTAGACGGTGATGTATTTTATACCCATATTGTTGGCTTCGGTGATGATTTTCTTAAGGCTTTCGGCTCCGGCGCTGTGTCCGGCGCTTCGAGGAAGAGCGCGCCTTTTCGCCCAGCGTCCGTTTCCGTCCATTATCACGCCGACATGCTTGGGCAGACGCGTTAAATCTATTTCCTTTTTTGTTTTACGCTTAAACAGCATGTTCTATTCCTCTTAGGTTTTTATTTTTTATAATTTTTGTAAATACGCAAAACGGGCGGCAAATCACCGCCCCTACGGTTTTGCTTGTTTTACGCTGGCGAACACGTTTCGCCCCTACAATTTTGTATGTTTTTACGCGGGCGGCAAATTACCGTCCCCCACAAATACAAATTTGCGCGTGTACGGAACGGCGTTATGCCGTTTCGTATGGTTTGCTGACGACATGTGCGTCAGTACAAACCCCTCAGTCAGCCCAACTATCGCTGCGCAATAGTACGTGCTGACAGCTCCCCTAGTAGGGGAGCCAACTGTTTAAGCCTCCCCTATTAGGGGAGGTGGCGCCGTAAGGCGTCGGAGGGGTTTACACCTCTAATATCTCCTTCTCCTTCGCGGCGCATATATCGTCTATCTCCTTGATATACTTGTCCGTCAAATTCTGAATATCCTTCTCCGCGCCCTTAACGTCGTCCTCTGTCATTTCTCCGTCCTTTTTCTGCTTCTTAAAGCCCTCGAGAGCGTCGCGTCTTGCGTTGCGTATCTGAACCTTTGCTTCCTCGGTGTACTTTCTGACCGTTTTAACAAGCTCTTTCCTTCTCTCCTCTGTAAGCGGCGGGAAATTCAGTCTTATGACCTTACCGTCGTTCTGCGGCGCTATGCCTATATCCGACGCGTTTATAGCCTTCTCTATATCCTTCAAAACAGACGCGTCCCACGGCTGAATTACGAGAAGCCTCGGTTCGGGCGACGAGATCGAGCCTACCTGCTGGATAGGTGTCATCGTGCCGTAGTAGTCGATAGCCACCTTATCAAGTACAGACGCGTTCGCACGTCCCGCGCGTATAGTCTTTAACTCGCTCGCGTAGCCGTTTATTCTTTTTTCCATTTTTGCTTCCACTTCGGGATATTTGCCCATGATTTGGTTCCTCCTATTCCGTTACTTTATTTTCACAGCACACCGCTGTCGTTTACAAGTGTTCCTATCCTGTCGCCTTTTACCGCGCGCACGATGTTCGCGGGATCGTTAAGTCCGAAAACGAGAATAGGCACGTTATTGTCGCGGCAAAGCGATGCCGCCGTTGAATCCATAACTCCGAGATTTTTTGAAAGAATATCGCTGAAGGAAAGCACGTCATATTTCTTTGCGTTGGGGTTGATGTTGGGATCGCTGTCATACACCGCGTCGACCTTCTTTGCGAGAAGTATCACGTCCGCGTCCGTTTCGACGGCTCGAAGCGCCGCGGCGGTGTCGGTCGACATGAACGGGTTACCCGTGCCGCATCCGAAAATGACCACTCTGCCCTTCTCCAAATGTCTTTCCGCCTTTCCTCTGATGTAGGGCTCCGCAACCTGACGCATTTCTATCGCGGTTTGAACCCTCGTCGGCACGTCAAAGTTTTCAAGAGCGCTGCAGAGCGCCAAAGCGTTTATCGCCGTGGCGAGCATACCCATGTGATCTGCTCTTGTCCTGTCCATATTTTCGCTGCTTCTGCCGCGCCAAATGTTACCGCCGCCCACAACTATGGATACCTGTACTCCCATATCGACGACTTTCTTGACGTTTTCACTGATGCGTTCCAGCGTGCCCTCGTCAAGGCCGAAGCCGTTAGCGCCGGCAAGCGCCTCGCCGCTTATCTTTAAAAGCACCCTTTTGTACTTAGCCTTCATAAGTGAATCCTCCTTCGTTTAGTTATCTTTATTATACATTAGTTTTCGGGAAAATGCAACCATGAATATTTAATATTTTGCGCCGTCAGTCCTCAACTCTTTGCGCGAGTTTTTTCGTGTTTTCGCACCTAAACTCCTCGAAGCGGTTTTCCTCTATCGCCTTTCGTATTCTTTCAGTAAGCTCGTTGAAAAAATACAGGTTGTGCAGTACCGAAAGACGCATCGCAAGCATCTCTCCCGCTTTAAAAAGGTGGCGTATATACGCCCTCGAATACCTTTGACACGTCGGACAGTTACACTCTTCGTCGATAGGTCTGTCGTCAAGCGCGTACTTTTCGTTTTTTAAGTTTATAGTGCCGTGGCGCGTGAATATGAAGCCGTGACGCGCGTTTCTCGAGGGCATTACGCAGTCGAAAAAGTCAACGCCCCGCGCGACCGCCTCTATAATGTTTGACGGCGTTCCCACGCCCATGAGGTAGCGCGGCTTGTTTTCGGGCGCGTGAGGCAGCGTCACGTCAAGTATGTGATACATTTCCTCATGGCTCTCACCGACCGCCAAGCCGCCTATCGCGTAGCCGGGAAGATCAAGCTCCGCTATGCGCTGCATATGCTCTATGCGCAGGTCGTCATACGTTCCGCCCTGATTTATGCCGAAGAGGAGCTGATTTTTGTTTATTGTTTCATCAAGCGAGTTCAGACGCTCCATTTCCGCCTTGCACCTTACGAGCCAGCGGTACGTCCTGTCGACAGACTGCTTGACGTAATCCTTCGGCGCGGGATTTTCTATGCACTCGTCAAACGCCATCGCGATCGTAGACGCGAGGTTCGACTGTATTTGCATGCTTTCCTCCGGTCCCATGAATATGCGTCTGCCGTCTATGTGGGAATTAAAGCTTACGCCTTCTTCCGTTATTTTGCGCAGCTTCGCGAGTGAAAAAACCTGAAAGCCGCCGCTGTCGGTGAGTATAGGTCTGTCCCAGTTCATGAATTTATGCAGTCCGCCGAGCTTTTTTATTACCTCATCGCCGGGGCGAAGGTGCAGGTGGTACGTGTTGGAAAGCTCGAGCTGACAGCCGACCGTCTTTAAATCCTCCGTTGACAGCGCGCCCTTTATCGCCGCGAGCGTGCCGACGTTCTGAAATACGGGCGTTTGCACCTTGCCGTGCACCGTCTGAAATTCGCCGCGTCTTGCAAGCCCATCGGTATTTAAAATTTTAAACATATCGTATCTCCTTATCTGATATACATAGCATCGCCGAACGAGAAGAATCGGTACTTTTCCCTGACCGCTTCGGCGTAGGCGTTAAGCACGTTTTCCCTGCCCGCGAGCGCGCTCACAAGCATGATTAGCGTCGATTCGGGCAGGTGGAAGTTTGTTATAAGCGCGTCGATAACGTGAAATTCCTTGCCGGGGTAAATGAATATATCCGTCCAGCCTGTCATGCCCTTAAGCGGCAAGCCGTTCATGCCCGCCGTTTCGAGCACGCGCGTAGCCGTCGTGCCCACCGCGACTATCCGCCCGCCGTTTTCCTTGGTCTTGTTTACAAGCTCGGCGGTTTCGTCGGGCAGGACGTAAAATTCGGAGTGCATTTTATGGTCTAATATATCGTCCGCCTTTACGGGACGGAAAGTGCCAAGTCCCACGTGGAGCGTGAGATAGCCGATGTTAACGCCTTTTTCCTCTATCCTTTTCAAAAGCTCGGGCGTAAAGTGCAGTCCCGCCGTCGGCGCTGCGGCGCTGCCGCTGTTTTTCGCGTACACCGTCTGATACCTGTCCTTATCCTCGAGCTTCTTCGTTATATAGTGCGGAAGCGGCATCTCTCCGAGCCGGTCAAGAACCTCCTCGAACACGCCCTCGTACTCAAACCTCACAAGACGGTTGCCGTCATTCACAATGTCAAGTATCTCCGCACGAAGCTCCCCGTTGCCGAAAACAAAGCGCGCGCCCGCCTTCGCCCTGCGTCCCGGCTTTAAGATCACCTCCCAAATGTCGAGGGAGCGTTTGTGCAGCAAAAGAAATTCTATCGCGCCGCCCGTCCCTTCCTTCACTCCGTAGAGTCTTGCGGGGATCACTTTTGTGTCGTTTAAAATGAGTGTGTCACCGCTATCGAGGTAGTCTATTATGTCGTAAAAGCGCTTATTTTCTATGCTTCCGCTTGTTTTGTCGAGTATCATAAGACGCGATGAACTCCTGTTTTTAAGCGGTTCCTGAGCTATCAATTCCTCGGGAAGCTCATAATAAAAATCTGATTTTTTCAACTTTTTTCTCCTTTTTTGATGGGTTTTTTCGCCTTTTTGCAATGTTTTTTACGCTGTTTTGCTCCTTTTTTCACCCTTTTTGGTATCTTTTTTACCTTGTTTTGCTCGTTTTTTACCCTGTTTTGGTCATTATTTTCCCCTGTTTTGAGCCTTTTTTTACCGTATTTTGTTTATTTTTTACCCTGTTTTGCTCCTTATTTCACCGCTTTTTGCTTATTTCAAAAGAAGGGGTGGGAGAAATTGGAAGGAATTTATTTTCCACATTTTCCAAACATTTCCTTGACCGTGTCGTACGCAATTTTCGGGCGGCGGTACTCGTCGACGACGCCCTTGTTGTTATGGCAGCGGGCGCGGCTTTGGAACCACTCGCCCTCCTCGGTTACGCGGCAGTCGGCAAACTGCCAGACGAACACGCCGCTTATCCTGTCGTCGTTTAAGTACACATTAAGATTATCGCGAAGTATGTCCGACTGACCTTCCTCGCTCCATTTGCAGCGCGACATATCGCGGTAGCCGTAAATAGCAGCCGCGCCGACCTCGCTCACGATTATCGGCTTGTCCGCGCCGCCGGAACGGTAAATCCACTCTATCTCCTCGTCGTTACGCTTTGCAATATCGCAGTCTTGGTACCAATTCGAGTACATATTAAACGATACCACGTCGGGCAAATCGAGGCAAATATCGGTAAAGTGGCGGCACGTCGCGGAGGTCGTCGGGCGCGTGCTATCCATGGCTTTGATTTGCTCGTACTGCTTTTTATACATACGCCTGCCCTCGTCCGTTTCGGACGCGCACTCGTTCAGTATACCCCATATCACGATCGAGGGGTGGTTGTAATGGTTCTCGATCATCTCGCGTATGCAGTCCTCGCACTGACGCTCAAAATTCAGGTTCTGCATATCCCCGAGCTTCAGCCCGCGGGCGTGATTTTCCTCCCAGACCATTACGCCGCGCTCGTCGCACAGGTCGAGAAAACGCTCGTCGTTGGGGTAGTGGCAGGTGCGGACGGCGTTCGCGTTCGCACCTTGCATTAAGTCCATATCCTGTACCATGTGCTGCAAGCTTACCGCGCAGCCGTCAACGGCGTAGTCCTCGTGGCGGTTAAAGCCTTTCATAAACACGGGCTTGCCGTTAAGGTAAATTTTAGTGTCCCTCACTTCTACGACGCGGAACCCGACGCGCTCGATCATATCGTCAACCGCCCTGCCGCCGACCGAGAGCGTCGCCGTAAGCTCGTACAAATTCGGCTCGCCGACGAACCACGGCTTTACATCGTCAAAATCCCGGGTAAACGTAACGGTCGTCTCCGACGCGGCGGGCACTTCGGTTTCACGCTCCGCCTCCGTACCCGCGAGCGCGGTCTTTACCGTGACCGTCCGCGCTTTATCCGAAATATTTTTAATTATTATCTCCGTCGCCGCGCTCCATTTGCCGTCCGTAAGCGACGGAGTAAAGCGCACGCGCTCTATATACACATCGCCGATATATTCAAGCGCAACGGGACGCGTTATGCCGCCGTAGGTATAGTAGTCATTCGGGATATGCAGCGCGCTGTGCTCACTAAAGGAGTTGTCAACGTCAACGCGTATTTCATGCTCACCCTCGCTCACGTCGGTAATAACAGCCGAAAACGGCGTGAACGCGTTGTAGTGGTGCGCGGTTTTCACGCCGTCAAAGTACACGTCGGCGGTGTGGCTCACGCCCTTAAATTCAAGGCGGATATTGCCTGACCGTTTTATGTAAACCTTTTTCGTGTACGTGCCCTGTCCGCGGTAGTTGAGCAGGTCGGGGTGTTGCTCCCAGCAGCCGGGAACGGGCAGAGAGTACGCTTTACCGTTCGCGGTAAAGTCCCACATTCCGTCAAGCTCGCGCGTTTCTCTTACGCGGTGCGTGTCAAAAAGTCGTATCATAATTTTCCTCCGTAGCGTGGCGCAAAGTAAATACATTTATATTTTACCATAAAATTGTTTTTTCGGCAACATAAAAACGGGACTTACGCAAAATTTTGAGTAAGTCCCGTCTTTTTTTGTTCTTTAGTCTGGAATCGTTACGTCCCGAAGGGTTATCATAATGCCCTCTGCTATGCCCTGCGCGGCTTTTTGCTGATACTCGTCGCTCGTCATGTTGTAAACCTCTGTGGGATTCGTTATAAATCCTACTTCCGCAAGGGACGCGGGCATGTTGCAGCGCCTCGTTACCGCGTGTTCGGCGCATTTAACGCCTCTGTTTGTCGAACCCATGTAGTAAAGCATTCTGTCAAGGATGTTTTGGGCAAGCTTTTGGCTCGTCGTGCCGTACTCGTCGCCGTTATTCTCCGACGCGTAATATACCTCAGTACCGTTCGCTTCCATTGCCTCGGCGGAATTGATATGTATGCTCACGAACAGCGCCGCGTTCTCGGCGTTCGCCTGCGTCGGGCGTTCCGTAAGGGACGGGAGCGTGTCGCCCGTGCGCGTCATGGAAACGGTGTATCCCGCGTTTTCAAGTATCGCCTTTACCTTGTTCGTAATTTGGAGCGTAAGCGTCTTTTCAAGCACCTCGTTGCCGTTCAGATAGCCTATCGCGCCCGGATCCTCGCCGCCGTGTCCCGCGTCAAGCACTATAAGCTTCTCCGACGACGAATGAGCCTCGTACTCGCTGCTCTGCGGCAGTGCCGCGTTATTCTGCGGCTTTGCGGTTTCACTGTTAACCGCGTTATTTTGAGTCGGCGCGGCAGCGGCTACTGCTTTTGTCTTAACTGTTACCTCGATCGTGTCGTCCGACACCTTTTCCGCGTCATAATCCTTGATAGTGTTCTCGGCATCTATAACGACTCTCGCGCGCTCGGGGTTGTCGCCAAGGCGTATAGTCGTTATTCCGCCCTCGTAGACCTTCAGCGTGTCGTCAAGACCGCTTATCCTCGCGCCGGCTATGTCAATGACCGCCCTTTCCGGCGACGTGAGCTTGAAGAAGGTGAAAGCGCCCATCGGTGAGTCGGTCTTTATTGTGACCTTTATTTCGTCGTCGCTCTGAGCCTCGTAATACACGTCGTTTACGTACGGTATCTGCGGCTCCTCGTAAGCGGGTTCTTCGTAAGAGGGTTCCTCATACTCGGGTTCCTCATATTCCGGTTCCTCGTAAGAGGGCGCGTCCGAAACGGGTTCGCCCGCCAATGTGTAGCCGTCGGAGTCTATCAAAATAGCTCCGTCCTCAGAGTCGAACTCCACGTCAAGACCTATCGTTTCGCTTATAAATCTTACGGGTACCATCGTCTTGGTTTCGCCGCCGACCTTCGCGATAAGCTTGGGTACTACGTTGTCGGGGATATTCGTCTTGTCGCCGTTTATGTACGCAACGTTGTCGTTAATGCGCATGGCTACGTACGAGTCGTCGTCTATTACCTCAACGGTCTGCGTTTCGCTTACGTAGTTTACGGTGGCTCCTACCTCCTCAAATATTTCTCTCACAGGCACGAGCGCTCTGTCGTTGAATATGATCGGCGACAGGGGCGGATCTATAAGCTGATTGTTAACGACCAGCGAATAAACTGCTCCGTTGTACTCGTGTGTTCCTCCGTCGTATTCAAGCATCATGCTTTCAGCCGACGCAATCGTTACGCCGCAAAACAGAAAAACTAAAACTGCCGTGATAGTTACGCCAAATTTTCTCATTTTGCACATCTCTCCTTTATATTTCCTTTTATACATAGCATTTGTTTTTATCATTCCGAAAACGGTATTTCAAAATGGTCATAGGCTAATTTGGTTGCCACCCTTCCGCGCGGTGTCCTTGAAATAAAACCGAGCCTTAAAAGATACGGCTCGTACACGTCCTCTATCGTGTTCGCTTCCTCGCCTATCGTCGCGGCTATAGTGTCAAGTCCGACAGGTCCGCCGCCAAAGTTCTCGATCATGGTGCGTATCATGCGCGCGTCTATCTCGTCAAGCCCCAGCTCGTCGACCTCCATGCTCTTGAGCGCCGCCGCGGCTACCTCGTATGTGATCTTGCCGTCGTGCTTTACCTGCGCGAAGTCCCTCACACGCTTTAAAAAGCGGTTGGCTATTCTCGGCGTGCCGCGTGACCTTGACGCTATCTCAGCCGCGCCTTCCTCGTCTATATCGACGTCCAAAAGGCTCGCGCTGCGCATTACGATTTGCTGTATTTCCTCGACGCTGTACATCTCGAGCCTGCTTATTACGCCGAAACGGTCACGAAGCGGTGCGGTCAAAAGTCCCGCGCGCGTCGTCGCGCCTATAAGCGTGAACTTCGGCAGATCGATCCGTATCGACTTCGCCGCCGGTCCCTTGCCGATGATGATGTCGAGCGCGTAGTCCTCCATCGCCGGATACAGTATTTCCTCGACCGATCTTGACATGCGGTGTATTTCGTCGATAAACAGTATGTCGTGCTCGGAAAGGTTGGTAAGTATCGCCGCAAGGTCGCCCGCCTTTTCGATTGCAGGTCCCGATGTTATCCTTATATTTACGCCCATCTCGTTCGCTATGATGCTCGCAAGCGTCGTCTTGCCCAAGCCCGGCGGTCCGTACAGGAGCACGTGGTCAAGCGCCTCGTGTCTGTCAAGCGCGGCTTGTATGTAGACGCTAAGGTTTTCCTTCGCCTTGCTCTGTCCTATGTACTCGGAAAGCGTGCGCGGGCGCAAACCAAATTCAATGTCGGCATCCTCGTTTATAAAGTCGCTTGTGACAATTCTCTCATCTTCATCAAACAAGTGTTTTTCCTCCTAAATTATAAAAGACTTGTGAGCGCCTTCTTTATGATCTCCTCGACACTTTGCGTGCCGTCAGCCTTGCGTACCGCGTTCTGTGCGTCCGCAGCGCTGTAGCCAAGCGCGATAAGCGCGCTTATCGCCTCGTCCTTGCTGTCCGAGGGCGCGTCGTCGGCAATGTCGTCCGCGTCGATGTTCAGTGAGGCGGCGTCGATTTTGTCTTTTAGTTCCAAAATTATCCGCTGCGCCATTTTTGCTCCGACACCCGACGCTTTCGTGATAGTCTTTGCGTCGTTCGTGACGATGGCGGCGGCGATGTGTGCGGGATCGGTCACGGATAAAACGGCAAGTGCCGCTTTCGGTCCGACTCCCGATACGGACAGCAGTTTCATGAACATGTCCTTTTCCTCCTGCGACGTGAAGCCGTATAAGTCCATTACATCTTCGCGTACGTACAGGTATGTGTACATTGTGATCTCCGCGCCCGTAGACGGTGCGCGGGTGATGCTCGTGAGTGAGGTATATATCATATACCCGACTCCGCCGGCTTCGACGACGAGAAATCCGTCGCCTTTGCGTGCGAGAATACCTTTGACATAGTAATACATTTCCATCAACCTCTGCACCTATAATACAATATTATTACAATTATGTCAACCCGGTAAATGTTACAAAAATGTTAAATATTTTGTCGATTTTAAATATATTTTTAAAAAATGTTTGATTTTGATGTGTAGTTTTTACATATAAAGCGGTGTTTGTTTTGAAAAGTTTGTGTAAATGTGCCAAAATTGGTATGTTTCAGTAAGTTTTCATAAGTGTTACGAAAATGTTACGAAAGCCACAATATGTTGTGGCTTTCGTGTGGTTTGGACAATATATAGTTTTTATCTTACAGTGTTGATGCCGAACATGTTGTTCATTTTGCTTGAGTGGGCGTGGCAAATTGCAATGGCGAGCGCGTCGGCGGCATCGTCGGGTTTGGGTATGGCGTTAAGTCCCAAAAGCATTTTTACCATTGTCTGTATTTGTTTTTTGTCGGCGCGTCCGTAGCCGGTGACGGACTGTTTGACCTGAAGCGGAGTGTATTCGAATATCGGTACGTCTTTATTGGCGATGGCGGTGAGTATTACTCCCCTTGCCTGCGCGACATTTATCGCGGTTTTTTGGTTTGAGTTGAAAAAAAGCTCCTCTATCGCCGCCGCGTCGGGCTTGTACTTGTCGACGTACATCGTTATTTGGGCGTAGATTTTTTTTAAGCGTTCTGTAGTGGGCATTTGTGCGGGGGTGGTTATCGCGCCGTATTCGAGTGTCTTGAATTTATTCCCCGCGTATGCCACAACTCCCACTCCCACTATGGCGTAACCCGGATCTATGCCTAATATTATCATTTTTTTACACATCTCCTTTATTTTTTCGTCAAATTTGCTATTGAATATGGGTATTATTTGTTATATAATATACGAGATACGATAAGTATATTTTATAATATTTTAGGAGGAATTGCAACTATGGCAAAGGAAAAAGTTGTTTTAGCCTATTCGGGAGGACTTGACACGTCGATCATCATCCCGTGGCTCAAGGAAAACTATGATTACGACGTAATCGCGGTATGCGGCGACGTCGGTCAGGGTAAAGAAACAGAAGGTCTTGAGGAAAGAGCCAAGAGATCCGGTGCTTCTAAGCTCTATATCGCGGATTTGAGAGATGACTACGTAAAGGATTATATATTCCCCACGCTTAAGGCGGGCGCGGTGTACGAGGGTAAGTACCTTTTGGGTACCTCGCACGCAAGACCTATCATAGCGAAGAAGCTCGTTGAGATAGCTCACAAGGAGGGCGCTGTCGCTATTTGTCACGGTGCTACGGGCAAGGGAAATGACCAAGTTCGTTTTGAGCTTACAATTAAGGCGCTCGATCCGTCGCTTAAAATAATAGCTCCGTGGAGAATATGGGATATTAAGTCGCGCGAGGACGCGGTAGATTACGCGGAAGCGCACAACATCGAGATCCCCGTGACGAAGAAGGATCTGTATTCGCGTGACCGCAACATATGGCACATCAGCCATGAGGGTATGGATCTTGAGGATCCCGCGAACGAGCCGCAGCTTGACAGTCTGTTAAAGCTCGGCGTGTCGCCCGAAAAGGCTCCCGACGCGCCGAAGTACGTTACGATAGGCTTTGAAAAGGGTGAGCCTGTTTCAATAGACGGCAAAAAGTATGCGCCGCGTCCGCTTGTTGAAGAGTTGAACAAGCTCGGTGGTCAGTACGGCGTGGGTATCGCGGATATCGTTGAGGACAGACTTGTCGGCATGAAGTCGAGAGGCGTGTATGAAACGCCGGGCGGTACTATTCTCTACGCCGCTTTGCAGGAGCTTGAGTATCTTTGCCTTGACCGCGACACGCAGGCGTTTAAGCGTCAGGCGGCAATCAAGTTTGCAGAGCTTGTGTACGACGGCAAGTGGTTCACGCCGCTTCGCGAGTCGCTTTCGGCTATGGTTGACGTTATGGACGAAACGGTTACCGGTGAGGTGCGCGTAAAGCTCTACAAGGGCAGCGTTACGCCCGCGGGCGCTAAGTCGCCGTATTCGCTCTACAACGAGGATATCGCGTCGTTTGGCGACAGCCACGAGCTTTACAGCCACAAGGACAGCGAGGGCTTTATAAACCTGTTCGGTCTGCCGCTTAAGGTTCGCGCAATGATGAAGAAAAAGAACGGTTTGAAGTAAAATCATTATTAAAAGGCAGTGATTTGGAATAATCACTGCCTTTTTTGTTATTCACATTCCGTGCGTTTAATTTATATTTATTGTTTTTGCCTCACACAGCGGATTTATCATTGTCAAGTTTCCCCACAAAAAGATTTTTGCCGTGTCGGCGTTCACGTATTCCAACGTAACATTTACGGATGCATCTCCCGGTTTTACGTCGGTAATTTCAGCCTTTTTCAGCGTTCCTTCGCTATATAGAGCAGTAATAAGACAGCACGGAAACTGCACGTTATTCAAAGGAACGTTAATTGCATACTTGTTATCGGAATGGTCTATGCTTGGAGTATCCGCAATTTCCGTTTCTCCCTCCGAGTGTCCCAAAAAGTGAATGTTGGCATTTTTAAGAGCGCTGTTGTCACCTTCCCCTTCGTCCGTGCCATCGCTTATATCAATTTCATTCCATTCATCTTGTGTTCCTTGGTAATATACGTCAGTAAGACTTGTGCACCATTCAAAGGCGACTCGCTCCACAGTCGTAACACTGTTTGGTATTGTTACTGTATTCAAAGAGGAACAATAACTGAATGTATACTCTTTGATCGTTTGCACGCCGTCAGGTATAACCACACTTTTCAAATTTGAGCACGAGGAAAATGCACTGTGTCCAATTTCGGTGACGGTATCGGGAAGATATATATTACGCAATTCCTTGCAGACGCAAAAAGCATAATCGGCTATTTTTTCAACTCCGTCGCGGACAACATAACTTTTGTCCTTTTTCCCTGCCGGATAATTTATAAGTTCCTTTCCGCTTATATCAAAAAGTACACCGTCAATGGATCTATAAATCGGATTGCCTCTATCCACTTCTATCTCGCGCAGATTGTTGTAGGAAGGAATATAATCAATCGTTCTTACCGTACTCGGAAATGTAACTTTTTCTAATTTTATATTTAGTGCGTTTGTCCAAAACTGCCGTTCAACAGAGAGCGTCCCTTCCGAAAAAATAATATTTTTGCAGCTGTTCAAACCCAAATCTCCGTTAAACGTCTTTATACTGCCGGGCAGCTTGATCGTTTCAATCGGGCAGTTCCCAAACGCACCGTTACCGATGCTCGTAATACTGTCCGGTATTGTTATACTGCTTAGAGATGTACAATCGACAAAAGCCCCTTGACCGATTTCAGTCACATTATCTCCTATGGTTATATTTAAAAGCGCTGAACAACCAATAAATGCAGCATCGCCTATTTTTTTTTAATTTTCAGGCAGCTTTATACTCGAAATACCACATTGCCAAAATGCACCTTCACCAATTTCCGACACGCTACTTGCCAAAATTATCTCGGTAACATCAGAGCAGCCGTAACACATATAATCGCAAACATTTGTAATTCCGTCATCGACTATGACTTTTGTAATATAGCGTTCCCTGCCTACATTGCCATCTTCATACAGCCAAGGGACTTTGTTAAACCAATCATAATTGATTATTCTGCCCGTCCCCTTGAATGTCAGTGTCCCGTCGCTGTCAAGCGTCCATGTTACGTTACTCCCATCCGCGCCGCATTCACCTTCCGCAACGACAGACACTGCTCCCGCGCATGGCATAAATGTGCAAAGTATGCATACAATTAAAAATAAACCGACAATTTTTCTTTTCATATTTTATTCCTCACTTTTGTTCATTCATGTTACTATTTTACACCATATTAAGTGTAATGTCAATACGTTGATGAGTTGTATACTATAATTTTAAAAAGGGGGAATTTTAATTTTATGAAAACATATAACGAAATTATACGAGAATTGCGTGAAGATAATGATTTGACACAATCAACGATTGCCGATTATTTGAAAACAACCCAGCAAGTGTATTCACGTTATGAACAGGGAACAAATGAAATGCCTATACGTCATTTAATAGCTTTGTGCAAGTTTTATCATGTTTCCGCAGATTATATATTGGGGTTATCGGAGGAAAAGTGAAAAACAGGCTCGCCTTTACGGCAAGCCCGTTTTTGTTATTGTTTGGTTTCTTTGGTTTTTTGGGTTTTTTGTTTTTTCTTTTTTATGAGGAAAAGGGCGGAGGCGGCGGAGAGTGCCAATATTGCGGCTATTATTATTATCGGGACGGTCATTTGTTTTTTCTTGGAGAGCAGTGCGAATTGTCCCGGCGACTGCATGCTGCATTTTAAATATTTGCCGTCGCGTTCGCCCTCGATCACGCGCGGAACGCCGTTTTCCAATACGCCGATATGCGTTCCCGTTTGCTCCTTATCATAGACGCGCATCGTAAAGCCGTCTTTTACGTCCTCCTCCGGAGTTACGGAAAATTCGTACTCCCCCACTATCTCATATTCGCTTCCGAAGTTCGCGTCAAACGTCGTTTCCGACGCGCTTACCTTCGTTTCGTCGCTGAAATTGCCCTCAATTAGCACGAGCGACGGGCTGCCCTCCGACGCGATCGTCGTTACTGCATCGGTATATTGCACCGTGAAAACGGTGTTCCTTAAAATCGGTTTTGTCGGATCGTTGTCCCATTCGGGATAGCTTCCGTCCTTTTTCGGAAGGTCCGGTATTTCCGTTGCCGCAAGCTTCTCGCCGTACTCCTTCGTAAACCTTGCCAGCTCCCTGTCGTCCGCTTCAAAGGTGACCGTGAAACGGAACAGAGCAGCCGCCTTCGACGCTTCGGCTATTTTCTGCTTCATCGCGCCGCTTGCCTCGTTGCCCGCGAGTGCCTGTATCTGCGGCAGGTATTTGTCGCCCTTCTCCATGAACCAGTTTTCCGTGCCCAAATTCGGCATTCCGACAGGCATTTCGCCCATACCTATCATATTCGTCGGCTGCACCGCCTCCGCCTTATCCTTCTCGCTCGCGCCGTCTATTCCGCCGACGCCCTCGTCGATAAAGTAGTTGTTTCGCGCGGCGTTGTTTACCGCCGCGGCTATGTATCCCTTTTTCTGCGCGTCCTCGTTTATAAGCGGGAGCGCGTAGCAGTATTCTATGTTATCCGCCGTTCCCGCTATGCCGCCGACGTTGTTTTTACCGTTCAGCCTCGATATGCCGATACTGTACAAAATCGACGCGCGCGTGTCGCCGCCGATACAGCCGATGTAGCCGCCGTTTTCACTCTTTACGTCGCCGCAGCCGAGAGAGTTCTTTATGATACCGAGGCTTGCGTCGCCGGCTATGCCGCCCGCCCGACTGTTTTTCGCTGTGATTTTGCCGCCGTTTACCGAGCTGTCTATGACAGCCTTTGCCGCCATGTCAGCCATAAGCGGTTTTCCGTCGGGCAGCTTCAAGCTCTCGCCCTCTTGGAGCAAGGATTCTACGCCTATGCTTCCCGCTATGCCGCCTACATTTTCTCCCGCGCTCACATCGCCGGAGTTTAAGCAGTATTTCACGAGCGCGGTATCCGCCTCCTCGCCGGCTATCGTGCGGGCAAGTGAAACGTCAACGCTGACCATGCTTTTCATAGCTTCCTTTATCGCGTCGGTGTCGATTATTTCCTTAAGCGCGCTGCGTTCCGTTTCAGCCGCTTCGGCGGTGGTGAATATGCTCGATATTAATTCGTCCAAAAACGCGTCCAAGCCCGTTTTCGCCGTGTCGTATGCGTATTCGTCCGAATACGGTACCTCGGCGGCGCGCGCGGCGGGTGTGGGAAGCGGGCGTAAGGTGGGCAGCGGATGCGGCGTGGGCAGATCGTCCACGAGTGAGTTTAAATCGTCCTTTAATTTGTCCGCCTTGTCCTTCGTTTTATTTACATCGTCCTGTACGTCGTGGAGCATGTCGTTCATCTGTTCAAACGGCTCGGTTATCGTGTCCGCTGTGTCGCCCAAGTCATTTTGAGCGTCCTCGAGGAAGCGGTCCGTGTTGTTCGCCATGTCGTCTATCGATTTTGAGAGGTCGTCAAGCTCGCTGAAGTCAATGTCGTTTACCTTGTCAACGACGCTTTGTTTTCTGTCAG
>CANPXG010000028.1 GCA_947585795.1 uncultured Clostridia bacterium
AAAAGTTGCTATGTTGTCTACTTATTTCTGTTGCACTTGAGATGATAACATATCCCCCTTCCCCTCAAGGGGAAGGCAAATGCTGTAGCGAAGGGGAGGCTTTATAGAGGGGGTTCAAATTTATTTTTTTACTCTTATTATGTATTCCATACCCCAGTCGAAGGAGTTTTCTTCCATGTCGGCGTCGATACCGCTTTTTTTCATCATATCGACAGCCTTTGTGACGGTGTTGCGGAATACCTTTACGTCGTTTTTCTTCGTTACGCGCAGCTCGTCTATCGGTTTTTGGCGGCGGGTGTTCATCGCGCGGACAAGCTGCTCGGTCTGAGTGACATTTAAGTTGTCGCGGCATACTATTTTTACCGCCTCGAACTGCTTTTCCTCGTCGGGAAGAAGCAAAAGCGCGCGGGCGTGGCGCTCGGTCAAATCATAGTCGCGTATGAGCTTCTTCACAAGCGGCGGCAGACGCAAAAGACGCATTTTGTTCGCCACCGACGCTTGACTCTTCCCAACGCGCGACGCAAGCTCCGTCTGCGTCAGTCCCTGCTCGCGTATAAGGTTTTTATAGCTTTCGGCTATCTCGAAAAAAGATAAATCCTCTCTTTGCAAATTCTCCAAAAGCGCCAGTATCGCGGACTTGTCATTGTCAGCGTCGATTATTATCGCGGGTATTTCCTCAAGTCCCGCCATCTGCGCGGCGCGGAAACGCCTTTCACCCGCGACAAGCTCGTACTCCGCGCCGCTGCGGCGGACGGTTATCGGCTGCAAAAGTCCGTACTCGATTATCGAGTTCCTAAGCTCCTCCATCGCGGCGCTGTCAAAATACTTGCGCGGCTGGTTCGGGTTCGGCGCTATCATATAAAGCGGCAGCGATACTACTTTCGCCTTGTCATGCTGCGTCCTGTTCTTCAATATGTTTATCATCGTGCTTCTCCTGTAAAGGGATAATTCATGTGAGGTTAAATCCGTCCATTTAAAAAGAGTAAGCAGCGATAATGTAATTTACACGGCTGAATACACATGATGTTATTACATTATCGCCATTTACCCTCGGTGGTGGAAGGTGTAAGACAATTTTGGGGGTAGACAGGGCCTTGGGGAAACCCTGTTTGAAATGTACCATTCTGATACTTATCTGCCTTACATTTACTATTATAACATATTTTCCCCTGTTGGCAAGCATTTTCATGCGCCTTATTTTTACAGGCTTTGACAGTATTTTTTTATTTCGATGATTTGTAACACGTTCTGATAGGATTTTTTGTCGCTATGGCGGTTTTTCTCGGGTATTTGAACGGAGTTTGTCCTACTTTTTTTATCACGACTATCTTGTGCGTGAGGTCGGTGAACGGAATGTCCGCGTCGTATACGTCAACAAGTTTGCCGCCGAGCACGTTTATCGCGCGGCGTGCTTCCTTTATTTCCTCGTCGGCGCTCGGTCCCTTGAGCGCGAGGAAGTGTCCGCCAAGTTTCAAAAACGGCATGCACCATTCGCAAAGCAGCGCGAGATTCGCTACCGCCCTCGATACGACCGTGTCGAACTTATTGCGGTAATCGGAAAGTCTGCCAAAAAATTCCGCGCGGTCACGGAGAAGGTCTACCTCGTCTATGTCGATCGTGCTGCATACCTCGCCGAGGAAATCGATGCGCTTTTGAAGGCTGTCAAGAAGCGAAATTTCGATCTCGGGTTTGGCTATCTTGAGCACAAGTCCCGGGAAGCCCGCGCCCGTGCCCACGTCTATGACCTTGCCCTTGACGTAGCCCGTGCACAGCGGCGTGAGGCTGTCGAGAAAGTGCTTCGTCACTATGTCCCGATCGTCCGTTATCGCGGTGAGATTCATTTTTTCGTTCCATTTTTGCAACAGCCTCGCGTACTCCGTGAGAGTCTGCGCGCGCGCGTCGTCAAGTTGTATTCCGAGGCGCTTCGCGCCGTCTGAAATTAAGTCTTTCATTTCACTGTCTTTCATATTTTCACATCCTTACATTGATATAAGCCATGGTACCATGGGCGTTACGTAAATTTCCATGTAGCCCGCCTCGTTTGGGTGCGTGCCGTCGCCCTCGGGGCGGTCGGTCGCGCTGAAATATTTTTCCTTTTGCTCCGCGTCGCGCACGTTCACGCCTGTTTCTTTGTTGTTTTTCTCGTACAGGTCGAGGTACGGCACGCCCCATTTGTCGCACGATGCTTTTATCAGCTCGTAGTAGGGTTCAAAGGCTTCCTCAGCGTCGTAGGTGAAGGGATCGTGGATGATCACGAAGCCCGTTTTGCTCTCGGGGTGCGCGGTCTTTACGCGTGAGAAAATGCTCTCGAGTGCGCCGGCTGTGGTCGTTTCGTCAAAGTCGCCGTCAAAGCCCTCCGTGAGCTCTCCCAAAGGCGCGTGGTTCCAAAAGTCGTTTATGCCGCCTTCGATGATTATATAGTCGTACTCGTCAGTGAGTTTGTCGGTCATGTCGATTATGCAGGGACGTACTCCGTCCGTGTCGGCAGTCCACTTGACATTGCGCGCAAGAGTCGAGCCGCCCGCGCTCGGGTTGGTAACGTCCATGCCGTACAGGTCGCCTATGAGCTTGCCGTAGCCGCCGTGGTAATTTGTGCCGTAGCTTATGCTGTCGCCTATGAAGGCTATGCTTTTTCCGCGGAGCGCATTGTCCGCGTCGCCGTCGGGCTGCGGATCCGTCACCGCGCCCGCCGTCATTGAAAGTACGGCGGCAAGTAAAACGGAAATCAGTTTAGTCATAATTATCACCTATCCTAAAATTCTTTCTATAAGAGCCGCAAGTTCCTCGGCTTTTTTCGTTATGTACTCAACGTCCTTGCCCTCTATCATTACGCGTACAAGCGGTTCCGTTCCCGACGGGCGGATAAGTACTCTGCCCTCGCCCGCAAACTCGTCCTCAAGGGCTTTGCAGGCGGAGGCTATTTCGTCGTTTTCCATGTATTTGTCCTTGTACTCGAGTTTTACAGTCGCGTTTTTGAGTACCTGAGGCATTACTTTTACTATGCCCGCCGCCTCGGAGGCGCGAAGTCCCGTCTTTTTGAGTACAGCCAAAAATTGCAGCGCGCTCACAAGTCCGTCGCCGGTGGTGTTGTGGTCGAGGAAGATTATGTGTCCCGACTGTTCGCCGCCGATGTTGTAGCCGTTTTTAAGCATTTCCTCGAGCACGTAGCGGTCGCCGACGTTGGTGCGGGTTATGTTTATGCCAAGCTTTTCGCCCGCGATAAAAAGTCCGAGGTTGCTCATGACGGTGGCGACGAGTGTGTTTTGCTTTAGCTGTCCGTTGTCGCGCATAAATTTCGCGCAGGCAGCCATGATTTGGTCGCCGTCAATGAGGTTTCCCTTTTCGTCAACGGCGAGCAGTCTGTCCGCGTCGCCGTCAAACGCCAGTCCCACGTCCGCGCCTATCGACGTGACGTATGCTTTAAGGCTCTCCATGTGCGTCGAGCCGCATTTGTAGTTTATGTTCACGCCGTCGGGCGTGTTGTGTATCGCTTCGACGTTCGCGCCGAGCTTGTTCAGCGCCTTGAACGCCGTTTCGTATGCCGCGCCGTTCGCGCAGTCTATCGCTATTTTCATGCCGTCAAGGCGGCAGTCTATCGTCGATACCGCGAACGCGACGTAGTCCTCGACGGCGTTATGGTTCGCGCTGACGTAGCCGACTTTGCCGTGGGTGGGCAGGTCGTCTATGGTTTTTTCGCCGGTGATGTAGCTTTCTATTTCGTTTTCGATCGCGTCGCTCAGTTTGTAGCCGTCCTGATTGAAAAATTTTATGCCGTTGTACTCGCAAGGGTTATGCGACGCGCTTATCACAACGCCCGCGTCAGCCTTGTAAAGACGCGTCAGGTACGCTACGGCGGGCGTGGGTACTACGCCGAGTGGTATTACCTTCGCGCCCATAGAGCAAAGTCCCGCCGTGAGCGCCGCCTCGAGCATGTCGCCCGATTTTCTCGTGTCCTTGCCTATGAGTATGCGCGGGCGGTGACCGGTGCTGTGCTTCGTGAGCACGTACGCGCCGCTTCGTCCGGTGTTGAAGGCAAGTTCCGCGGTAAGGTCTTTATTGGCAATTCCCCTTATGCCGTCTGTACCGAATAGCTTTCCCATTTTGTTTTCCTCCTTAATTATACTACCTTCGCGCCGCTTTGAATGTCCTTCAGGGTGGTCAGGGCGGTCAGTTCATCGCCGTATTCGGCGGATAAAATCATACCGCAGGATTCAAGTCCCATTATCTTTCTCGGCTTTAAGTTCGCGACGAACAGCACATTTTTGCCGATAAGCTCCTCGGGCGCGTGGTATTTTGAAATGCCCGAAAGTATTTGGCGCGTGTCGCTGCCGACCTGCAAGGTAAAGCGCAGGAGCTTCGAGGATTTTGGTACTTTTTCACATTCAATGACCTTGCCGACGCGTATGTCAAGCTTTTCAAATTCTTCAAATTCGATGTAGTCGGCGTAAGGCTCTATTTCTATCTTCTCTTCCTCCGCGTCCGCCGACAGTTCCTCCTCAAGCTCGGCAAGCTTCTTTTCCGCGTCTATTCGCGCGAACAGCGGAACGGGCGTTCCCACCTTCGTTCCCTCTTTCGTAACGCCGAATTTGTCTGCGCTATCGGCTGTTAAATCGGACGCGTTTATCTGTTCCGCGATTTTTTCAGCCGTTTCGGGCATGTACGGACTTAAAAGTGAGGCTATAATTCTTATCGTTTCTATGAGGTTATAGAGAACCGTGCCAAGGCGCGCTTGTTGACCCTCGTCCTTCGCAAGCGCCCACGGCATCGTTTCATCGATATATTTGTTCGCTCTGTCAACGACTTTCCAGATTTCGTCCATGCTGTCCGCAACGTGCAGCGTTTCCATTTTCTTCTTGATTTTGGCAAGCGCGCCCGCGGCGACAGCCTTTAAGTCGTCATCAAACTCGCCTGCCGCATCGCCCGACTGTATTACGCCGTCAAAATATTTATTTATCATCGCGACGGTACGGTTCACGAGGTTGCCGAGAGTGTTCGCAAGGTCGCTGTTAAAGCGGCTTATAAATACCTCGTATGTGATCGTTCCGTCCTGCGCGAACGGCATTTCGTGGAGCGAATAGTAGCGCACCGCGTCAACGCCGAAGTGCTTTACAAGGTCTTCGGCGTATATCACGTTGCCGCGCGACTTGCTCATCTTTTCGTCGCCCACGAGCATCCACGGGTGACCGAATACCTGTTTGGGAAGCGGCTCGCCGAGAGCCATGAGCATTATGGGCCAGTAAATCGTGTGGAAGCGCAAGATGTCCTTGCCTATGATATGCACGTCGGCAGGCCAGTATTTTTTGTAAAGCTCGCCTTTTTCGTCGGGCGTGTAGCCAAGGGCGGTGATGTAGTTTGAGAGCGCGTCTATCCACACGTACACGACGTGTCCCGTATCAAATTCCACGGGTATGCCCCATGAGAAGCTTGTGCGCGACACGCACAAGTCCTGAAGTCCCGGCTTTAGGAAGTTGTTTACCATTTCGTTTTTGCGCGATTCGGGCTGAATAAATTCGGGATGCGTTTCGATGTACTCCATGAGCTTGTCTTGGTACTTGCTCATCTTGAAGAAGTACGCCTCCTCCTTCGCCTTCTTTACCTCGCGTCCGCAATCGGGGCATTTGCCGTCAACGAGCTGCGTTTCCGTCCAAAAGCTCTCGCACGGCGTGCAGTACCAGCCCTCGTACTCAGACTTGTATATGTCGCCACGGTCGTAAAGCTTTTTAAAAATCTGTTGAACGGCTTTGACGTGGTAATCGTCGGTGGTGCGGATAAATTTGTCGTAGCTTATGTTGAGCATGTCGGCGATCTCACGTATCTCGCCCGCTATTTTATCGACGTGCTCCTTGGGCGTTATGCCCTCCGCCTCGGCGATTTCCTGTATCTTTTGACCGTGCTCGTCGGTGCCCGTCAAAAAGAATACGTCCTTGCCGAGAAAACGGTTAAAGCGCGCTATCGCGTCGGTGAGGATTATCTCGTAAGTGTTGCCGATGTGCGGCTTTTTCGACGTGTACGCTATCGCCGTTGTAATGTAGTATTTTTCTTTATTCATTCCAGTCACTCTCCATCAAATTTTTTAAAAAAGCTTTAAACATGACAAACTGTTTTTTGATAAAGTCAAGAGCCGTTTTCAGCGCGCGTATAGGCGCGTCGAATATGCCCGCCTTGTAAAAGCTTATTATGAGCATGAGTATGATAGGTCCAAGTATAAGACCGCCAAGGCTCAGAGTTTTGTATCCGACGTACATCGACATCAGCGTCAGAAGCGAATGTATGCCCATGCCCGTGCTTACGAGCTTCGGCTCGGTGATACGGCGCACGACAAGTACGGCGACGTATATTATTATAAGCCCTATGCCCGTCTTTATGTTGCCGTTAAGAAACGCAACGATAGACCATGGCCACAGCACGAACCCGCTTCCGAAGAACGGCAGCGCGTCCAGTATGGCAATCAAAAGTGCGATGAGCAGCGCGTAATTTGCGCCAATAAGACTCAGTCCCGCGAATATTATGAGAAACGCGATGAACATGAGTATTACCTGCGCCCTGATGTAGCCGCCCATGTACTTTTTCAGCTCACTTTTTACCACGGTAAGACGTTCCGTGAATTTGGACGGTATCATGCTGTGTACCGTGCGGCTCACGAGCTTGTTGTCGGTTACCATGAAGTACGACGACAGTATGAATACTATGATCGCTATAAATACGCTCGGCAGCGCCTTCGCAAAGTTCCCGGCGTTGTCTACGACAGGTTCGGATACGGAGTTTATCATCTCCGATGCTTTTGCGGATATGCCGTCGCCTATCGCCGTGAGCGTCTGCTGCACGTTGGCGGGAAGGTTGTCGTACAGTACCGACCATTTCGTGCCGATGGCGTGCATGCTTTCACGCATACTCGCGTAAATGGACGGGAACTGCACGTAAAGCATGCGTACCTCGTCGATTATTTTCCATATGACGAAGCTCAGTATGCCGCCAAGTATGCCTATTATCAGTACTATTACGAGTATCGCCGAAAGTCCGCGCGGTATTTTCAGCTTTTTTTGCAGAAAGTCCGCGAGAGGATTGACAGCCATCGAAAACAGGTAGCCGAGTAGGAACGGCAGCGCCAGCTCTATTAAAAATCCCAGTGCCTTCAGTATCGTCGGCAGGAAAAAATATACTATGGCTATCGCCGCGGCAAGCAAAACCGCGAAGATCAATAGTTTTATCCAGCTTTTCTTGATTTTCATACAATGATCCCCTTTGTAGGTCGGCGAGCGTTACTTCTCCAAAAATCTGTTCATAAGCGTGTAGCCTTTTTCAATGTAAACGCCCGTCTTTTTCGCGTCGTTTTCCGTGTACGAAAGGGACGCGTTGTCGTCGGTTTCCTTCGTGCTGTCGTAGATTATATACGGCACGGGATCCGATACGTGGGTTTTGAGCTTGATCGGCGTGGGGTGGTCGGGTAAAATCATCATTCGGTAGTCGATGCCGCGTTTTTCAAGCTCGTCTTTTAAGAATTTTACTACCTTTTTGTCTATCGTTTCAACAGCGTACTTCTTCTTTTCGGGAAGTCCCTGATGTCCCATTTCGTCGGGTGCTTCCATGTGGATGTATACAAAGTCGCTGCCGGAAAGCAGCGCGTCAAGCGCGGCGCGCGCTTTGCCGTCCCAGTTGGTTTCACAGTTGCCGGTAGCGCCCTCAACGTCTATTGAGTTCATGCCGGCGCATTTTGCTATGCCTTTGATCAGGTCAACGGCGGAAATTACGCTGCCCTTAAGACCGAATTTTCCCTCGAAGTTGTCAAGCTGCGGCTTCGTGCCCTCTCCCCATGGCCATATCGAGGTCGCGGGGTTTTTGCCCGCCGCGATGCGTGCCTTGTTTACGGGGTGATCCTTTAAAATGTCCACGCTCTTTTTCATCATGTCAAGAAAAGTTTCCGCGCCGTCGCCCTTCGGGAGATAGTCTTTGATTTTTCTGTCGGAAATGTCGTGCGGCGGAGTTAAGTCCACGTTCGTCGAGCCGCCGTTCCATACGCACAGGTGCCGGTAGCTGATACCGGGGTAGAATTTTATTTTGTCGGTGTTAAGCTGTGCCGCGACGGCTTTCATAAGTTCAGACGCTTCGGCGGTCGTTATCTCGCCGGAGGAATAGTCGAGCATGGTTTTGTCCTCGTAGTTTTCCTCGTCGGAAAGCGTTACAAGATTAGTGCGGAAAGTAACGTCGTCGTCCTTCATCTCAACGCCGATAGACGCGGCTTCGAGAGGTGAGCGTCCGCTGTAGCTTTTCTTTGTGTCGTAGCCCATGACCGACAGATTAGCCACGTCCGAACCGGGTTTCATGCCGTCCTGTACGGTTTTTACGATGCCCAGTTCGCCTTTTCGCGCCATGTAGTCCATGGTGGGTTTGTCGGCGACTTCGAGAATCGTCTTTCCGTCAAAGTAGTCCACCGGATAGTCCGCCATACCGTCGCCTAAAATTACAATGTATTTCATGTTGTTTTCCCCTTTCAATTATATGTTTTTATGCAGCAATGTCCTCATAATACAGTTCCAGCGCCTCCGAAAGATTTGCAAGCGCTTCATCTATGGTTTTTCCCTGCGACGCAACGCCCGATTCTATCGCCGTCGCCACATACCAGTTTTCTTCCTTTTGTATAATTACGGTTGATTTTATTGACATAGTTGTCACTCCATTCTTTCCTTATACTTAAATCCGCTTTTTATGCGCGGGATGATTGCAAGTGCGCCGCGACCGACATGAGTTGCGATAAGCGGGCTGAACTCGCCGTGCATCGTTATTTTTACGTCCTCGCCAAATTCGTCCTTTAATACTTCCATAGCCTCGTCGTACTTATTTTTGTCCGACTCCACTATCAGAAATTCGGGATTTTCAAAATCAACGTCCTCGTCCTCTTTTATCTTTTCGACGAGCTTATGTATCAGCTTTTTCTTGCCGCGGAGCTTGTCAAGACTTTCCACAAGTCCGTTTTCTATCGTGAGTATCGGCTTGATGTCGAGAAGTGTGCCGACAAACGCGGCGGTTTTTGACAGTCTGCCGCCCTTTTGCAAGTATTCGAGCGTGTCGACGAGAAGGTAGCACCGCCACGAAACTATATACTGCTCACAATCCTTTATGATTTCATCGACGCTTTTCCCCTCCGCAGCCATTTGAGCCGCGTGTACCGCCGTCTGCGCTATGTAGAGCGAGAATTTGTACGAGTCGAAAATATGCAGATCAGCTTTCGGGTTTTCCTCCATTATTTCCTCTCTCACAAGACACGCGGTGTTGTACTGTCCGCTTGCCGCGCTCGACAGTGTGAAGTATATCACGCTCTCGTGCTCGTCGGTCGCTTTTTTAAGATAGTCGTACATATCCGCGTACGGCGTTTGTGAGCTGCGCGGAACGCCGTCGAACCGGTCCTGCATGTCGAGAAATTGCTCGTTCGTTATGTCGCGGCGCTGGACGTATTGCTCTTCGCCGAACAGCGTTATGAACGGGATAATGCCGATGTTGTACTTTTCAAGCGCCTCGTCGGGTATGTCCGAACCGGTGTCGACTATAATTTTTATATCGCTCATGGGGTATCTCCTTCCTTTTATGTATCTACATCGGGCGACCGCGAGGGTCGCCCCTACGGCGTTCGCGTTATGCGGGCGGACGATGACCGCCCCTACGTTACCATGTAAATTTCGTTAACTGTCCCAATTTTTTCAAATTATCAAACCCCTGCTGCCTTAACGCCTCGTACACGATCACCGCGACGGAGTTTGACAAATTCAGGCTGCGCGCATCGGGTATCATCGGTATTCTTATGCAGCGCTCCTCATGCTCGTGGAGAAGTTCCTCGGGAAGTCCCGCGTCCTCGCGCCCGAACATCAGGTAGTCGTTGTCCTTGTACTCCACGTCAACGTATGTGTGCGGAGCTTTAGTGGTCGCGTAGAAGTAACGCGCACCCTCAGTCTTTTCAAAAAAGTCAACCAAATTATCGTAATACTTGACATTCAGTAAATGCCAGTAGTCAAGCCCCGCGCGCTTCAAATTCTTGTCCGTGATTTGAAACGCCGTCGGGCGGACTATATGCAAGCCGCACCCCGTCGCCGCGCAGGTACGCGCTATGTTGCCGGTATTCTGCGGAATACGCGGCTCTACCAATACTATGTTAAACAAGCAATACCATCCTTTACTTCAGAAATTTCAGCATAAATCTGTTAAGCAGCGGACGTTTTATCCCCACCGCCCTCTGCGGGCAAAGCTCCTGACAGCAGAAACATTTTATGCACTTCTTTTTATCTATAACGGGCTTGCCTCCGGCCATGCTTATCGCCTTCGGCGGACAGCAGTTTGCGCACGCGCCGCACCTTACGCACGTTTTGTAATCAATTTTCGGACGTGACGCGAGAGCGTTTTTCGCCCACGCGTTTACCGCGGGCGGCAGCGACAACAGCCTTAAAAGGTTAAAGTGGCTCTCCGGCTTTACGAAATCCCGCATAATAAGCGGCTCGAACGGTTCGCCGACCGTTTTGACCTCGCCCGTAAGTCCGCGCTCGATCGACTCTCTTACCGTGTCAACCTCGTCGGGCGCGTAGCCTATAAGCTCACAGGCAGTTTTGTCAAGCGCGTACGCGTTCGCGGACGCCATTACCAATCCTATATGGCGGCTCTGTCCTGCGGTCGGCCCGTTGCCCTCCATGCCCCAAACCGCGTCCATTATGCTGAGCGTCGGCTTGACGCATTCGCACAAATCCACGAGCATGGAACAGAATGCGCGGCGGTCGTCGAGCCTGAAATGCAGCTCCGCCTTGTGCGTGCCGGGGATTACGCCGAACAGATTTTTTACCGCGCCCGTGTAGCTCGTCATAGCGTGCGTTTTGAGCTTCGGCAGCGAAATTATAACGTCCGCCTCAAGCGCGGGATTTATAATCGGTATTTGTTTTATCGTCCTGCCCTCGGGAAAATGCACCTCGGTAAACGACGTGTCGTAATTCAGTACCGCGCCCGTGCCCTCTGCGGCTTTGTCAACACCGCAGGCGGAGTACACGCTTTTTAATACCGCAGTGTTATACGGTCCGCCGGGGCTTTCCGCGACGGTCACCTTGCCGCCCGCTTCCTCGACGAGTTCTATAACCGCACGGAGAATATCGGGGTGCGTTGTGACCGCCTCGTCGGGATTTTTCCGCGACACGAGGTTGGGTTTGATAAGCACCCTGTCGCCCTTTTTCACGAACCGACCGATACCGCCGATAAGGTCTACGGCTTTTTTCACCGCATTTTGTGCGTCGGAATAATTTTCGCATTTTACGATCGAAACGGTATCAGTCATATATTACACCTCGCAGGACAATAGTTTCACGTATATATTATACTATATCATTTGCTAATTTTCAACAGTTATGTGAATTTTGAGGGGATTAAATTTGGGGAGAGAATCCCCCAGTCACGCTGCGCGTGACAGCCCCCTTTGACAAGGGGGCCTAATGGCGGGCGCAAGGGTCGCCCCTACGGTGGATTTTATAAATCACGTGTTGTAGGGCGGGCTGCTTTTGCTACGGCATACGAGCATAGCTCTATGCCTACGACGCTAAAGCGTCGTTCACCACAGCCCGCCGTTGTGCGATTTTGAATAACCCGAAAATGGTGATACCATTACCGTTGGCACATCTGAGATGGGCGGAAGGGTGTTCTTTTTGAAAAAAGAACCAAAAACCCTAAGAGGGGGGATTTCGTTGCCCCCCTCTTAGGAATCACCCCCTTGAAACGACCAGAGGGGGCGTTGCCCCCTCGTGGACACCCCCGTTTAAACCCCTCAGTCACGCTTCGCGTGACAGCTCCCCTATTAGGGGAGCCTTAGGGCGGGCAACAAACGCCATGCAAGGTGAACAACACGCAAGTGTTGTAGGCGTGTTGCGAAGCAACAAACGCCGTAGCAAGGGCGCCGTCCCCTACGGAGAGAGCGAAGAAGGTTCGCGCATACAAAAAACGCTCCCGAGGGAGCGTTTTGTTTAATTTTTTGGATTTACTATGTCGCGCCAATCGAGGTCGCCGCGCTCAAGTCCGTGGATAAGCACCTCGGCGGTCGCGCTGTTCGTCGCGATGGGAATGTTCTGCATATCGCAAAGCCTCAAAAGCGAAAATACGTCGGGCTCGTAATTCTCCGCGTTCAGCGGATCGCGGAAAAACAGCACAAGGTCGATCTCATTGTACGCTATCCTCGCGCCTATCTGCTGGTCGCCGCCCTGCGGTCCCGATAAAAATCTGTACACGTTAAGTCCGGTATTTTCAATAATCATCTTACCTGTCGTACCGGTTGCATATAACGAATGTCTTGAAAGCACACCCGAATACGCGATGCAAAACTGAATCATTAGTTCTTTCTTCTTATCATGTGCTATCAGTGCGATGTTCATTCAAAATACCTCCCTTTCAATGTTTGCCGAAAATCCTTCCGATTTTTTTTAACAGTCCTTCCTTTACGTCGAAATCGATAACGGGTACCTCCTCGCCGAGTATGCGCGCGGCGATGTTTGAAAATGCCTTGCCCGCTATCGAGCGTTCGTTTGATATTGCCAATTCTCTCTCGAGGAAAGAAAGCACAAGCTCCTCGTCGTCGGGGACGATGCCCAGTACGGGAATTTGAAGCATATCCACACAGTCGTCCATGTTCATCATTATTCCCCGATTTATCATGTCGGCTCTTACGTAGTTTATCACGACGCGTATGTCGGATATGCCCATGTCCTCTAAAACGGAAACGGTTCTGTCCGCGTCGCGAAGCGCCGTTAAAAACGGTACCGTGACAATTATTGCGCTGTCCGCGCACAGTGACGCGTACAAAAATCCTCCGTCAAGACCGGCGGGCGCGTCCACGAGGCAGTACTCAAACCGTGACGCAAGCTGCTTCCACACCTTCTCTACCGCGTCGCCGTCAAACGTGACTGCGCCGCGTGTCTGCGGTGAAGGCATAAAGTACAAATTCTCGTAACGCGTATCCTTTATAAGTGCCTCGTCAAGCGTGCAGGTGCCTTCGATAACGTCGGATATGTCGTAGACTATGCTGCTTTCGAGTCCGAGGACTATGTCAAGGTTTCTAAGCCCCATGTCCATGTCCACAACAGCCGTCAGCTTGCCCCGCGAAGCCAGCGCTGCTCCTATGTTCGCGGTGGCTGTGGTCTTGCCCGTGCCGCCTTTTCCGGACGCGATTACGATGATTTTTCCCATGCTAATTTCCTCTCAATACCGCTTTTAGTATATCATATTGTTTTTATTTTGTCTATATTTAGTACGAAAAATCCTCAATATAAACGTCATTATTTATTAAAAATGCCTTTTTTGCGCCCGTTTCGGCAAAATCGTCCCTGTTAAAGCCGCGGCGCGTTTTCGCTATGCGTATTTCGGACGGTGAAAAGCGTAACGCGATTATATACGCGCTGTCGTTTCCCATGCAACCGGCTTCGACCGCGCCGTTTACGCTGCCGAGTACTATCACGTTGCCCACGGCGGCTATGCGCGCGCCCTCCTCAACGTCGCCGACGAGCACAAGGTGTCCGTCGGACTCGAGCGTTTTGCCGCCGCGTACAGTGCCCTCGTAAAAGCGTGCGCGGCTCGATTTGAAGTTCGTCGTCACGACCTCTTTTATTTTTTCAAACGGCTTGTCGCCGTCGTTCGTGTCGGTTTTCTCAAACGCGGCAAGGTCCTCCGGAAGCTTCAGCGTGCGTTCCTTGTAGTCGTCGTTCTTTACACGCTTACGCTCGCCGTAATTGATCGCGCTCTCCGGCAGCATGGCGGATACGATCGCTTCGAGGCGCATTTTGTCGCTCGCGGTAAGCTCGCGTCCGACGAAGTAAATGTTGCAGTGACCGTCGCCGAAAAAGCTGCGAAATTGGCGTAATTTTTCGTAGAGAGAGGCGGTTATATCGGAAACGGAGCAGTCGGCATCAAGATAGATCTTAACTCCGTCTATCGTTCCCTTAAGCTTTATAATTTCCTTTTCCAATACAAACACCTCTTTTTCGTATATTTATCGTTATCTGAGAAGTCCGTCGCTCGTGGGCGCGGGAGTCGCCTCGGCGGTCGGGGCGGGAGTCGCGCTAAGGTTAAAGTACGCGTCGAAAATATCTCTCGCTACCTGTGCCGCGTTCGTGCCTCTTACGCCGTGCTCAAGTACCACGGAAACGGCTATCTGCGGGTTTTCAAACGGTGCGTACGCGATAAAGACCGCGTTGTTGGAGCCGTCGCCGACCTGCGCCGTACCCGTTTTACCGCCGACCTGTATGCCGTAGTTCGCAAACGCCTCCGCCGCGCTTCCTTCGTCCACAACCTTCTTCATGCCTTGCTTTACGGAGTTTAAAACGTCCTCGTCCATGTTTATATTTTCAATGACCTCGGGGTTAAACTCCTTGACTATGCTTCCGTCCACCGATGAGCGCACGCTCTTTACAAGGTTTACCTTGTAGTGCGTGCCGCCGTTCGCAATCGTGGCGGCGTAGTTCGCAAGCTGAACCGGCGTGAAGAGGCTGTACGACTGTCCGATAGCCGCCTGAAGCGTGTCGCCGTCGTACCAGTCTTGGCTCGTGATGTTGCTTTCGACCTGTTTTTTGTACTCGGGGCTTGCCATGTGTCCCGACTCCTCCGAAAGCTCTATGCCCGTGTCCTCGCCCAAGCCGAACATCGCCGCGTACTTGTCGAGCGTGTTTATTCCCAAGCGTCTGCCGACCTCGTAGAAGAAGTAGTTGCACGAGTTCTCAAGCGCGGCGGTGACGTTTTGTCTGCCGTGCGTGAGCTTGTACTCGTTCCATATCCAGCAGGCGGGCTGGTAGTCCTTGTACGCCTTGTACACGCCCTCATCGACTATAGTTTCGTTAAGACCGAGGTTGCCGGTTTCAAGCGCCGCTATCGCGACAAGCGGCTTAAACGTCGAGCCCGGGCTGTAAAGACCGTTTACGGTCCTGTCCCACATGGGTTTCGCGTCGTTTTGGATAAGCTCGTTGTAATCGTCGTAGTAGCGCGTCATATCGTATGTCGGGTACGAAGCCATCGCAAGCGCGTCGCCCGTTTTTACGTCTATGACGACAGCCGCGCCCGCGTTACAGTCCGCGCCGTCCTTGGGTTTTACGCCGCTTGAATTGCGTATGTTCGTTATGGTTTTTGCAAGGGAGTCCTCGACTACCCTCTGCAGGTCTGCGTCGATCGTGAGCACGAGGTAATCGCCGGGTACGGGATCTATGTCCTCGAGAACGGTCACATCCTTGCCGTTTATGGATTTCGTGGTGCCGGTCGTGCCGTCCGTGCCGCGCAAGTACTGCTCGCCCCACTGCTCGATGCCCTCTTTGCCGATTATGTCGTTATAGCCGTAGCCAAGGTCTTTGTTGCGCTCGTATTCCTTTTGGTCTATCCTGCCGACTCTGCCCAAAAGATGCGTCGCAAGTCCGGGCATGTCGTATTGGCGGACGTAGTCGTTTATGACGGCTATGCCGCGAAGCTCGTCCTGACGCTCCTTTATCTGCGTCACAGCCTCGACCGATATATCGTCCGCAAGGGTGAACATAGTCGTGCTCGAAAGACCGCTTATCTGCGCCGCGTAGCGTATGCCGACGATGCGACGCTGCTCGTCCTCGCTGTAGGCGGGGTTTACTCCGTACTCCGTCTTTAACGCGAGCATTGCCGCGTTCGCGTCCATTTCGGGCGTTACGTCTATATCGTGATCGTCGTTTTGCTCAAACCACGCCGTCCTTTCGTCCTCGACGGAGCCGTCCGCGTTTTCGTCCTCAAAGTTATACGTGTACGGCGCGAAGGATATGGGTAAATCGTCATAGTACTCGCAGCCGTTCGCGTACAGTATGCCCACAAGCTCGCTTAACACGTGGTTAAACTCCGCGTCGTTCATGTCGGTTTTCTGTATTATGACGGAATAACCGACTTTATTTGAAACAAGACGCGTGCCGTAACGGTCAAGTATCTCGCCTCTCGGTGCTTTTTCCACTATGTTCGTTGTAAGACGGTCGCTCGCGACGGCGTCGTACTGCTCTCCGTTTATCACCTGAAGGTCAAACAGCTTCCATACGACCGCGGCGAACATAAACACTATTAATACTTTCAGTACAATAAATCTTACCTTACTGTTTGGCATTTATACATATTCTCCTTACACTATAAGCAGCCTTTTCTTTTTCTCTTCCTTGTACATTGTTATTTTCAAAAGCGGATATACCGCAAGCGCCATTGCCGTGTTGAAAAGCGCTGTCGGGAGCGCGTCGCTGAAAATCACGTCCGCGTTTAAAGTAAAGCGGACGGCGGCGTAGTACATAAGCTCCGCTGCGAAGGACGTTAAAAACGTCCAAAAAAGCGCCTTCGGCAAATTTCCCATGTATGCGGGCTTATCGCGCAGCGAAAAAATCAGTATGGCGGCGTAAACGTAAAACAGCGTCGTCAGCACGAAGCCGCGCCCGCCGAGCGCGCCCATCGCCGCCGCGCATATTATGCTTACCGTCACCGCGTTTTTAAACTCGTTCTCAAGTATCATCACGCATACCGCGTACACAAGCACAAGCGACGGTATCGCGCCGAATAATCTTACTTGGGCAAGTATCACCGTTTGAATAAGCAGTACCGCGAATATCCAAAGAAATATTTTAAAATTTCTCACTTTTTTTCTCCGTTCAATAATTTATACCGTTTATGACAACTACCTCGTACAGTCTGCCGAAGTCCACCAGCGGCTCTATTGTCGCGTAATTTAAATTGCCCATAGCGTCGGAGTCTATCTCGCGTATCGCGCCGACAAGAAGTCCGGCGGGGTACACTCCGCCCGAACCCGAAGTTTCAAGCAAATCTCCGATTATGAGGTTCGAGCCGCGATCGACAAACGTCATTTTACAGTAGTTTTGCTTGTAAAACTCGTCATCGCCCTCCACGACAGCCACGTCGCCCGTTCTCGATATTTTCACGCCCATCGCGTTATCGGGATTAAGTATCGTCGAAACGAGCGACCATGTCGGTGCAGCCTCTATCACCTTGCCCACAACTCCGTCGGGAGTTATCACGGCGTTGCCCGCCGCCACTCCGGCAAGTGAGCCTTTGTTTATCTGTATCGTGTCGTAACCGTTATTTGACGAGTACGCTATCACCTTCGCGGCGACTGTTGAGTAATTGCTTGACATTGAGCTTTTGAGATCTAAAATCTCCTGCAAGCGCTCGTTTTCCTCGCGGTAGTTTGTAACGTCCCTGTTCTGACGCTTAAGCTCGTTTATCTCCGTTATAAGACGCTCGTTTTCCTCTTTGTAGCTTTTCATTTCGCGTATAAAATCGGTCGTGTCCTTGACCTTGTTCGTTATATACGCCACGCCGTTTTGGAACGGCGACATTACCGTGCGCAAAGCGCTCGATATTATATTTACGCCGCAAAAATGCGCTATCGCGGCGAATAAAAGCACAGCCGCAGTCACTGCCGCCGCGATCTGCACTCCTTTTTTCCTGAAAAACGATGACATGTTTTAATTCCTTTCAATTGCTTTTATTTTGCCGCTTCAAGAAGTTCCTTGATGTTTTCCAAAGCTCTGCCCGTGCCGACAACGACGCAGTCAAGCGGGTACTCGGCGACGTGCGTCGGTATTTTCGTGACCTCGGTTATAAGCTTGTCCAGTCCCTTTATAAGAGCGCCGCCGCCCGTGAGGACGATCCCTCTCTCCATAATGTCCGCCGCAAGCTCCGGGGGCGTGTTTTCAAGCGTAAGCTTAATAGCCTCGGTCATTTCGCTCACGTTCTCGCTTATAGCCTCGCGTATTTCGCTTTCCTTTATCTGCGCCGTCTTGGGAAGTCCCGTGGACACGTCGCGTCCGCGTACCTCGTACACGCCTTCCTCGTCGTCCTCGTAAGCCGACGCTATTGAAATTTTGATTTCCTCAGCCATCTTGTCGCCTATGTTGATTTGGTGCTCTTTCTTTAAGTAGTTAATAATTGCGCTGTCGAGCGCGTTGCCGGCTATTCGTATGGACTTTGACGCGACGATTCCGCCGAGTGATATTACGGCTACCTCCGTGGTGCCGCCGCCTATATCGACAACCATGTTGCCCGCCGCTTCGTTTACGGGAAGTCCCGCGCCCATAGCGGCTGCCATCGGTTCCTCGATGAGTGCCGCGGCTTTCGCACCTGCCTGTATAACGGCTTCCTCAACGGCGCGTCTTTCAACCTCGGTTATGCCCGACGGTATGCACACCACAACTCTCGGCTTAAATATGCCGGTTACGTTCGCTTCCTTGATAAACGCGCGTATCATAGCCTGCGTAATGTCGAAGTCGGCGATAACGCCGTCCTTCATGGGGCGTACGGCGACTATGTTCTCCGGCGTTCTGCCTATCATTTCGTTTGCTTCGTTGCCGACGGCAAGCACCTTGCCCTCGTATTTGTCAATGGCGACGACCGACGGTTCTCTCACGACTATGCCCCTGCCGCGCACGTATATGAGAGTGTTGGCTGTGCCTAAATCTATTCCTATATCTTTTGATAATATCCCCATTGTATTTTCTCCTTTTTACAGAATTTCTATATCAAATTCCCGTTCGAGAGTGTCCGCAAGCGCGCTCACGGGAAGTCCTACCACGTTGAAGTAGTCGCCGTCTATCTTTTCTATGAACATGGAGCCGAGTCCCTGTATGCCGTACGCGCCGGCTTTGTCCATAGGCTCGCCGGACAAAATGTATCTGTCGATTTTTTCGTCCGTAAGGCGGCGCATCGTTACCTGTGTCCTCACGGATAAGCATACGGTTTTCGCGTCGCGTATGCGCATGACGCAGCAGCCGGTGTAAACCTCGTGCTTGCGTCCCGCCAATGCTCTTAACATTCGTCTTGCGTCGTCCTCGTCAGAGGGCTTGCCGAGTATTACGCCGTCAAGCGTAACTATCGTGTCGGCGGCTATTATGAGCGCGTTTTTGTTTTTAAGCGTCATTTTCGCCGCCGCGCCCGCCTTTAACAGCGCAAGCTCCTGCACGTAGAGCTTTACGGGTATGTCGCGCGCGACCGAAGCTTCGTCCGCGTCGGGTGTGAGTACCTTGAAGGTAAGTCCCATGCGCTCCATAAGCTCTCTGCGGCGCGGTGACGCGGAGGCAAGTATAAATTCCGTCATTATATCACATTCCTTTACAGCGCTCCTCGGTAAAAGTGACCGCGCGTGTATGTGCCCGCCGGCATGGCGGCGACGGTTTCGCCGTCAAGAGCGCGTCTGTATACATCTATTATTTTATCACATTGTGAAAAATTTTCAACAGTAAATATCAATCTTAGACTGTTTATTTTTAATTTCTTCAAATCCGTCAGCTTGTCAGCCATGTAAATCGGTTTTGAATTGAGTATTTTCGCGCGGCAGCCGGTCGCGCACATTATCGGAAACACCTCGTTTTTCCTGTCGCGGAGGGAGTAAATTCTTTTGCCCTTTTGACATTTGCCCATAGCTTTTACGGGGCAGTTGCGCGTGAGCATAAGCGGTAAGCGTCCGTAGGCGATAAGCTCCGCGCCGACGCGCGCGGCGGAAAGTGTGTCGCGTATTTCGCCGATATTAAGCTCGGGCGAGAGCGTGACCGTTTCAAAGCGGTCAAAAATATTCGCTGTCACGGAATTTAAGACGTTCAGTCTGAAATCGCCGTAGAGTTTTTTGTCCGCGTACTTGTAAGACGCGGCAGCGGACGATACGAGCACGCCGTCCGTCGTTATGTCCTCATCGCATAAAATTTCAGCCGCTTTGGTGATTATTTCGATGTTTTCTTTGCGCGCCCTGTCGGGGAGCGTCTTGTCTTTTAGTGTCCCCAGTACGTCCGCCGGCACATATATTCGCGAAAGCTTGTGCTTTATCGCGGCGCAAAGCTGTTCCTCGTCCGAAACCTCGGCGCACAGCAGAATTTCGTCGGGCTTGACGGTGGTTTTAGTGTCCCTTGTTCTTGGGTGCGGCGCGTATATTTTACTGTCCCTTTGACGTGATTTGATACGCGCTTGTATAAGTTTTTCGGAGGCGGCGCGTCTTACGGCGTTTATTTCCTTTATCGGTACGGTGACGCCGTCTTGGACGTATACGTCCGCGTCGGTACATTCAAACGGTGTTTCGCCGAGCTTTAAAAGCTGTTCCTTGAGGCGGTCGGCTGTGAGCGCGGTTTTTACCGCGTCCTCCGCGTTTACTGTCCCCGTTTGTTTTACGGTAAAGCCGTCCGTGTCGGTAAATATCACCTGCAGCGGTTCGCCGCGTTTTAGTGTCCCCGAAACAGTTATTGGGATTTTTCGTAGATTTGCGTTTTCGGCGGCGCGTTTTTTCGCCGCGTCGGTAAATTTGTTGGCGCTGCTGTTACCGGGCGATATAAGACTCATCATGTCCTTGCCGAGATTTCCGGTAAAGTAGCCGTCGGTGAAGCCGGAGCGTGAAAACGCGTCGGTAAGCTCCGTCATGTCCTGTCGGCTCGCCGTGCCGCCGCAGTCGAGGTACTTTCTGTACAAGCCGACTACGGCTGACACGTATTCCGCGCGTTTTAAGCGTCCCTCGATTTTGAGTGACGATACGCCGATACGTTTAAGCTCGTCCAGGTGGTTTATGAGCGCCATGTCTTTGGGGCTTAAAATGTAGCCGCTGCCGACGTTTTTGCCGTGTTCCGTGAGCGTGTACGGCAGTCGGCAGGGTTGGGCGCATCTGCCGCGGTTGCCGCTTCTGCCGCCCAAAATGCTCGACATCAAGCACTGTCCCGAGTAGCACATGCATATAGCGCCGTGGACAAATACTTCGATTTCCGCTTTGGCGCGGCGGCAGATGTATTCTATTTCACGTTTTGAAAGCTCGCGCGCAAGTACCACGCGCGAAAAGCCCCTGTCCTCCAAGTACTTCACGCCCTCTATGCTCGTGACGGTCATTTGAGTGCTCGCGTGAAGCGCCATGTCCGGCAGTATCTCTTTTATTATTTCGGCGGCTCCCAAGTCCTGTACGATCATCGCGTCAACTCCGACGGAGCCGAGGCGGTATATATAGTCGGCAAATTCGTCAAGCTCTTTTTCTTTTATGAGCGTGTTCACGGTGACGTGTACGTCAACGCCGTACAAGTGGCAGTAATCCGTCCAAGACTTCATTTCGTCAATAGTGAAGTTGTCGGCGCTGTGGCGCGCGCCGAACATATCGCCGCCGAGATATACCGCGTCCGCGCCCGATTGCACGGCGGCGCGCAGTGCGGCGGCGCTGCCCGCCGGAGCTAAAAGTTCCATTGTCATCAGCCCTTGTCTATCATGTCGAGAAATTCAAGCTCGCGCATGTCGTATCTCGTTTTTTCTTCCTCGAGTTTTTTCTCGAGAGTTTTGATGTGTCCCTCGAGGAATTTTATTTTGTTGTTCGCGTCGTCAAGCTCCTCGTGCACCGATGAAACCTCAGCCTTCATAGCCGTTTCGTCTATTGAAATTTGGTCGCTTTCGGCTTTTTCAAGCTCCTTTTCAAGCTCTCTCAATTTGTGGTTCAACTGCTTCTTTTGCTCTTCAAGCTCTTTAATTTGACTTTTATTCGCCTTACCCGCGGCTATTTCTTTATAATATTCGTCACAAATATTGAGCGCCGCGAGCACGATCGGTCTTTCTCCCATGATGTTTTGACCTTCACGCAGTACGTTTTCCACCTTCTCGTTTATGTGCGCGCAAAGCTGCTCAAGATATTCCACGCTTTCATCGGCTACAACCGTGTATTGGCGTGAGTTTACGGTGAACGTTACCTTGTTTACAGACATCCTTTTCATCTCCGTTTCGTATACAATTTTATTTAATTATACTATTATTATACAACATAAGATAATAAAAAAACAGCTTTTTTTATCTTTTTCCGAAAAAAATTCCAAGTTTTTCCGTTGTTATAAAAAAAAGAGCGCCTAAGCGCTCTTTTTAATTATTTGTTTGATTAGTTTACAGAGTCGTCGTTCTTGTAAGCTTCGTTATAGTCGTCTATAACGCCCTGACCGCCCTGTGACAGCCATCTCTCAACCTGAGCGTCCCAATCAGCCTCGCTGATCTGACCAACGATGAACTTCGTGTTCGCCTCAGCCATGATAGCGTCGAGCTGCGGACCCTTTGTTGAGTATGTTTCTGAAATGTACGGCTCAACGGGGTTAGCAACTACCCAATTCTTGTTCTCAGCGTAAACCTGATCGATCTTCTCGGCAACAGGTACAGCGTACTTTGTCGTAAGACCGTTGGCAACGATGTTTGTAGCGAACTGGTTAAGGTCGTTATACTCCTTAACAAGAGCGTCGTCAGTGTTCTTTACCGCAAACTGACCGTCCTCTACAGTGTAGTGGATACCCTCGATACCATAGTTCATAAGGTTCTCAGCTTCAGCGTCGTTAGCCTTATCCATTACGGTAAGAACGAGGTCAAGGTCTTCCTCAGTCGCAACAGACGCCTTCGGGAATACGAAGTATCCGTCGTAACCGGTCGTCGGCAATGTTCTCGGCTCTGTGTCAGCGTCCTTCTTTACATAGCCAAATACGTCTACAACAGCGTTCGGGTTAAGCTCAGCGATGTTTGAAGCAACACGTCTTGCTCTGTCCGCAACGTCGATGATAACGCCAGCCTGACCTGTAAGGAACTGCTCATTCCACTTATCCGATGAATATGTAGCCATGTCGGCATTGATATAACCTGCGTCATACCATTCCTTCATAAGCTTCAATGTATCCTTGAACTCCTGGAACATGAACGCGGGCTTAAGCTCGCCGTTCTCGTCAAGTCCCCAGCCGTTCGGAGCACCCATCCAAATAGCAAGGTTGTTCAGAGGACCGTCAAGATAGTCTGTTACTATCATGCCGTATGTGTCCTTAGCGCCGTTGCCGTCGGGATCGCCCTCGGTGAACTGCTTAAGAACGTTTGAGAACTCGTCGATCGTCGTCGGGATCTCAAGACCTAACTTATCGAGCCAGTCCTTTCTGATCGTTACGCCGGCACGACCGAGCTCTCTTGAACGGTACAAGCCGTAAACCTGACCGTCGATCGAGATGTTGTGGTTAACAACGGGGTTCGTCTGAGCAAGGTTCGGATACTTAGCCGCGTCTGTCAATACGTCCGTCAAATCCCAGAACGTATCATCTCTCGAAGCCTGGATAACCGAAGAGCTTCTTGCTCCGACAAGCATGATATGCGGATATTCACCCGCCGCCATAGCTGTCGTAACCTTCTCATCGTAGCTTGTGTTCGGTACCCATGAGAACTGGAGCGTAGCGCCCAAGTACTCGTTAAGTGCCTGAACAACAGGGCTGTCGTTAGCCGCAGAGTCCGCGTTGAACGCCTTCGTTTGAACCGTCAGCACGGGATTCTCGTGGTCTATCGACGATACTGCCGAATCGCCGCAGCTTGCGAGCGCGCCGGCAAGCATTACTGCCGATACCGAAACGGCAGCAACCTTTTTCCAAGTTTGTGTCATTTTGTTTTCCTCCTTAAATATTTTCTTTACCCGTTAAATAACGGTTTAAGATGCTTTAAATTAACCCTTGACCGCGCCGACCATAACGCCCGCCGCGAAGTGCTTCTGCAGGAACGGATATACGCAGAGGATAGGAACGGTACCGATAACGATAACCGCCATCTTGAGCGTGTCCTCAGGGGGAAGCTCATCCATACTGGTCGAGTTGTCCTGCGTCTGCATTACGAGGTTTCTCAGAACGAGCTGGAACGGATATTTCTTGGAGTCGTTCAAATACATGAGGGCTCCGAAGTAGTTGTTCCAGTGTCCAACAGCGTAGAACAGACCGAATGTTGCCAAAATAGGCATTGACAGCGGAAGAGCTATCTTCGCGAATATACCTATCTCGGTACAGCCGTCTATCGACGCCGCTTCCTCAAGCTCCTTGGGGAGCTCGATGAAGAAGTTTCTTACAATAAGCATGTTGTACGCGCTGATCGCTCCCGGAAGGATGAGCGCAGCATATGTATCGTACATTCCCAAGCCCTTAACAACGAGGAACAGAGGGATCATGCCGCCGCCGAATACCATGGTAAGAAGTACCATATTGAGAAGCGGCTTTTTACCTATAAGCTTAGGTCTTGAAAGTCCGTACGCCATTGTCGTCGTACAGAACAGGTTTATTAACGTACCTACAGCCGTTACGCCCAGTGATATGAGCAGAGAACGCAGAACCGTCGGTCCCATGCCGCGCGGGTTAAACACTTCTTTGTAAGCGTCCAGCGTCGGGTTGTCCGGAATAAAGAATATAGGTCTTGTCTGAATTTCGCTTTCCTTGGCAAACGATGCCGCTATAACGTAAAGGAAAGGTATTACCATCAGTACGGCAAGCAGTGTAACTATGGCATAGATTATGACGTCGCCGATAATGTCGCCGATACTTCTTCTTTTAATACTTATCATGATTACACGTCCTCCCTTCTTAGAATAAGCCTGCCTGACCTGCCTTCTTGGCAAGGCGGTTAGCTGTCTGAATACAGATAATACTGATTATAGACTTGAACAAGCTGATCGCGGTCGTATAACCGTAGTTACCCTCAACTCTACCATATTGATAAACGTAAGTATCAAATGTTTCCGAATTCTGTCTGTTCAGCGTGTTCTGCATAAGGATTATCTGCTCGAAGCCTGTGTCAAGCACGCTGCCCATACGCAGGATAAACATCGTTACGATCGTACCCGTGATGGCGGGAAGTGTTATGTAGATAAGCTGCTGGAAGCGGTTCGCGCCGTCCACGATAGCCGCCTCGTACTGCTCAACGTCAACGCCCGCAAGAGCCGCAAGGAAGATGATCGTTCCCCAACCTGTTTCCTTCCAGACGTTCTGAATAAGCAATACCCAGTAAATCGCCCAGCCACCGCCGAGCGCCTGCATTTCCTTACCCGTGAGCTTCTTTACGATCTCGTATAAAGCACCGCCGCTTTGTGCCGCCGAGGACGGAGTCTTTACAAGCATGAACGTGATAGATGCGATGACAACCATAGATACGAAGTGAGGTACGTAAACGAGCGTCTGAGCCGCTTTCTTGTACCACTGAACCTTCATTTCGTTAAGGAGCAGCGCGAGGATAATCGGTAACGGGAAGAAGAATAAGATATTCATACCCGAGATTATCAGCGTGTTTCTTAACAGCTGCCAAAAGCTGGAGTCCGTAAGGAAGTTTATAAAGTTATCCAAACCTATCCAGTTCTTTGTAAGTCCCGAACCGAAGAAGTGGGATGTCGGATAATAATCCTTAAACGCGATCAAAATACCCCACATCGGCACGATCTTGAAGATGATGAAATACAAAAATCCGGGCAACAGCAACAGATATACCCATCTATCTCTGTAAAGCTGCGCCTTTCTTTTTCTTGAGATTTCCGCTTTCTCTTCCGGTGAAAGCTTAACCTTCTGAGCTTTAGCCATAGTTGACCCTCCCTAAAAAAGTTTTACTTTCCTTTATTCTTTGCGTAAATCGCGCAAATTGACCGTTTTATACGCAATTTGCACAAAAAGTAAAGGCTTATAAATATATTATAGCTTATTTGGGATTAATTTGCAATAGTTTTTGTGAATAAATTGCAAAAAATATAAAAAAATTTTGTTCTTTTATATAAAATCACCATGAACGGCTAAATATATTTAAAATGACATACTTAATGATATCATTAAATAATTTCAAAATCCATAAAAAAAACAGTGATTTTTTGTTTAAATTAACGATAAAAAAACGGCGGAACGCTTATCCGCCGTTTTTCTTTGTCTATATTGACCAAAACATTATTTCGCCAAAAAATCGCTTATTCTTATTACCTCGATGCCGGCGAGCATTACGATGCCCGTGCCGTGCGTGTCATTGAGGTTCCAGCCGAGTTCATACTTATAGTAATCGGGTATGAACGAGAATTCGCTGCCGCGGCACACGCCGTATACGTTTCCGTGCGAGTCAACGCTCGTCTTTGAGATTGCCTCCCAAGCCTTGAAGATAGATTTTACGTACTTCTCGGGCTCTCTGAGGTAGCCGAAACGAACGCCGCGCGAAAATGCATAAATAAACATTGACGTGCATGAGGTTTCGGGATAGCTGTCCCAGTCGTTGAGTACTTGATGCCACATTCCGTCCTCGTCCTGCAGCTTGAGGTAGCCCTCGCAGAGCGTGTTAAGGAACTCTATAAGGTCGGCGCGCTTCGGGTGATCCTCCGGCAGCTTTTCCAAAAGCTCCGTCATCGAGAATACGACCCAGCCGTTGCCGCGTCCCCACGGAACGTTCGTCTTTGTGTCGTACTTGAAGTCGTACACGTGCGACATTATGTTTTCCTCCGGCATGAAAAGACGTTTCTTGAAGCCGAAGAATTGGTTCGCCGCGTCGTCGATGTACTTTTGGTCGCCGGTAAACTCGTAGTAGCGCGTGAGGAACGGTACGCTCATGTAGAGATCGTCCGCCCACATCGTTTGGTTATGGAAGTGGTGCATCATTTCCTTGCGCCAAAACGTGCCGTCTTCAAGCCGCGCCTGATGGTTGAAGATGTAGTCACCTACGTAGTCGGCTACTTTCTTTACGTCCTTTAAGCCGAGGTATTTGTGTACCTCGAGCATCATCGATGCGAACGAGCCGCAGTCGTCAAGGCTGTCTATCGACGTGAGAAGGTTGTGGATACCCGTGGCTCCGCCGTATTGCTCCTTGTCCCAAAGGGCGTAGTCGAGCGTGTCGATACAGAGCTGCACGTGGTCCTTGATGTAGTTTTGCATATCCTGTGAGCCGATGAGTAGCGCGGTGTGTAAAAGTCCGTACATGGTAACGCCCAGGGGGTAGTTCCACTTGCCGAAAAGCGTGTTTTCGTTGTACGGTCTTACGAACGTGTCCGGCTCGTCGAGCCGCCAGTATGTTTTCGGTTCGCCCACAACGTGGAGCATGTCGGACGCTTTGTCGAACGGGAAGTCGTAGTCCGCGTCGAACGTGCCTATGTACATCCACACGTCGTCCGTGCCTTTAACGCGCGCCGCGTTTTCAAGCTTCGCGTCGGGACAGTCGAGCGTAAAGCCCCAGTCGCCGCCGTAGCATATGCATTTTACGTATATGTCGTAGGTGCCGAACGGGAGATCTGCTTCAAACGTTTCGGTTCCGCCCTTGGTTGAAAATACTTCCTTCTTATTTATGTATACCGTCGTTTCGCCCTTCGTGTCAAGAGTGAATTTGTGGTTTGAGTCTTTTATATCGTCAAAGAATGCCTTCACGTAGCCGACGGCGTAACGTCCGTCGGGAGTGCCGTACATACGCGTAAGCTGTCCCTTTTTCAGTTCCTCGTCCGTCCAGTCCTTTACGGGGTAGAGCTTCTTCGCGAAGTCCTTTTCGCTCATGCCGACCTCAAATTCGGGCTCGTAATCGTCGGGCACAAGCTCGGTGAAAACAAAGCCTTCTCTGCCCATGCGCTCCTTGGTAGGCATGATCGTGTAGAAGTCCCACTTGCCTATCCATGTTCCGAACTGAGCGCCGAAGCCCGCCTTCGTTTTCTTGAACTGTATCCTTATGTCGTTCCAGCCCGGGTTTACGTCGAAGAAAATGCGCGTGGACGTTTCGGAGTATCTTTCCTTAAAGATGTCCGACTTGTACACAATTTCGCCGTTCACGTACATTACCATAGGTCCGAAGCAGTTGATGTCAAAGCCGAAGTTGGCTTTGCCCTCGCTGTAGGTGGAAGCGAACGCCCATACGCAGTCCTTGTCCTTCGCTTCGGGGAAAATTTTGTTGAAGTCCACAAGGTAACGGTAGTCGGTGGTGCGGACGATACCGTTATTGGTGTAAGCGCGGTAGTAAAGACCGTGCTTCAGATTTTGTCCCATATAGCGGTTGGCAAGCGATGAAATTATCGCCTTCGGATCGGTACCTTCAAAGGCGTTTATGCTTACGCTGTCATCAAAATAGTATCCCATCTTTTTCCTCTCCTTAAAAATATATTGTTAAAATTATTATACCATTACACGGAGCGCGTTGTCAATGCAAATGTTACGGCGCACAGCGAAAGCGGCTCATCCCAAAACCGCTTTTGCCTTAAGTATCGCGATCGCCGTTTTCGCGTCATGTATTTCGTTGTTCATTACCATGTCGTAAAGTGCGTCGAGGTCGTACTTCTTCACGTTCAAAAACTCGCCCTCGTCGAGGTGCTGTCCCACAAATGACAGTCCGCGCGCGAGGTAAATGTTAAGTACCTCCTCGCAGTAGCCCGGCGTGGCGTAGTACGCGCCCAAATGCGTAAACTCCTCCGCCTTGTAGCCCGTTTCCTCGATAAGCTCGCGTTTGCCGCACTCAAGCGGGTTTTCGCCGTACTCAAGCTTGCCGGCGGGTATTTCGAGCATCATAGACCTCGCCGCTATGCGGTACTGCGTCACCATGAATACCTGCCTGTCGTCCGTGACGGCGATCACGCCCACGCCGCCCGGGTGCGCTATAAGCTCTCTCGACGATGTGCGTCCGTCGGGCAGTTCCACCTTTTCCACGCGCACCTTTATCACGCGCCCGTCGAATATAGGCTCGGTCGACAGCGTTTTTTCCTCAAATTCCATAATCTTTCTCCTTTTCCGTAAGGCTCGCTCTTTCCTTTACAGCTCTATCGTGAGCCGCCGTCCGGTCGGCTCGTATTTGCGGTACTTTACGCCCACCATATCGAACATGCGCTTTGACGCGACGTTGTCGTCCTCGCCGTCGTACTTGTCACACGCGTACACAACCTCGCGTATGCCCGACTGTATAATGGCTTTCGCGCACTCGTTGCACGGGAACAGCGTCACGTACAGCGTCGCGCCCGCGAGCGAGCCGGAGCTGCGGTTCAATATCGCGTTAAGCTCCGCGTGGCAGACGTACATGTATTTTGTGTCAAGCGGCGCGCCGTCGCG
>CANPXG010000029.1 GCA_947585795.1 uncultured Clostridia bacterium
ATGTTGTCTACTTATTTCTGTTGCACTTGAGATGATAACATATCCCCCTTCCCCTCAAGGGGAAGGCTAATAAATCATAATTTACCATTATTTTATAGGTGTGTAGCCGATTTTTTGTATGATTTCCTGTCCTTGCTCAGACAGTGCCCGGGCTACCAATTTTTTCGTATTCTCCGACGCGTCGGTGCGGGGTTGTGATCGTAGACATTTTCCTCTTTCATCGTGAGGACGTTGTTTTGGTAATAGTCATACAGTCTGACCGTCGGAAACGCGAGAATGACCGCGCCGAGTTTAGAGCACATCATGATGTTCGCCGCAGCCGTTATGCCGTTAAGATCCATGATATTCTCACATTGCCACCCCGTTCAAGTAATTTACCGCGCTTGTCGCGGCGACCGCGCCGTCGGCGGCAGCCGTTATCACCTGACGAAGCGGCGATACTCTCACGTCGCCCGCGGCGAATACGCCGGCGAAATTTGTCGCAAGGTACATATCCGTTTTTATAAAGCCTCTCTCGCACGTTTCAACGCCGCACGATTTCGCAAGCGCGGAGTCCGGCGTTATGCCTATCGCGATGACGGCAAGCGACGCGTTTATAAAGCCGCGCTCGTTCGTCGCGGTATTTTTGACGTATACGCGTTCGAGCATGTTCGTGCCGTCAAAGCAGTCCACGGCTATGTCGGTATAAACCGTTATTTTCGGGTTCTGTCTGACCTTTTCGATGAGCGTTCCGACAGCGCGGAAGCGCTTTGAACGGTTTAAAATATATATGTTTTCGCAAAAACGCGCAAGGTACAGCGCGTCCTCGAAGGCGGTGTTGCCGCCGCCGATCACTACCGCGTCCTTATTTTTAAAGAATGCGCCGTCGCATGTCGCGCAGTACGACACGCCCGCGCCCGCAAATCTTTCCTCGCCGTTTGCGCCGAGTTTTTTCGGTGACGCGCCCGTGGCGAAAATCAGCGCGCGCGTTTGGTACTCGCCGCGGCGCGTTACAATTGTTTTGACCGCGCTGTCCGCGCCGCGTATTTCCTTTACGCTTTCGTTTTTAAATTCTATATCGAACTTGTCAGCATGGTTTTTAAGTGCGTCGGCAAGTTCCGCGCCCGAAGGCGCGTCGGCGAAGCCGGGGTAATTGTCTATCTCGTATGTGCGCGTCATTTGACCGCCGCAGGAAAGTTTTTCAAAAACCACCGTTTTCATGCCGCCTCGTGCGGCGTATATCGCGGCGCTAAGTCCCGCCGCGCCGCCTCCTATTATGGCAATATCATACATCGTTACCGTTCTCCTCGTTTACATATGCCTCTATGATATATCTTGGTCTGCGCTTGACTTCCTTGTACAGCTTGCCGATGTACTCGCCTATAAGTCCCACGGACAGGAGCTGTACGCCGCCTATGAACCATATCGACATCATGAGCGAAGCCCAGCCCGCGCCGGTGTTGCCGAGAAGTTTTTCAACAAGTGCGTACACCGCCATAATGACCGATATTATGCAGACGACCGCGCCGAGTGCCGAAATCATGCGTATCGGACTTATCGAGAACGACGTTATGCCGTCAAACGCGAATGAGAGCATTTTTTTGAGTGGGTACTTTGACTCGCCCGCAAAACGCTCGTTTCTGTCGTAGTAGACGCTCGTCGAACGGTAGCCGACAAGCGGTACCATGCCGCGCAGGAACATGTTTCTTTCGGGAAATTCCGCAAGGGCGCCCAGTGCGCGTTTGCTCATAAGGCGGTAGTCCGCGTGGTTGAAGATTATATTGACACCCATAAGGTGCATGAGCTTGTAAAAGGCGACAGCCGTGGTGCGCTTGAAGAAGGTGTCCGTGTCGCGCTTGTTTCTCACGCCGTAAACTACGTCGTAGCCCTCGGTGAAGTGCTTGACCATTTGAGGTATCACGTTTATGTCGTCCTGCAGGTCCGCGTCGATGGAAATGGCGCAGTCGCACTCGTCCTTGACGGTCATAAGTCCGCCGTAAAGCGCGTTTTGGTGTCCCGCGTTGTGCGCGAGCTTTATTCCCGCGATTTCCGTATGCTGCTTCGCGAGGGAGTTTATTATGTCCCACGTCTTGTCCTTGGAGCCGTCGTCCACGAATACTATACGGCTTCCCGCGCTTATGAGTGAGCCTTTTTTCATCTCGTCAAAAAGCGCGAGCATTCTTTTGGATGTTTCGGGAAGTACCGCTTCCTCGTTGTAGCAAGGTACAACCACATATAATTTTATTCCGTTTTCCATGATTTTATCTCCAGTCCAATCGATTGTATACTATTATTTGTATTGTACCATGTTTTAGCGCTCACTGTCAAGTATGCGCGGTATTGACAACGGCGCGGCGGTGTAATATAATTTAACTGTACAAAAACCGCGTTTCGGCGCGGAAAAGGGACTGATCGATTTGACTTTTAAAGTAAAGCGAATTTTGCTGACGGTCGCTCCGCCTTTGGCGGCGGCGCTTGTGTTCGCGTTGAGGCGGTATATATTGATCGTGTCGGAGCATCTGCCGGTCTGCCGTTTTCGGGCGCTTACGGGACTTCTTTGTCCCGGGTGCGGTAACACGCGCGCCGCGCGGGAGCTTTTGTCGTTTCATTTTTTGACGGCTATGCGTTATAATATAACGATACCGCTGCTTATTGTTTTCGCCGTTCTTCTGTACGCACAGTACGTGGTGTCGGCGTGGGTAAAGCCCGTAAGGCTCGTGCCGCGGCGCGTGTCATTTTACGCGGTCGCTTTAGCCGTGCTCGCGCTTTATTTTGTGCTGCGTAATGTAATAAATTTTATGCCGTAAAACGCCGTGTGGGATGATAAGGAGGAAATTGGTATGGGAAATTTTAAAAAATTTGTTGACTGTTCCGTTCATGAGCATTGTCAATGTAATACTGTCAAAAATGATAGGTGAGTCTGTTTTTGACATATGGGATATGCTCTCTGCCTTTACATTTTTGATATTGGCATTTGTTGCTTTTATTTGTGACTGTGTCAGGAAAAGGGCTTGATGAAGGAATAAATGTGTAAAGAAAAGGCATATCGCAAAATCGACGCGATATGCCTTTATTATCTTGTTTAGCTTTTAGCGCCTCAACGGCGGTGTTTTTATCAATAGTATCTGTCAACGTAATAAGGAAGGTCGCGAAGGTCCATCAGCATGTCGCCGAACGCGCCCGTAAGCGAGAGGACGATCGAGAGTATCATCATGATGATCGCAAGACCAAGTCCTACGGCGGAGAAGATAACTCCAAGCTTTGCCTGTATGTCCTCGGGGTTGGCTTTCATCTGCGGCACTCCCAAAACAAGACCGACGATCGCGCAAACGATCGAGATTATGCTTCCGCCGCAGCAGCATATGACCTGCAAGCCGAGCGACACAGAGCCGAGAATGAGCGACGCGAGTGACTGACCGTTTTTATTTTGCGGTGAATTGTTGCCGTTGTTCGCGTTATAATTGTTGTAATTGCCGTTGTTCGCGTTATAGCCGCTGTTATTATCCGTGTTGTAGTTGTTATAATTGTTTTCTTCCATTTCAAAATCCCTCCGTAATTGGCTTATTTACCACGATTTTACCATATAGGTACGTGTTAGTCAATATAAAAAGAACGGTTTTTTTGTATAAAAACAACGCTTTTTTGATGTGCATGAGGATTTTTTTGAACGCGGCGCGCATTTCGGAGTATTTTTTTTTATTAAATATTGCAAAAAAAGCGTAACTATGGTAAAATAATTGTATTAAGGTTTATAAATTTCAAAGGAGGATTTTTACAATGTTAAAAGAAGATGTTTTAAAGCAGCTTACCGACTGCGGTCTTGTTGCGGTTGTAAGAGCGAACAGCGCGGAAGAGGCTATCAAGATTTCGGACGCGTGTCTTGCGGGCGGCTGCACGGGTATCGAGCTTACGTTCACCGTTCCCGGCGCGGACAAGGTTATCGCGGCTCTTGCGGAGAAGTATTCGAACGGTGAGATGATGCTCGGCGCGGGTACGGTTCTCGACCCCGAAACGGCGAGAATGGCTATTATGGCGGGTGCGAATTTCGTTGTAAGTCCGGCGTTCAACCCCGAAACGGCGAAGCTTTGTAACCGTTACAGAGTACCGTATATGCCCGGCTGCGCGACGATCACCGAGGTCATCACGGCTATGGAGGCTGGCGCGGACATAGTCAAGATATTCCCCGCAGACCTGTACGGACCGAAGATTATAAAAGACATTAAAGGACCTCTCCCGCAGGCACAGATGATGCCGACAGGCGGCGTTGACAAGGATAACGTTGCGGACTGGATCAAGGCGGGCGTTGTTGCCGTAGGCGCGGGTTCGTCGCTCACAAAGGGCGCAAAGACGGGCGACTACGCGGCTATTACGGAAACGGCGAAGGAGTTCATCGCGAACATTAAGGCTGCGAGAGCAGAGCTTAAGAAGTAATTTAAAGAAAAGGAGAAAAATATAATGGCAAAAGTTGTTACAATGGGTGAGATAATGCTCAGACTTTCCACCCCCGGCAATCAGAAGTACATTCAGGCTACCCAGTTTGATATAAACTACGGCGGCGGTGAGGCAAACGTTGCGGTATCGCTCGCGAATTACGGTCACGACGCGGAATTTGTCACAAAGGTTCCGAAGAACCCGATAGGTGAGTGCGCGATTGCGGCACTCCGTAAATACGGTGTTGGAACGAAGCACATCGCTAAGGGCGGCGACAGACTCGGTATCTACTTCCTCGAAACGGGCGCGTCGATGCGTCCGTCGAACGTTACATACGACAGAGCGAACTCGTCGATCGCTACGGCGACGGCTGCCGACTTTAACTTCGACGAGATTTTTGAGGGCGCGGACTGGTTCCACTTCACCGGTATCACACCGGCTGTATCGGACGCTGCGGCAGAAATCACCGAGCTTGCCTGTAAGGCGGCGAAGGCTCACGGCGTAACCGTTTCGTGCGACCTCAACTTCCGTAAAAAGCTCTGGTCGAGCGAAAAGGCGCAGAGAGTTATGTCAAACCTCATGCAGTACGTTGACGTTTGCATAGGCAACGAGGAGGACGCGGACAAGGTTCTCGGCTTTAAGCCCGAAAATACCGACGTAACAAGCGGTGAATTGAACCTCGCGGGCTACGAGAGCATCTTTAAGCAGATGGTTGCGAAGTTCGGATTTAAGTACGTTATTTCCTCGCTCCGCGTATCGAAGTCGGCTTCGGACAACGGCTGGTCGGCTTGCATTTATTCGAGCGCGGACGACGAGTTCTATCACTCGAAGGAATACAGAGTTCACCCGATCGTTGACCGCGTAGGCGGCGGCGACAGCTTCGCCGGCGGCACGATATGCGGCTTCGTTGACGGCAAAAACTTCAAGGATGCTCTTGAATTCGGCGTTGCGGCTTCGGCACTGAAGCACACGATCCCCGGCGACTTCAACCTCGTTACGAGAGAAGAGGTTGAAACGCTTGCGGGCGGCGATGGCTCGGGACGCGTACAGAGATAAAAAATATAGTTACACGTAAAAATATCCACCCGCTGTGTCGGGTGGATATTTGTTTGAAGCGATGTGCTGTATTTTTTATATAAGTTATGCTGTTTTTTTCCTTACCATTTCGTAGACTGATTGAGCGAGTACAAGTGCCTGATCGGCTTTTAAGCGTACGGAGTCGATGTCCAAGCGGTCAAAGCGTTCGGCGTTCAGCATTATACCCTCGCTCATTGCTTGAATGGACTTTTCCACAACGTGTTCGGTAATTGCCGAATTGTTGTTGACTTCTTCTCTTAATTTGCCTACTTCCTGTTCCAGTCTGTTGACTCTTTGTTCTAAGTTGTCAACTGTTAGCTTTAATTTGCCTACTTCTTGCTCTAAGTTGTCGACTTTTTGTTCTAATTGTCCAACCTTTTGCTCTAACTGGTCAACCTTTTGCTCTAACTGGTCGACTTTTTGTTCTAATTGTCCAACTTTTTGTTCTAATTGGTCAAATCTTTGCTCTAAGTTGTCGACTTTTTGCTCCAATCGGTCAAATCTCTGCTCTAAGTTATCGACTTTTTGTTCTAATCTGTCAAATCTTTGCTCCAATCGGTCAAATCTTTTTTCAAAACCGTCAAACTTTTCAAGCAAAATATCAAATTTTTCATCTGTTGTCATTTTATCACCGCCTCGAATGGTATTTTGATAGTATCATTGTACCATATAAAATTTGGAATTGCAATACTAAAATTGCAAAATTGTTTCATGATCGTGACACTGATGTGACAAAAGCGGAAAATTTGTATGGATTTTTTCGCGGATATATGATAAAATTAAACAGTAATCTCACTATAACCACGAGGAGGTCATTTTATGAAAAAAATAATTTCCGCGTTCGCGGTTGTTCTTATGCTGACGCTTTGCGTTAGCGCGGTGAGCGCCGCCGGAAAAACGTACACGTTCTCGGGCTTTAATCTCGCGAAGCCAAGCGGCACGGAGGACGTTCAAAACGCGAAGCTTACCGACGACATCACCGTCACGACCGGCGGACTGATGAACTGGAAGGCGGCGGCTGTCACTGACATAAAGCACAACGAGGAATGCGGGTTTTATCCGATAGGTGGTAACTTTAATCCCAAGGGCTCTTACATATACCTCGCGGTCGGTAACTCCAACAACGCGAGCCTTTTCACGCTTAATTTGCCTAAAATCGAAAAGGGCTCCGAGGTCAAAATCACGTTCGCAAAGCCCGTTATAACGAATAACGGCTCAACGCGCCGCAACGAAAACGATCCTTACGCGTACTTTAAAATCGCGGATCGGTATATATCCGTAAACGGAGGCGAATTCGATACGTGGCGGACGGAAAGCGTAGTGACGGGTGAGGACACGGACACGATAGAGTTTTACTGCGACCAGTGGGGCGCTGTCGCGATACAGAAAATCGAGGTCACAAGCGGTAAAAACACGCCGCTTTATTCGCTCAACGTAAAGACGGCGCAGTACGCCAATCTTACCGTGAACGGTATAAAATTCTACGCCGACGGTGAGGGCAGCTTGCACGGTCCGTCGTTCGCCGACGGTGAGGAAATTACGGTCACCGCACAAAAGGACGGCTACAAGGATGCCTCGTCAAGCGTTAAGGTCCGCGGCGGCGACGTTACGGCGGAGGTGTATCCCGAATGTGAGCTTGACGCTAAGTATTATGAGTCGGACTTCGGTACGGTCACAGGTACTTTGGAGCTTGGCAGCTATTCGATGGATGTTGAAAGAAAGCCTGTGACGCGGTTTTTCGCCCAGGCTACGTTTTCCGATAACGGTTCCCTGACCTTGACCGGTGACACGGGTGAGATCATCACTCTTATGAGGAAAGATGACGGTATTTACGCGGATGGTACCACGTTTATCACGTCGAAGGACAATATGGAGTTTGAAATATTTTTCGACAGTGAGGAAAAAATCGCGGCGTTTCGCGAAAACTGTGAATACCATGTAACAAACGGTGAAAATATTGATTTTAACAAAATAACGGGGCTTACGGGAAGTAATGTGACGATGGATTATCTCGGCGTGTCGTACCCAGATATGTCGAAAATCACGATTGAAGGTCCCGATACGGTTTGTTCGCTTGCGGACGGTAAAATCAATACAGCGCCGTACAGGGCGGTGCTTGAATACGAAAGACCGGGCGTGCAGACGGAATGGACGTTTAACGGTGAAACGGTCGAGGACCAAAACGTCACAAACGCGCTTATAACGATACCGTCGGGAATGTCCGGCACGGTGCGGCTTGAATTTAAGTGCGGCGATTACAGCACGTACAAGGATGTTAAGGTCGCGCAAAATCCGAAGCTTACTGACATCGAGCACACGGGACGCACTCTTAACCTTTACGACAGTACGCGTTTCACGATCGACAGCGCAAAGGACGAGTTTGGTAATAATATATCCGTTTCGACCGACAGCACGTATATATTGAAGGATTTTAAGTCGTCGGACGAGAACGTGATAAAAATTGATGAAAACGGCATGATGACCGCCGTCGGCGCGGGCACGGCGGTAATCAGTGCGAACGCGTACACGGGCGCGGATAATCCGATAAGCGTGGAGTACACGGTAGAAAATTACGCTATTACCGGCTTTGCGGGCGGTAACGACATTGTGGCTTACGAGCTAAACGACCTTGTTAAAGACGAGCATATAACAGGGTATAAAATCATACACGGTAACGAGGGCGATATTATAGAACCGACGCAAATACCCGCGGCAACGGTTAAAAGTGACGGCGTTGTTATAACAGCCGCGTACAATAACGCCGGACGTTTGTACTACGCGAGGAAGAAAAACGTCAAGGCGGGCGATAAGATCGAAATCTCAACGGCGCAGAAGAATGTGTATTTCCGCGCGGACGGTAAGTTTGAGAAAGTGACGGAGGCAGACACAAAGACGGAGGGCTTTGAAATTAAGCTCGACGAGTACTCCGATTATAAAATCGCGCCCGTTTACACGTTTACCGATATTGGCGACGTTGCCAAAGGTAAGACGCTCGACGCGTCGTTCGCGGACGGACGTTATGATATTACGTTTAAAAAAGGTGAAACATGGCGCGGCGACATATACGTAAACGGCGCTATGGTCGGTAATAACGTGGACCAGGCGGACGCGGACAGAAAGGTGACGGACGGCGCGAAGTATACGGCTGAACGGCTTTTGATCAACGAGGGAGATATAACTGTTTGGATGACGGACGGTTCGACAATGCTCGATTACGTCACGGTGGAGCCGGCGGCGTATGAAAACCGCGTGTTTGTCATAGGCGACTCGCTCGCTTGCGAGTACTACGGTGATTTTGATAAGGAAGTCGGCGGCGGAAGATCCGGCTGGGGACAGGTGCTCGGTGACTTTATTAACCGTCCGGTGACGAACCTCGCGAACAGCGGTCAGTACGCTAAAGGGCTTTACGATACCGCGTTTAAGGGCGTGATGAAGTACGGTATGCCCGGCGATATACTCCTTATCGAGTGCGGCTATAACGACAGAAATTATTCGACGCGCGAAGAAATGACGGAGTCGGTAAAGAGTATGATCACGGAGTGCCGCGCAAAGCGAATTATCCCCGTGCTCGTAACGCCGAACGCGTCGAAGCACGACTATAAGCCGTCGGTGGCTTGGAGCAGTTATATGCGTGACATAGCGGCTGACATGAAGTGCGACATCATCGATTTGTCGAAATTGAGCTATGACTTCCTCTATTCACTCTACGGCGACGACAGTGACAATGTTGTCACAAAGAACTTCAACTTGACCGAGGTCGGCGGCGACACGCTCCACTCGTCGTATGCGGGAGCGTATGTGTGGGCATCGATGGTCGCGCAAGGTTTAAAGGATTTGGGATATGAAAAGTACAACCTTACCACAACGGATTTCAAGTACGATTTTACCGATACGGAGGGTAATAAAATAACGGCGACGGTGAAGTAAAAATAGGGGTGTTTTTATGAATAATTTTATATCACTGCTGAATAAAAAAGATGGTAAATGCAAAATAAAAAATATTTTAAGCCGCAAAAATCTCAGAATTTGCGTAAGCGTAATTTCCGTTATGCTGTGCGCCGCGGTCTTAATAGCGTGTGCGTCAAACCCGAATATCGCAAACAACGCCATTCCGTATGAGAGCGTAAAAATGTCCGACGACGCTTTAACGGCATTCGGCGAAAAAATTGTAGGTTCTCAAATGGCGGAGATTGATTACGCGGACAGCGAAAAAATTGTTTTCCATTACAGTGACGCTGTTTTCGTTTACAATCTCCAAACGTCGGCTATAGAAAAAACATTTGACCTGAACAATCTCGACTGCGCCAAGTTCCAACAGGGCGATTTCACCGTCGGCATCACTGTGTCCGACGACGGAAAAGAGGCTTTGCTTGTCAATTACGGCTCGACCGAGCAGAATAAGGATTTCAAGAATTACATCATAAATCTTGAAACGGGCAGTGCGTCGGAAACCGATAAAACAGAATTAAAAAATCCGTTTTCCAAGCTCGCCGACACGGTTACGACCGTCACCGACTCTGTCGGCTTCGCGAGCGTCCGCTGTGCGGGTGAAAACGGCAGTATGTGGTATCTAAGCTGTGATAAGGCGAATATCGGAAATATGCGGCTGTGTCTTTATAAAGACGGCAAAACCGTTTCGGAAAAGACTGTTTTTGATTACAGTCCGACGCACCCTGCGGATATACATGATATTGCCGGCGCGCGTTTAATTGTCAAGGGAAAAACGTATCCGATTTCGGATAAAAACAATTTGCCCGAGATAGAGAACATGCTTTCAACAGCGGAGGTAATTAAAATGGGTGGCACGGGCTGTCCGTTTGACGCAGTTCTAATAATGACAAGAGCTGACGGCACCACGGGTACGGCTGCGGTTGCAACCGACAGCTGCGCCGTATACAGGTCTGAGGGTGTGTATTACGATTATTCCGACGGCGATAACAGCGCGCTTTTCTCGATGTTCGGGCTCAGCGCGGAAACGATTGCGCAGTAACGGTTATTTGGTTTTTTGCTCACGTTTGTTTTCGCAGTCGCGGCAATAGCCGTATATTTCGAGTTTATGTCCCGTGACGGTGAAGCCGTCGACCGAGGCGGCGGTCACGGGGCATACGCGCACCGGCTGCATGCGTCCGCAGCCAAGACATATCGCGTAGTGGCGGTGGGAGTCGTCCGAAAGCTCGTAATAAAATTTATCGCTGTCCTGTATCGTGTTCTTCGTCACTATCCCCTTTTCATAAAGCTTCTCCGCTATGCGGTAGACGGTTGACAGCGACATACCTTCCGCCTTCTCGTAAATATTCTCCGCGGTCATCGGCGCGGATACCGACATAAGTATTTCCATTACGTTTATCCGCTGACGCGTACATTTAAGTCCCGCGTCAGCGAGTATTTTATTCGCTTCCATTATTCCCTACCTTCTTCTTTTCGCCGTGATCAGCGCGGCACACACAAGAAATACCACGCCTATAAGCACTATCGTTCCGCCCGGACTGAGGTCGAGGCGGTATGAAATAAACAGTCCCGACACGGTAAAAATTTCGGCGAGCGCCACCGATAAAATCATGGTGCCCTTATAGCTTTTCGCTATCATCATCGCCGCCGCTACGGGTATGACGAGCAGTGACGAAATCATCAGCGCGCCGACTATTCTCGACGCTAACGATACCGTGACGGCGGTCAAAAGCATGATCACAAGATTTATCTTGCCGACCGGCACGCCGGCAAGACGCGCCGCCTCCTCGTCGAACGTGACGAAAAACAGTTCCTTGTATAATAAGAAGGAAACGATTATTACCGCCGCGCCAAGTCCCACGGTGAGGTACATTTCAAAGTCGGATATGGCGACTATCGAGCCGAAGAGAAAGCTCGACAAATTAGCGGAGCCGTTTGTTATAAATCCCGACAGCAGAGCCGTAAGTCCGATACCCGCCGACATCACGACGACAGTCGCGATCTCCGAGTATTTGCCGAATACCTTCCTCAGCGCCTCTATGCCGAGCACCGCCAAAGCGGCAAATACGACCGCGCCCAGTATCGGGTTCACGCCTGTTATAAGTCCCAGCGCGATGCCGGCAAGAGCCGAATGCGACGTTGCATCGCCTATGGCGGAAAGGCGCTTTAAAACAAGCGGCATACCGATACACGGGGCTATGACCGCTATCATCATCGCCGCGATAAACGCGCGGCGCATAAACGCGTAAGTAAAAATTTCAAGCATGGTGGTGCACCCTCTTTCCCGCGAATATGTCGCCAAGCTGCTGCATGGTGAGGTCGCTGCGGCGCACAAACTCGCCGTTGCCGTGCTCACAGAATATCAAAAGCTTGTTCGCTTCGCGGACAAGGTACGGCGTGTCGTGGTTTGTCATTATCATTGTCATGCCGCGTCCGTTAAGCTCCTCTATTATGTCCGTTATTTTTTGCAGTGAACGCGCGTCCACGCCGACAGTGGGTTCGTCCATGAGCAACAGTTCCGGCTCGCTCACGAGCGCGCGGGCGATAAACACGCGCTGCTGCTGTCCGCCCGACAGCTCGCCTATAAGTTTATTCTCGTACTCGGACATGCCGACCTTATCCAACACGGCGCGCATTTTGTCCTCGTCCGAACGCGTAAAGCGGCGCATAAGTCCCTTTTTGCTGTACAAATTCGCCATGACAACCTCTTTTACCGTCGCGGGGAACGCGGAATTGAACGAGCTTGCCTTCTGTGAAACGTAGCCTATTTTGCAGTGCTCCTTAAATTCCGACAAATCCTCGCCGAAAAGAGTTATTTTGCCGCTTGGTATCGGGAGTATTTTTAATATCAGCTTTATCAGCGTGCTTTTACCCGCGCCGTTCTCGCCTATTATGCCGAGAAAATCACCCTTGCAGAGCGTGAAAGTAACGTCGCGCAGTACGGGCGTGTCGGGGTATTCAAAGCTTAGATTTTCAACCTTTAAAATTTCCTGTTCCATTTTTTCTCCTTAACGCGCTTTTTTAAGCTGTTCCAAATTAAAGCGCATGACCGTTTCGTAGTCGCGGTTCTCACTGTCGCCCTCGAACGCGTAAAGCTCGGCGGTTTCAATTCCCGCCTCGCGTGCCGCGCTCTTTGCGATCTTGTCGCCGTCGATAGGGTCGTAGAAAACGTACTTCGCGCCCTTATCCTTTATGCTGTTTACGACCTCGGCAAGCTGCGCGGGCGACGGATCGCCGCCCGGAAATAAGTCTATCGGCAGGTAATTCATAGCCGTTTCATAGCACAGCGCGCGGTAAGCATCGTGCGACGTTGCAAGCGGCACAGCCGTAAGATTTGCCGCCTCGTACTCCGCTTTGAGCGCGTCAAGCTTTGCGGTGTAATCGTTCAGGCGGTCATAGTATTTTGCGTCGTTTTCATCGTTTTCGTCGGCTTCCGTGAGCGCGCTGCAGACCACCTCAAGCTCACCCTCCGCGTTTTGCAGGCTGAGCCACGTGTGCGCGTCACCCTTGGCGACAGTGTCAGCGTCCGACAGACGCACCTTCATAACGCTGTCGGGAAGCGTTTCGGCGATTTTTTCAGCCCACGCGTCGGTGCCGTTGCCGTGGTAGAGGAACACGTCCGCCTTGGTAAGCTTCGCTATGTCAGCCGCGCTCGGTTCAAAGTCGTGCGGCTCCGCGCCCGTCGGTATCATATTGTACAGATTTACGTCGCCGCCGCCAATCGTGCGCGCAAAATCGTACACGGGGTAGAACGACGCGTAGACGTCGATTTTACCGTTGTCCTCCGCCGTTTGCGCCCCACATGACGCGAGCATTATCAGCGCGGTCGTTAATATGAGTATTTTTTTCATGGTCGTTGTCCTTTCTTTGTGCAGTAAATTGTGATTTAGTGGTGTTAGCCTCTCTTGTCAAAGGGAGGGGGACCGCCGAAGGCGGTGGAGGGATTCATTGTAAAAATTGAAAAAGAATCCCCCAGTCACGCTCCGCGTGACAGCCCCCTTTGACAAGGGGGCCTTACGTAGGGGCGGATATTATCCGCCCGTTCCCAATGTATCGTAAATGCGGGCGGATAATATCCGCCCCTACACCCACAATACCAATACACCGTTAAATAACAACCTATTTCGCATCATACCAGCTATGTCCCACGGAAATATCCGCCTTAAGCGGCACTTGCATATCCGCGGCGCCCTGCATTTCCTCAAGCAATATACGCTTCACCTCGTCGACCTCGTCCTTATGCGCCTCGACGATAAGCTCGTCATGCACCTGAAGTATGAGCCGCGACCTTAACCCCTCGCTTATGAGCCGTCTGTCCACGCGCACCATCGCGAGCTTAATAATATCCGCCGCGCTGCCCTGAATGGGTGTATTGAGTGCAACACGCTCGCCGAACCGGTGCACATTGTAATTCGGCGACTTCAGCTCCGGTATATACCGTATGCGGTTCATCATCGTCTTAACGTACCCGTCCTTTTTCGCACGCTCCTTGATCTCCGTCATGTAATTGCGCACGCCGTGGTACTTTTCGAGATACCCGTCTATATACGCCTTCGCCTCTTTTACGCTTATATGCAGATCCTGCGCGAGCGAGAACTCGCCGATACCGTACACGATGCCGAAATTGACCGCCTTCGCGCTCGAACGCTGCTCCTTTGTCACCTTGTCAAGCGGTATACCGAGCACCTGCGACGCCGTAACGGCGTGAATGTCCTCCCCGTTTTTGAACGCATTTATCATCGTTTCGTCGTTCGCTATATGCGCAAGCACTCTAAGCTCGATCTGCGAGTAGTCCGCGTCCACAAGCACGTAGCCGTCCTTCGCGATAAACATTTTGCGTATCTCACGTCCGAGAGCCGTCCTCGTCGGGATATTCTGCAGATTCGGCTCGGTCGACGAAAGCCTGCCCGTGACCGTCACCGTCTGCGTGAACACCGAATGTATACGGTGCGTTTCGGGGTTTACGACCGCCGCAAGACCGTCGCAGTACGTGCTTTTGAGCTTCGTCAGGCTGCGGTACTCCAAAATCATGTCTATAATCGGGTGGTGCAGCTTTTCAAGCGCGTCCGCGTTGGTGGAGTAGCCCGTTCTCGTCTTTTTCACCGGCTTTAAGCCAAGCTTTTCATACAGTATCACGCCGAGCTGTTTCGGTGAGTTGATGTTAAACTCCTCGCCCGCCATTTCATAAATTATCGCGGTCAGTTTGTCGATTTGCGCGCCGAGCGTCGCGGCAAATTCGCGTAATTGTTTATCGTCCACGAGGAAACCGTTTATTTCGAGGTGCGCAAGTACTTCGACAAGCGGAAGCTCCACCTCGCGGTACAGTTTTGTCTGACCGTTTTCCTCCATCTTTTTCGTGACACGCTCGTTGAGCGCGCCGAGCGCGACGGCGCATTTCGCGAGATACTCCTCGCGTCCCGCGTCGTCCTCGTCGAGCAGTGACAGCTGTTTCGCCTCGGGCTTTTCTATTTCCGCGCCAAAGTACTCAGCCGCAAGCGCCGCGATCTCATACTTGCTTTTCGCGGGGTCGACGAGATACGCCCCGATCGCCGTATCGTCAACGATACCGTTTATTTTCACGCGCCCGTTGAGGTGCACGATAGCTTCCTTTATATCAAACGTGATTTTTTTTATATTTTCGTCCTCAAGAAACGGCTTGACAGTGTCCGTAATATCCGCGCCTGTGATAACGACCGCATTTTTACCTGCCGCGGCAGCCATAGCCGTAACGCATGCACCGTCCGTTTCGAGTACGACCGCCGCCGCATTGCCGATAAATCCGATTGCCGCCGTGCTGTCAACAACTTCAAACGTCATACCGTCAAAAATATCCTCTTCCTCCGTCACGACCGCGCCGCTTTCGGGAGTGAGGTTCATTTTTTTAATGACGCTGTTAAGCTCCAAGCCGTGCAGGATATTGTAAAGCTCCGCACTATTGCCGTAGCCGTTCCACGCGCACGCGTCAAAATCGAGTTCGATCGGCACGTCGCGCACGATCGTCGCAAGCTCCTTAGACAAAAACGCCATATCCTTGCCGTCCTTCATCTTTTGCAGCGCCGCGCCTTTAAGACCGATGTCGTCAATATTTTCATATATATATTCTATCGAATGAAATCTTTCTATAAGGCTCATCGCCGTTTTTTCGCCTATGCCCTTAACGCCCGGGATATTGTCCGACGCGTCGCCCATAAGCGCCTTAACGTCGATAAACTCCGTCGGCGTGACGTGGTAACGCTCCTTAACGGCAGCCTCGTTGTACACGGTCGTCTCGTTGTAGCCCTGCTTTGATACGGTCAGAATAACCTTCGTTTTATCGCTCACAAGCTGCAAATCGTCCTTGTCGCCCGTGGCGATAAGGCACTCAACGCCGCTTTCCTCACATATCCGCGCGACCGTGCCTATAACGTCGTCCGCCTCGTAGCCCTCTTTTTCAAGGATTGTGACGTTCATGGCGCGCAGTATATCCTTCGCAATCGGCATCTGCGTCGCCAGATCCTCCGGCATCGGCTTGCGCTGCGCCTTATAGCCGTCGTAGCGCAAATGGCGGAACGTCGGTGCTTTAAGGTCGAACGCCGCGCATACAAAATCGGGCTGCTGCTCGGTCATGAGCTTTATCAGAATATTAAGAAAGCCGTACACCGCGTTTGTCGGCGTGCCGTCTTTTGAAGATAAATACCTTACGCCGTAAAACGCGCGGTTTATTATGCTGTTTGAATCCAATATAAGCAGTTTTTTCATAATATTTCCTTTCAATATGAATATATTTTTACGTTTTTTATAGACTTTTTATGCCTTTTTTAACCGTTTTAATTGCAAATAATTTGCATTTGCGTTTATATTCTATTCCTATTATACCCGTTTGTCAACCCTTGTTCACAAATTGTTCATAAAATATGCCATTTTTGTTTACATTTAATTCATACCAGTGTCAAAAGTGTACTTTATGATATATGTAAAGCAAGTGAAAGGACAGAAGTATGAATTTATAAGGTTTTGACAATAATTATATTGGAGGCTTAAAAAATGAAGAAATATCCTTATACAGAATCGACAGACTTGGTAGTTTATAATCGTAAACCGAAAAAGGAAAAGAAGCCGAAGGTATGGCTTACAGCGGTATGCAGCGCTTTGGCGGCAAGCGTGTTCACGTCCGGAATATTTATGACCGGTATGTACGTAACGTCAAAGAACACGAACGCGCAGCCGACACAGTTTGCCGCAACGGCTCAAAATCAAATCAGCTCCGATCAAAATAACCAATCGGATAACAGCGCGCAGCTCGCGGCGTACAAAAACGGCAAGAAGGTCCTTACAACGCCGGAGATAGCAAGTCAGGTAGGTCCGAGCGTGGTCGGCGTTATAAACAAGACGAAGGTTCAGCCTCAGAGATATTACGATCCGTTCACCGGCAGGAGCTATTATTACAGCGACCCCAATCAGACCGACGACACGGTTGAGCAGGGCAGCGGCTCCGGTATTATTATCCGCGACGAGGGATATATCGTGACAAATCAGCACGTTATAGACGGCGCGACGGAAATATCGGTAATTTTAAATACAGGCGAAGAGTACAAGGCGACGCTTATCGGTCAGGACACGAAAACGGATATAGCCGTTCTTAAGATAGACTCGGGCAATAAGAAGCTCACGGTAGCGTCTTTGGGGGACTCGACAACGGTTCAGGTCGGCGAAAAAGCGGTCGCGATAGGAAACCCGATGGGACAGGAGTTTTACGGCTCAGTCACCGAGGGTATCATAAGCGCGACGAACAGAACAATGTCGCTCGATGGAAGAACGTATAACCTGCTTCAGACCGACGCGGCGATAAACAGCGGTAACAGCGGCGGCGCGCTCATAAACGAGTACGGCGAGGTTATAGGAATCAACTCCGTAAAGCTCTCCTCGGCAGGTATCGAGGGTATGGGCTTCGCGATAGCTATCTCGGAGGTCGCTCCGATCATAGACAGTCTGATAGAGTCCGGTCACGTAAGCCGTCCGTTCGTCGGAATAGGTATTGACGACACGAATTACGGTCCGTTCATCAACTCCGTAACGAAAGGCAGCGGTGCGGAAAAGGCGGGCTTGCAGGTAAACGACATGATACTCGAGGTTGACGGTCAGAAGGTCGAGTCGCGCGAGGACGTGAATAAAATCCGTGACACGAAGAAGATTGGCGACACTTTGACGTTTAAGGTCATGCGTGACGGTGAAACGCTGGAGATCCCGGTAACGCTTACCGACACGATCGAGGATACGAATGACAGCACGCAGCAGCAACAGGATCAAAACAGCAGCGCAAACGGCGGCTGGGACGATTTTTGGAATAACTTCTTCAGATGATCCGCACATTGACACAGATATTCAGTTAAAGCTTGACGGCTGTTTTTAAAACAGCCTATACCATCCTTTTTTTCATATGCCCTTGCCTTTCCCCAAAAGGCAAGGGTCCCCCCGAAGCTTACAGGTATCTTTTGATATTTGTTGCTATATAAATTACATCTTTATAGTTGTGATACCCCCCTAAAAAAGAATTTTGGCAAAAAACAGCGTCCGCACAAGGCGCTGTTTTTTGGTTTATTAATTCTTGACATTCGGTGGGGATGTAAAAATGCCGCGGCGAAGATAACTTTACTTATGCGTTTACGCTTCTACTTTCCACAAATGATAAGGTTTAATCTTTATTTTATAAGGCTTATCTTTTTGAGCAGTATTATTATTTGCAAGACATATACCTTGTAAAGATGCATTGTTAAAACCGTTGATCGGTGCCACCAAAACAGCCTTGCCGACACTTTGCCCATCCTGAAACAAATCCACCTGAACAGTTCCGTCAATAGTAGCATTAGTGTTTTCATACATTGTTATAGGTTTACGCACAGTAGAAGACGCATTTACAGTAAATGCTCCGGTGTCAGAAAAATTAACATTGATGTTTTTAAAAGTAATCATATTCAATAATTCTTGCTCGTTTGAATTTTCTACAAGTTTAATTTTTATTTTTTCCAGCTTGTTCTCCAATTCCTTCAAATCTTTTTCAATGTCCACTTGTTTACCTGTAAGTCGCATATGAGCAGGCATGATAGAGTTTATATATGCTTTTTGATTTGCCTCATTACGTGCTCTGATTTCTGCATTTTTCTGCTGTATTTCCATAGCTGTTGAAATCGCTGCTGCTCCTCCTGCCAAACCGTTTGCTATTCCGCCAGCAATAGCCCAGTCATGTTCTTTTTCTTGAAAGGAAACACCGGCAGCAAGCATAAGTCAAGATGTTTTTTCCAACTCTTCCAATTGATTTTTATCTTGAATTATTAAATCTTTTATCATTTTAATGCTTTTATCTATGCCGACAAACTCCGAATATTTTGTCAACATATTGTATTTTATTTTTTCTTCGGAGAGCATCTTATTCATTTGTTTTTCCATTTTTAATGCCTTGCCTCTATTGTAACATTCCGTACAGGCAACATGGAGATTAAATGTTTGTGCTATTAATGATGCTTTTTGTAAAGCAGCATTAGTGTCCAAATTATGAATTCCATTTTCAACACATTTATCATAGAACGCAATCATTTTGTCATTTTCTACTATACGTTGCTGCTCTTCCTGTACTTTTTTTATTCCTTTATACGTATCCTGCCATTCTCTACTCTTGACAGCTACTACTTGTTTTTCTACTGCGCATTGGGCTATGATACATATAATTATTATAGCTACATCAATTAAAGTTAGTACAATAAAAAATGGATGTCCGCCCGAAAAAATACTCAATATTAGAAGAATGAAAAACACAAATGTAGTCCGGCAACCGACTTTCCCTGCGGATTCACTTATTTCAACAGCCGTTTCTTCGCTTATTCTCGAAGGTTTTGCGGCTTTGTTTGTTCTTGGGCTGTCATTTTTCAGTACAGCGCCGCATTTAGGACAAGAATACCAATCATCATCGTATTTTATGTTGCAATTTAAACATTTCTTCATTATTTATCCTTCCTTTCCATACGTGGTTTGACCGCAATTTCGGCTTGTGGTGAGCCGCATCTCCTTTCCGCCAAAATTCCGCGCAAATAAAAATGCGTGGTACAAATTCATACCACGCATAAAAACGCGGCTGAATTAAATGTTACCACACATTACCATACATTGAAATATCTACAACCAATAAATTTCAATTATACAGCCTACATTTTTACTAATATAGCCTCATATGGTTGTAGGTATTCAAATCATGATATCACAAATTGAATATTCATAAATTGAATATTTAAAAAAGACGCATTTATTAAATTTTAGTATGGTAATTGTGGTACTTTTATTATACCACAACCAAGTAATTTTTCAATACAAATTTTATAAAAATTATACCAAGCTAAAATCAAGGAACTGAATGTCTAAAATACGCGGCGCTGTTTTTTGGTTTATTAATTCTTGACATTCGGTGGGGATACTAATATAATTGAAAATATACCAAAACGGAAAGGCGGTACTTATGGCAATGGCGGAGAAGATACTTATTGTTGACGATGAAAAGGAAATCGCGGACTTAATAGAGGTGTATCTGCGTGACGAAAACTATTCCGTGTTCAAATTCTATTCCGCGCTCGACGCGCTCAAAAGTATCAACTCCACGGAATTTGACCTCGCCGTGCTCGATATAATGCTGCCCGACATAAGCGGGCTTACTCTGTGCAGGAAAATACGCGAAAGGTACACGTACCCTATCATTATGCTGACCGCGAAAAATGAGGAAACGGACAAAATCACCGGCTTGACGCTCGGTGCGGACGATTATATCACAAAACCGTTTAAGCCGCTTGAGCTGGTCGCGAGAATAAAAGCGCAGCTACGTCGGTACAAAAAGTACAACACCGCGCCGCAAAGCGGCGGTGAGGAAGCCGTTATCACCCACTCCGGCTTGGTCATGGACGTAAAGACGCACGAGTGCTTTTTTAACGAAAAGCCTCTCACATTAACGCCCACGGAGTTTCAAATTCTTCAAATACTTTTGGAGGAAAAGGGCAAGGTGGTAAGCTCGGAGGAACTGTTTCACAGGATTTGGAAGGATGAGTACTACAGCAAAAGCAGCAATACCGTCACCGTTCATATCCGTCATTTGAGGGAAAAGATGAATGACGCTCCGATAATAAAAACCATATGGGGAGTTGGATATAAGATTGAAAAATAAGGATAAATCGGCATACTCGAACCTGAAATCGAAAATATACGCGCGCTTTTTGCTCCTTACCGCCGCGGCGATCGTTATCGTCACCGCGCTTTACAGGCTGCTTTGGAAAAACCGAGGCGGCGACGTGGTGGTCGATATTTTGCTCAGGACGGGACTTGACAGTACGGCGGCGGCAAGTATTTACCAGCGGTATTTCCGTAATTTTACCGACATTATATGGATCGCGGCGGTCACGCTTATATTTCTCGTTATGCTGCGGTTTTTTATGAGTTGGTTCACAAAATATTTTACTTCGATCAACAAGGGTATAGACGCGCTTTTGGTCGAGGATGACAACAAAATTCTTCTGCCGCCGGAAATGGCGGCGACAGAGGATACGCTTAACACCGTGAAAGACACGCTGCGTCAAAGAAAAAGAGCCGCAAATGAGGCGGAGAAACGTAAAAACGATTTGATAACGTACCTCGCGCACGACATACACACTCCCCTGACGTCCGTTATAGGGTATCTCAGTCTTTTAAAGGAGGCGGATGTGCCGAAGGAAACGGCGGACGAGTACGTTCAAATAGCTCTCGACAAGTCGCTTCGTCTTGAAAAGCTGATAAACGAGTTTTTTGAGATAACAAGGTATAATTTGCAGGAAATAACCTTGGACAAGCGCGACACCGATATTTACTATATGCTCCTGCAGCTTACGGATGAGTTTTATCCCGTTTTCAAGCAGCACGGCAACAGTATCGAGCTTAACGCGGACGAAAACTTGTCGGGACGCGTTGACGCGGAAAAGCTTGCGCGTGTATTCTCAAATATTTTGCGTAACGCCGTATCGTACGGCTACGCCGGTACACCCGTCACTATCAATGCCGCGAGGGACGGCGGAGTTATTGTCATTTCCGTGAGCAGTCACGGTAAAACTATTCCGAAGGCGAAGCTTGGCGCGCTATTTGAAAAGTTTTTCAGAGCCGACGACGCGCGCGCTACAAACACGGGCGGTGCGGGGCTCGGACTTGCCGTGGCGAAGCAGATCGTGACGCTTCACGGCGGCACGATCAGTGCCGAAAGCGAGGACGAGGTCACGACGTTTACCGTGCGTATACCCGCTTAATGTAAAAATAACGTTATCTTAATATTTTCTTAGGAAATTATCAATCCAATATTAAAGTATTTAAGGTCTTTGTTCACTATAATTAAAACAGTGGACAAAGACTTTTTTATTGGAGGTGTTTCGCTATGAAACGTAAACGCAGACACCGATTAAGGGGCGTGTTTATAATACTTTTTTGTGCCGTTGCGGCGCTTTTCGCGTTTGATGCGGCAACAGAGGGCAATATTTTGGGGCGCATAAAAACAAAAGCGTCGCTTGTGTTAAGTCCAATCGACAAGGACGCGGTTTCGACCGATGACGACGCTTGGCAGCTTATACTTGTGAACGGTGAGAACCCGCTGCCCGACGATTTCAGCGTGGAATTAACACCGCTGTCGAACGGTCACAAGGTTGACAGCCGCGTTTATCCGTACTTGCAAAAAATGTTTGATGACGCGAGAAGTCAGGGTATTTTGCCCGCGATATCCTCGTCGTACAGGACGGGTGAGGAGCAGCAAGCGGAGCTTGACCAAAAGACGAGGGAGTTTGAAAACCAAGGCTACGCGCCCGACGAGGCGCTTGAAATCGCGAAAACGTGGGCGGCGCTCCCCGGTACGAGCGAGCATCAGACGGGGCTGGCGCTCGATATTACCACCGCCGACGCGAAGCTTCAGTCGGCGGATATTGTGTGGAACTGGCTCAGAAAAAACTCGTACAAATACGGGTTTATCGTCCGTTACCCCGCAAACAAGGTCGATATAACGGGTATAAGCAACGAACCTTGGCATTTCAGATACGTGGGACAATCCGCCGCGGAGGAAATTTACAGGCACGGTCTTTGCCTTGAGGAGTATCTGGATCTTATACATAAAAAGCGGCGTTAGTCGGCGGCGAGCCGCCTGTATTCCTCCTTAAGATAACCACTCAGCTCGTCGATTGGCAGCGGAAATTCCACAAAGCCGCGTGCATAATACGACAGCTCATACGGTTGGAAAAATATCACAAGCTCATCGTCGTCGTTTATGTAAAAGTCCGTTTGGTGCGTTTCCCCTATCTCGGGCTTCGCCCAGAGGTCGTCGTACTCGCTGCTCTTTTCGGTCACAAGCTCGTTTATCATGCGGTTAAGCGTGTTCACGTAAGCATCGTCCTCGAACAGGTCGGCAAGCTGTATTTGTTTCGCGGCGGCTGTGTCTATATTCCTCGGCGCGCGCGTTAGCGTGCCGTGCGCGCCGCCCGTGTACACGTACTTTTCCTCGACGACGCTCAGGAAGTCGTTTTTATTGTACTTTTCGTCCCAAGTTATTTCGAGCACGCACTTGTTGCCCATGCGGACGTTGTCGGCATTGTCGGAAGTGTCGCTGTCGAAAGCTATTGTTTCACTCTCGACAGCCTGTTCTATCTCCGCGTTCAGCGCGTCCTGAAATTCTTTGTCCATAAGTCCGGTGAATTGTATTATTTCACTTTTTACGCTCGAGTAGTCGGTTTCGTATTCCTTTATGCTTTTTTCCGAGTGCGTCTTACCCGCGGCGCATGAGCACAGACACGTGAGCGCCGCGGCGATAATAATAAAACGTCTTAACATTCCCTCCGCCTCCCTGTGTTTATATCATTTACAGAATGATACAGATAAGTCCGTTCGAGCCGTCGTTTATAATTCTTTGCAGCGTTTCCTTGAGTTTCATCCGCGCGGACTCCGGCATACGTGACAGCTTGTTGTGCAGTCCCTCGTTCACGAGCTCGTAAAGCGACTTTCCGAATATGTTTGACTGCCATATCTTCGTGGGATCGGACTCAAACTCAGACAAAAGGTAGTGCACAAGCTCCTCCGACTGTTTTTCCGTGCCGACGATCGGGCTTACCTCCGTTTCTATGTCGGCGCGTATCATGTGTATCGAAGGCGCGCTCGCCTTCAGCTTTACGCCGAACTTGCCGCCCTGCTTCACGATTTTCGGCTCCGCGAGCGTCAGCTCCTCCGTGGACGGCGATACTATGCCGTAACCCTTTTCCATGACCTCGTGAAGCGCGAACGCGACCTTGTCATACTCCGCCTTTATCGAGGCAAGCTCCTCCATAAGCGTCATAAGCTGGTGCTCACTGTCTATCTCAAAGCCCGAGGTTTCACCCAAAACTCTGTAAAACAGCGGCTGCGGAAGCTCTATGCACATTTTGACGTTGCCGCTGCCGAGATCCATATTTTCTATGTACGCGCGTTTTATAAACTCGCGGCTGTCGATCCCCGACGCCAAATCCCTCACGTCGCGTATACGGCTTACTCCGCTTATGTTGTCCATGACCGCGCCGTAAATATCGCCGCGCAGCCAGTGATCGTTGCCGAGGTCACCTATCCAGTCGGGTATGCGTATGTTGATTTCCCTTAACGGGAACTCAAACAGCACCGTTTCGATAATGTCATGTATGTCCGACGCGGTAAGCGCCTCACAGTCGACCGCCACTACGGGTACGCCGTGCCGCGCGGCAAGCTCTTTCCTGAGGCTCTGCGCCGTCTGCGAACGCGGATTTGTGGAGTTCAAAAGTACTATAAACGGCTTGTTTATCGCCTTAAGCTCGCTTATTACCTTGTTTTCCGCGTCGATATAGTCCTCTCGCTCAATATCCGTAATACTGCCGTCGGTCGTGACTACAAGCCCTATCGTGCTGTGCTCGGTAATTACCTTTTTCGTACCTATCTCCGCCGCTTCGTTAAACGGTATCGGCTCCTCGAACCACGGCGTGGTGACCATTCTCGGCTCACCGTCCTCGACGTAGCCCAAGGAGCTGTCAACGATGTACCCCACACAGTCTATCATGCGCACCCTTAAGTGCGCGTTGTCACCCAATGAAATTTCAACAGCCTCGTTCGGTATGAACTTCGGCTCTGTAGTCATGATCGTGCGTCCTCCCGCCGACTGCGGCAGCTCGTCGCGGGCGCGTTCCGCCCGGTACACGTTCTCTATATTCGGTATCACCAGCAGATCCATGAACTTTTTTATAAACGTGGATTTGCCGGTGCGGACGGGACCGACAACGCCTATGTACACGTCGCCCTGACTCCTCTTGGCTATATCATTGTAAATGTTATACTCCTCCACTTTTACGTTTCCTCCTTTTGTCCAAAATATATGTTATATGTATATGCGCTTTTCCTTTCAATATGTATTCGTATTTTTGAAAAAAATATGATATTTTTGCAAAATAATGTTTGATTATTTATTAAACTTAGTATATAATATATGTATTAAAAAAAACTTTTTTGTTGTAAAGGAATAAAACATGAATACTTTTAGAAAATGTTTTTTTGTATTTTCGCTGATTGCGTCGCTTATGATCGCGTCGTCGGTTCACGCCGAAAAGACGTATGACGCGGGAATACTTTCGGACTACGCCTTTTCCGGTAACAACGTGACGGAGTACGGAGAAAACAGTATTAAAGACATTTTTACCGACGCGGAAAATTCCGCCCTCAATATGAAAGGTGATTTCACCCTTTCGGACGGTCTTGACGCGCTTTCGGGCGGCAGTATCGATATTTTATGTATGGTTCCCATAAGCGGCACGCTCACGCCGTATGTGGATTACGCTTCGGAGCCTATGGCGACGGGCTTTTTAACATTGCTCGCGCCGAGCGACAGTGAGCTGTATTTCGAGGATTTTACCTCGTTTAACAATATTAAGGTGGGTATTTTAAAGAACTCGTACTTTCAGGGCATGCTGAGCGCTTACGCCGCACAGAATAAATTCACCTTCACCCCCGTTTACTTTGACGGTATTGACGCTTTGACCGCCGCGGCACTGTCCGGCGAGGTTGACGCTATGCTTTCACCCGCCGCGTCCGCGTCCGAGGGACTGCGCATAATCGCAAAGTGCGGTGAGTTTGATTACTACTGCGCCGTCAGAAAGGGCGACGGTGAAACGCTTGCGTTCATTAATTCCGTTTTAAAAAAGCATAAGGCGTATTCGCCGTTCTTTATTCCCGACTTATACCGCAATTCCTTTACGATTCCCTATGACAACATGGTACCGCTTACCACCGAGGACGAGCGCGCACAAAAGACGCAGGAAAAGCTGCGCGTGTTTATTTCCGACAACGACTATCCTATGGCGTATCTCGATCCGGAAACGTCCGAATATACGGGAATATACGTTGAATATTTGAAAAAAGTGGCTCAAAACTGTAATTTGGAGCTTGAATACATACCCGGCGAGCAGGAAGACATAAACATGAACAGTATCGTTATCGGCAGAGCCGACGTGATACTTAACGTTTCCGGCTCCACGCAGGGACTTGTCGAGGCGACAACGCCGTACACGACGCTCGATTACGCCGTCGTAGTCAAGGATAACGGTGACGCGGACGCGGACGCGAGCCTCACCGTGGGCATAGTAAAGAGCGACACGTGGATCGAGAGTTATCTTTCGGAGAATTACCCGTCATGGACTATAAAAACGTATCGCTCCGTAAACTCGCTGCTTCGCGCGGCTGACTTTGGCAGAGTGGACGCAGCGCTCGTTTCGTCCGTTGAAATGCAGACGAAAACAAGCCTTACGACTCACCCCAAGCTGTCCGTCAAGGAGGGCGGCAATATCACCGTGCCGGTGTCCTTGGGAATATCAAAAATCACGTGTCCGAAGGACGTGGTAAACCTCATTAACACGACAATACGCTACACTCCGTCGGACGACGTTGAAAACGAGCTTGAAACGTACATAATGAAGAATACATACGTGCCGAACGTGCGCGATATACTGTACAAGCACAGGTGGCTCATACTGCTCATTCTCGCGGCGTTTGTTACCGTGATAACGATATTTAAGCTCAGGGAGCGTTACTTTAAGCTTCTGTCGCAAAGCGACTCGCTCACGAATATACATAACAGTCAATACTTCTACAAGGCAGCCGAAAAGCTGCTGTCGAAAAATCCCGAGCAGCCGTTTTTGCTCGCTTCGGTCGACGCGCGCAACTTTAAGCTTATAAACGACAGATTCGGTCACATAATCGGTGACCAAACGCTCGTGAGCATATCGAACGAAATATCGAAAATATTCAAGGACAAGGGACTTTACGCGCGTCTGCAGAGTGACAACTTTATCATACTCGTGGAGGACAACAAGGAAAACCGCGCGCTTCTCGATTCCCTTGAACACATCGACATACACATACACGACTCCTCAGAGTACCGCGTGCCGATAAAAACAGGCGTGTGCCCGATTCCGTCATACGATCCGAATGTGGCGTTGTCAAGCTATATCGATAAGGCGAATATCGCGAAGGACGACACGCCCGGAAGAAGCACAAATTATCTGCGTTACTTCACGGACGAAATGGCGGCGCAGCTCGACACGAAGAACAACATCGAGGTCGAGATGGTGCACGCGCTGCACAGGGGCGACTTCATAGTTTACTATCAGCCCAAGTATGAGCTTGCGACAGATAAAATAATCGGCGCGGAAGCGCTTGTACGCTGGAACCACAGGGACAAGGGACTTATCTCCCCCGGACTTTTCGTACCGCTGTTCGAGCAGAACGGATTTATAACTCAGCTTGACTTTTACGTGTACGAGTCCGTGCTGAAAATGCTTAAGGAGCGTTTAAGGCTCGGTCATACGGTAGTGCCGGTGTCGATGAACGTGTCGCGCTGTCACCTCGGTGACAAGCTCTTCGCGCAAAAGCTTGACGAGCTCGTGAGCAAGTATCAGGTACCGAAGGAGTACATAGAAATGGAGATAACGGAGAGTATATTCTCCGAAGCCGACAGCAGCGCCATATCGCTCATATACGAGCTTAAAGAGCGCGGTTTCAGCATATCCATGGACGACTTCGGCAGCGGCTATTCGTCGCTTAACCTTCTGCGTAAGGTGCCGATAGACACGCTCAAAATTGATAAGGTGTTCATCGACAACGCGGAAACGGATCACCGCGGACGCGTAATAGTCGAGGCGATAATTTCTATGGCATCGAAAATACAGCTGCACACGATATGCGAGGGCGTGGAAACAAAGCAGCAGCGTGATTTCCTTAAAGACGCGGGCTGCGAGATGGTACAGGGCTTCTTCTACGCAAGACCTATGCCGTACAGCGACTTCGCGGCGCTGCTCGATTCCGATGATTGATATTGACATTACGCTCATTATATGGTAGAATGTGTAAGTAGGTAATGGGGCTGATTATTCAGCCCTGTTTTAATTAAGAAAGGACTGATACCCAATGACAAAAATCCAAATGAAAACGCCGCTTGTCGAAATGGACGGCGACGAAATGACAAGAATAATATGGAAGATGATTAAGGACATACTCCTTACGCCTTACATCGACCTCAAAACCGAGTATTACGACCTCGGTCTTGAGTACCGCAACGCGACGAACGACCAAGTCACGGTCGACAGCGCGAACGCGACGAAGAAGTACGGCGTCGCGGTAAAGTGCGCGACCATAACTCCGAACGCCGC
>CANPXG010000030.1 GCA_947585795.1 uncultured Clostridia bacterium
TAACCGTTTTCCTCGAGCTTTTTTATAACGTCTATGATAGCGTCAATGTTCTCGGTCGCCTTCGGGTGAATTGTCGCGGCGCGCACGCCGAGCGCCTTCGCGTCGTCAAAATACTCCGCGATAAACCGTTCGCCGAGCTCCTTGACCGTGGTGTTTTCCTCTTTGGCGCGGTTTATCATCTTGTCGTCAACGTCGGTGAAATTCTGCACGAACGTCACCTTCATGCCGCGGTACTCCATGTAGCGGCGGAGCGTGTCAAAAATAACAAGCGGACGCGCGTTGCCGATGTGGATATAATTATACACCGTCGGACCGCACGCGTACATTTTTACCTCGTTTTCGGTAATCGGCACAAATTCCTGCTTTTGCCTTGTGAGCGTGTTGTATATTCGCATATTATTACTTCCCTCTGTTTTCTTTTACCAAATATAGATTAATTATATCGCAAACAGGAAAAAAATACAACTATTTTTTTAGAAAATAAGTAAAAAGGGAGCTTTCGCTCCCTTTTTACTTGTGTCTTTAAATTTTGTCCCCAAAAAAATCCTCTATTGCGTCATACAAATGGATAGGTTCAAGTCCGTACTTGTTAAAATTATTTACGAGTCCCAAAACCTCGTCCCTATCCGTTGACACATCGACAACGCTGTGAGCGTCGTCATAGCTTATACCGTAAACATCTACCTCTATGCCCTCTATTACCACCCTGTTTTTGGTAAGAGCATACATTTTGAAGCAGCCTCCTTTTTTACTTCTGTAACTATTGTACCATTTACCGCGCAAAATTTCAATATGCAGGAATAAAATGTAAATGTATTGTAAAAAAAAGGCAAACTAATATGCGTCCCAACGGTCAAAACAGCCCTCAGGACGCATATATTTACAAATATTTTTCAATTTCTTTACGCGTTAAGCTCCTTATCGATAGCTTCAGCCGCCGCTTTGCCCGCGCCCATCGCAAGAATAACGGTAGCCGCACCCGTAACAACGTCGCCGCCGGCGTAAACGTGTTCCTTGGAGGTCTTTCCCGTTTCCTCATCGGCTATTATACAGCCGTGACTATTTGTGTCAAGACCTTTCGTTGTCTTTCTGATAAGCGGGTTCGGAGTCTGACCTATCGCCACAACGACAGTATCTATATCAAGCACTTCCTCACTGCCCTCAACGGGTACGGGACGTCTTCTGCCGCTTGCGTCAGGCTCGCCAAGCTCCATATGGATGACCTCCATCTGCGTTACCCAACCATCCTCGTTACCGATGAACTTTGTCGGGTTCTGCAGGAGCTTAAATATAATACCCTCTTCCTCGGCGTGATGAACCTCCTCGGCTCTCGCGGGAAGTTCTTCCTTACCGCGTCTGTACACTATATACACATTTTCCGCGCCAAGACGCTTCGCGCTTCTTGCCGCGTCCATGGCAACGTTACCGCCGCCCAGTACCGCGACATTTTTACCGACGTAAACAGGCGTGTCGTACTCGGGGAACTTATAGCCCTTCATCAGATTTATTCTCGTCAGGAACTCGTTCGCGCTGTACACGCCGTTAAGGCTCTCGCCCTCAAGTCCCATAAACGACGGCAATCCCGCGCCGCTTCCGATATAAACAGCGTCATAGCCCATTTCGTCAAGCAGCTCATCGACCATGATAGTTTTACCGATTATTACGTCCGTCTGAATGTCAACGCCCATAGCGCGCAGATTGTCGATTTCCTTCTGCACGATATCCTTCGGCAGTCTGAACTCCGGTATACCGTACATAAGAACGCCGCCCGCGGTATGAAACGCCTCGAAAACCGTCACCTTATAACCGCGCTTCGCGAGATCTCCCGCAACGGTAAGACCGGACGGACCGCTGCCGACAACGGCTACCTTTTTACCGTTCGGCTCGGGGACTTCGATCTTATCCTCGACATTCTTCATATGCCAGTCGGCGACAAATCTTTCAAGTCTGCCTATACCGACGCTCTCCTGCTTAATACCTCTCACGCACTTCGACTCGCACTGTTTCTCCTGCGGGCATACTCTTCCGCACACAGCGGGCAGCGCGTTTGTTTCCTTTATTTTCTGATAAGCCTTCTCGAACTCACCCTCCGCGATATACGCGATAAACTCGGGTATCTTAACGCTTACGGGGCAGCCCTGCATACAAGGTCTTGTCTTACAGTTAAGGCATCTCTTAGCCTCGTCTACAGCCATTTCCTCCGTGTAACCCGTCGTTACCTCGAGGAAATTTTTATTTCTTACGTTGGGACATTGTTCCGGCATCGGATTTTTGTCCGATCTCATATTAGGCATATTTTTGATCCTCCTTATTTGTTCTTCCGATACGGCAGTGACCTTCCTCGCACGACCTCTTTTCATAATCCGCGAACATTCTTCCGCGCTTCATCGCGCTGTCCCAGTCGATTTTGTGACCGTCAAAGTCGGGACCGTCAACACACGCGAACTTCGTTTCACCGCCCACGGTTACGCGGCAGCCGCCGCACATACCCGTACCGTCTATCATAACGGGATTCATTGATACCGTCGTCGGAATATCGTACTGCTCCGTCAGCTTGCACACAAACTTCATCATTACCAAAGGACCTATGGCGATGACCTCGTCATATCTCTCGCCCGACTCTATCTCTTTCTTGAGCATATCGGTAACGAAGCCCTGATTTCCGTTCGAGCCGTCGTCCGTCGCGACGATAAGCTTATTTGACACAGCCTTGAGTTCGTCCTCGAGGATAATGAGATCCTTGTTTCTAAATCCCGTTATGACAGTAACGTCCGCGCCAAGACTGTGCAGCTTCTTCGCCTGCGGGTACGCTATAGCCGTACCAAGACCGCCGCCTATAACGGCGACCTTCTTAAGTCCTTCAAGCGGCGTGGGCATACCCAAGGGACCTGCAAAGTCCAAAAGCGCCGCGCCTTCCTCGACCTCGGCTAAGTCCTTCGTCGTTTTTCCGACGATTTGGACTATGATCGTGACCGTTCCCTTCTCTCTGTCAAAATCAGCGATCGTGAAAGGAACTCTCTCGCCGTATTCATCAATTCTCAATATGATGAACTGTCCCGGCTCTGCTTTCTTCGCAATCAACGGAGCCTCGACCTCCATTAAAAAGATTTGCGGATTAAGCACCTTCTTCTTAACAATTTTGTAAGCCATTTTATCACCTCTTAAATTTAATTCACTTTATTTTTAAGCCACTGGTTATTGTATCATATTCCGAAACCTTTTTCAATAATTTTACGAAAGTTTTTCGATAAATTCCTTCATATCCTGTGCAATTTCGTTTTCAAACACAAGTTTTTCCTCCGTGACGGGCTGAATAAAGCTCAAATAACAGCAATGAAGCATCTGACGCGGCACCAAAGAATGATCCTCTGTGCCGTACAGCCAATCACCGACAAGCGGATGACCTATATGCGCCATGTGCACGCGTATCTGATGCGTACGTCCCGTTTCAAGCGACATTTCAAGCAGCGTATAATCACCGTATCTGTCAATAACTCTGTAATGCGTCACAGCCTCATGACCTGCAGCGCTCACGCACCTCTCTATCGCGCTGCCTTCCTTTCGCGCGATGGGCGCGTCCACCGTACCGTCCTCCGCCACGTCGCCGCACACGATACATCGGTAACGCCGCGCAAAAAGCTCCGTGTGCAGCTCCGACGCGAGCCGCGCGTGACTGTACGCGTTTTTCGCGACAGCCATAAGTCCCGACGTGTCCTTGTCAAGACGGTTCACCGCGCGGAACAAATGCTCCTCGCCACGCGATAGGTAGTGGTACATAACCGCGTTCGCGAGCGAGTTTTCGTAATTGCCGACCGATATATGCGTCGGCATGGCGGGCGGCTTATTCACTATCAAAACGTCCTCGTCCTCGTACACAATATCAAGCGGTATATTCACGGGCACGATATTTTCCGACGCTCTGTCGCGCATCGTTACCGTCAAAACGTCGCCCGCCCTTACCGTATCGACCGTTCTTATGTGATTTCCGTTCAGCTTAAGACCGCCGGGCGTGAGCCTTAATTCCTTTATAAGAGTTGTGGACATTTCAAAGTGACGCCGCAGCAGTGTCATCACGTTCACGCCGTCAAATACCGGTTCGACAACATATTCAAGCACTCGTTCCATCAGTTGTTAAATCCCTGCAAAAGCTTTGTCGCGTACGACGCGTTCACCATTTCCCAGTCAAAGCTGTACGGTTTAACACCCGACTGCTTAAGACTTTCGTCCACCGTGTAATACGTTTCTATCGGTACCGACGACGTGTACGTTTGATTTTCCTTCACATCGTATATCACAAACTCCATAACTCCGTTTTCCGACTTGCCGAAGCGGCACACCCTGTCAACGCTCTTGTCAACGTCCTGCGACAAAATCATAAGCTTTATTACCTCTATCGTCTTATCGTTAAGAGCGTAATCGAATATGAGAATTTTCTCCAACAATTCGTTGTAGTCCGTAACAAACCGCAGGTTATACCCCTCGAGCTTACCGAGTTCGCCCGACTTTTTCGACGTTTCACGCACCTTGTCAAAAAGACGCTGCTCCGTGACCGCGTCGGCGCACGGTGAAAATGAGATCATAAGCTTTTTATCCTCGTCGTGGTAGAGAATCGGTGTCGGCATAAGCGCCTTATACGAGCACGACGGACAAAAAAACATATTCACCTCGCCGCGCAGCAGATCCTGCTTCAAATCCGCGCTGTCGCTCACCGTGACGGAATCCCACACCGTCACCTCGCTCATCTGACCGCAATTGGGGCAGCGCACGTTTTGTTTTGAATTAAGACTCATTATTACCCGTCCTTCCGATTATTTTATCTGCCGCCGACATTATCCCGAGCTTCGCGCTCTCATACGTCAGACCGCCCTGCATGTACGCGATATACGGCGGCTTGATGGGGCCGTCGGCGCTGAGTTCTATCGACGCGCCCTGCGTGAACGCGCCCGCCGCCATTATTACCTTGTCACCGTAACCCGGCATGTCCCACGGCTCGGGCGTGACGAAGCTGTCGACCGGCGCGCCCTTTTGTATACCCTCACAGAACAAACACAGCTTTTCCTCATCCCGAAACTTTATCGACTGTATTATGTCGTACCTATCCTCGCTCGGCTTCGGACTTACCTCAAATCCCAACTTCTCAAATACCGCGCCGCACAGCACAGCCGCCTTCATCGCCTGCGCCACCGTATGCGGAGCCATAAAAAGCCCCTGATAAAGCTGACGGTTAAACCCGAGTGACGCGCCCGCCTCCTTACCGATACCGACCGACGTAAGGCGGTACGCGCAAAGCTCGACGTACTTTTTCTTACCCGCTATATAACCGCCCGTCGGCGCTATTCCGCCGCCGGGATTTTTAATAAGCGAGCCCGCTATAATATCCGCGCCGTAATGCGTCGGCTCACTCGTTTCGGCGAACTCGCCGTAACAGTTATCGACAATACACACTGTGTCCGGCGATATACTCTTTACGAAGCTTATCACCTCACCTATCTTTTCCGCGCTGTACGTCGGTCTGTCGCCGTACCCTCTCGACCGCTGCACCGTCACAGCCTTCACCTTCACGCGCGTCAAAACGTCCCTCACCGCGTCAAAGTCTATATCGCCGTCTTTCAAATCTACCTGGACATAGCTTACGCCGAAATCCTTTAAAGAACCGCCGCCTTCCTCGCCCGCGATACCGATTACCTCCTCAAGCGTGTCATACGGCTTACCCGTCACCGACACGAGCGTGTCACCGGGACGCAGCACGGCGAAAAGCGCCGTTGAAATGGTGTGCGTGCCGGAAATAAAATTATGGCGCACAAGCGCGTCCTCCGCGCCGAATACATCGGCGTACACCTTATCGAGCGTGTCGCGCCCGATGTCGTCGTAGCCGTAACCGGTGGTAGGCACAAAATGCGCGTCCGACACGCGGTTATCGGCAAACGCCTTCATTACGCGCAGCTGATTTACCTCCGCGATCTCGTCTATACGTTTAAACCGCGCCGCCGCCTCTCTTTCCGCCTCATCAACGAGTGAAAGCGCGCGCGCCGAAATACCGAAACTGTCCGATATGAATTTATTTTTATCCATAAGTAAATAAGTCCTTTCCGTATCCGTTTTACGTTGTATCCATAACATTATAATATATCCGCCGCGATTTAGCAAGTGCGCCGCAGATATTTTTGGCAATTATGTTGACTATTTCCTTTTTTATGTGTTATAATAAATATGTTGTAATAATGTTCGGAAAAATACGATGAAAACAGGAGGTTTAATTTTATAGTGGCAAAAGCTAAAAAACTGAAAATCATACCATTGGGCGGTCTTGACGAGATCGGAAAAAATCTGACCGCCATCGAGTACGGAAACGAAATTATAATGGTAGATTGCGGTATGGCTTTCCCCGATGACGATATGCCCGGCGTGGATATGGTTATAAACGACATAACGTATCTCGAGAAAAACTGGTCGAAGATCAAGGGCATATTCCTCACTCACGGTCACGAAGACCACATCGGCGGACTGCCGTACTTCCTCAAGTCCATAAACGTACCCGTCTACGGTACGCGGCTCACTATAGGACTTGTCGAGCACAAGCTCAAGGAACACAATCTTTTATCGAGCGCGAAACTCGTTCGCGTAAAGTACGGAAACGTGATCAAGGCGGGACAATGCTTCTCTGTTGAGTTTATCCGTACAAACCACTCGGTCGCGGACAGCGCCGCGCTCGCTATCAAAACACCTGTCGGAACGGTTATTCACATGGGCGACTTTAAAATCGACACAACGCCTATCGTCGGCGACATGATCGACCTTGCGCGTCTTGGCGAGCTCGGAAACGAGGGCGTACTCGCGCTCATGTCCGACAGCACCAACGTGGAGCGTCAGGGCTACACGATGAGCGAACGAACCGTCGGAGAAAGGTTTGAACGGATTTTTAAAGGCTGCAACAAACGTATAATCGTGGCGACGTTCGCCTCGAACGTGCACAGAGTACAGCAAATTATCGACGCGGCGGCGAAGAACGGACGCAAGGTCGCCGTATCGGGACGGAGTATGGAAAACATCGTCGAAATATCTATCCTTCTCGGTTACATGAAAGTACCGGAAGGCGTGCTCATAAATATCGACAACATCAAAAAATACAGACCGAATCAAGTAGTTATTATTACAACAGGCTCACAAGGCGAGCCAATGAGCGCGCTCACGAGAATGGCGTTTTCCGACCACCGTCAAGTCGAAGTGACAAAGGACGACCTTATCATAATAAGCGCCACGCCCATACCGGGCAACGAAAAATCCGTTTCGAGCGTCATAAACGAGCTGTTTAAAATCGGCTGTGAGGTCGTATACAGCGCCCTTACGGACGTGCACGTATCGGGACACGCCTGTCAGGAGGAACTGAAACTTATCTTGGCGCTCACGAAGCCGAAATTCTTCATTCCCGTACACGGCGAGCACCGCCACCTCGTGCTTCACAAGGAGCTTGCCGCGCGCGTCGGCATACCGGAAAAGAACAGCTTCGTTTTGGAAAACGGACAGGTACTCGAGCTCGACGCAAAGACCGCACACCTTGCCGGCACCGTACCGGCGGGCAAAATACTCGTTGACGGGCTTGGCGTGGGCGATGTCGGCAATATCGTCCTGCGCGACAGAAAGCATCTTAGCGAGGACGGACTTATCATCGTCGTCGCTACCATATCACGCGACGGCAAGGAAATGATCTCACCGCCCGACGTTATCTCACGCGGATTCGTTTACGTACGCGAAGCGGAAACGCTTATCGACGCGGTACGTTCCGTCGCCGCGGAGAGTATCGAAATGTGCCTCGGCAGACGCAACATGGACTGGTCTATGCTCAAGACCTCAATGCGGGCAGCCGTTGCACGTTACATCTATGAACAAACAAAACGTTCACCCATGATACTCCCCATAATCGAGGAAATATAAAGAAAAAACTGCCTTCGTGCAGTTTTTTTATTTTCGTCATATCTTGAACAAACGCGCAATTTGTTATATAATATACCTATACACGTTTACCGAAAGGAACTACTATACTGTCATGAGGAAAAAGAACGATTACGTTTCAAACGTCGAGCGCCTTTACCGGAGCCACCGCGCGCTTATATACAAAATCGCCTACGAGATACTTAACGACGAAGCTTGGGCGAAGGACGCTTCACAGGAAACGCTTGCGCGTATGCTGAAATACCACGACAAGCTCCCCTTCGACGCTCCCGTCGAAGCGAAAAACTACATTGCGAGAATAGCGCGCAACACGAGCATCGACATATACAACAAGCGCAAAAAATACAATAACCTCGCCGCGCAGTCGGAAAACCTTCCCATTGCCGACAACCCCGTCGAGGAACTGTACATAACCAAAGAAACCGTCAATGAAATAGTTGAGATCATACGGAATATGGACACAAAATACAGCGATCCGCTTCGCTTTCACAAAATCGACAAGCTGACCGTCGAGGAGATCGCGGAAATAATGGGCGTATCCGTACGAACCGTCTATTACAGGATCGAAAAAGCGAGAGAGCTTATAAAAGACGAGCTGAGAAAGAGAGGTGCCGATAATGACTAACAAAGACACATTCGATAAAATACTCGACTCATTGCTTGACGAGGCGCTTCCCATCGTCGAATCCATGCCCGACAAAAATCTCCCCGAGGGTACCGACGCGCCCTTTACCGAGGAGGACGAGCGCCGTGAGCGCGCCATACTCGAGAAGGAACGCGCCGCGCTCCGCGCCGTGCACGTGCGCGCGTACCTCAAACGCGCGGCTGTATGCGCCGCCGCACTCATACTGCTGTGCGCCATACTTGTAATGAGCGTCAGCGCCCTCCGCGCCCCCGTACTTAATTTCGTTACCAAAACAACTAAGGAAAGCACGGACATCACGCTTCCAAACACGGACGATGCCTCCACATCCGACGCACAGGAAATATATAATACCGACAGCTTATCCGTCGGTTACATCCCCGAGGGTTTTTCTCTTGCAGAGCGCGACATAAAAGAAAGGTCAGTTTATTTGCTCTTTAGTAACGGAACTCAAACTTTTGATATATCCATACATAGTAATAATAGCACTATAAGCATAAATACCGAAGATGCTTACATCGAAAGAATGTACATCAATAATCACCCTGCATTATACAGCGAAAACGACGTATGTAACATAATCACCATGTATGATGATAATTATGTATACATAATTGAAGGCACAATAGATAAGGATAATCTTGTGCAAATTGCACAAAATTTAAAAAAATACTAAAATTTTTCAAAAAAATATTGCAGAATCACCTCCTGCTCCCTGTTCCATAAGTATAAACAGGCAGTGAAAGGAGGTGATTTTTATGCCGAGAATTTTTAAGTGCGCTGCGGCAGTGGCTTTAAGCGTCATTTTGACGTTCTGCTGCGGCGCGCTGTGCCTTGCCGACGAGGCTCAGCCCTGCGGTTTCGGCGATTTCGGAGTCGCTCCCGCGTACGCCGTAATTCAACACGCACAAAACAGTTTGACGCGTGAAGCCTACGGGAAAATGATTTGCGATGCGGAAACAAGCGTGGCAAGCGGTTACATTGCAGAACTTACGGCGGAGCTTCAGCAAGATAACGGCGGCGATTGGGAAACGATTGCGAAATGGACAAGCTCAGGTTCAGGTCGTGCGTCTGTTTACGAGTACCAATACGTGTCAAGCGGCTGCGGCTATCGTCTTAAAACGACGCATACCGCCTACACATCGAGCCATAGCTTCGTCGAATCCACGACAAGGTACAGCAGCATCGTCCACTACTAAACCCCACAAATCCACCAAAGAAAAAAATTAATTAAGAAAAAAAATCAAAAACAAGTTAAATTAAGAAAGGAAGAAAAAACAATGAAAAAAGTATTAACAATGGTAATGGCAGCCGTTATGGCGATCTCCGCAATGGGCATGACCGCCTTTGCAGCGAAAAACGAAGAGGAAGTTGATTTCTACAACGATGTTCAGGTGGTTACATATGACAGTGAAACGCAGGAATTTCACAGTGAATACCTGCCTCGTGAAGAAGTTTTTCCCGATGCTATGCCCGCAATGCTCCCCGGTTACACATTTTCATTTAACCAAAGAATTACTTCGGGCGGCACCTTTTTGAAAAACTTGGACGAGAACATCAATCCGTATGTTTTCATGTTGGAAGACGATGACACTATGGAATTAAATTTGGACGATGATCCGAAAGAGCGTCTTATTTTTGAAACGTATACCTCATCGGGCGAATTAAAACATGGTCCGAGAGTGCTCGTTACAACTCAAACAACCGTTATAAAAGGATTAAGAGATTATTTTAATAACGGAATTTCGGAGATGTACGGAACAGCCGGAAAATGCAGAATATCATTAAGTACCACAACAGAGCCTTCAACTTATGTATCGGGTAGTGTGATTTCTTACTAATTCTTGACAGCTGACGCAATGCTATTATATAATGTATATATTAGCATTGTGTCAGCTTGGAATGAAATAAAAAAAGGAACGAAAGACGAGGGAGGAGTGTTTTTTATGAAAAAGCCGGTGGCAATAATCGCGGCATGCGTAATATGCTGTATCGTAATTGTAGGTATCATCGCGTTAAACACGCCCAAGAAAACGGAAATATATGTCAGTGACACCGTGCCCGAAAAGAGCGAGCAGGAACTGATTTTGGACTCCGATTTGATCATAACGGGCAGCGTGGCAAAAATTTTACCGTCCAAATGGAGCAACGAAGATTTAAGTCGCGGTGAGGACGTGCAAAACATTTTGCAAACCGATATTGTGGTAAACGTTGATAATATCCTTAGCGGAGATTGCGAAGATACCGTTACCGTCAGAATAGACAAGGGTGAGGACGAAAAGACCGTTGTCCACTCCGACGGCTATCCCGATTTCGAGGAAAACGAGCGCGTGCTCTTATTCCTTGCAAGAGATGACAGCGACACGGCGACTGACGAAGATTATTATGTCCTTACCGGCATGAAACAAGGCAAGTACGTCCTTGACGAAAACAGCAAGGTCGGTGCGGTATACCAAAACCTCGATAACGCCGCCGAAATTTCAAACCTTGAAATTTCCGATTTGCAGGAGAAAATCATCGCAGCGAAAAACGCCGATCCGAATTACCGCAGCGAAAAAGAAGCGCGTCAAGCGGAAGTGAAGGAAAATAACAAACAATACTTCACCGACCTTGATTAACACAAATCCCCTCCCCGCCTAAAATCAGGCTACCCGACATCACGGTAATACAATGCTTATAATTTAAAATTCAACAAACGGAAAAGGAGTGTTTTTTATGAAAAAACTGATAGCGTTAATAATGTCATTTGCCATGTTCACCGCGTCGGCAGCGTTTGCGGCGCAGCCGAGCGACGAGGTCGTAAACGAGCTCGTTAAGTACAACATAATTTCCGATCCATCGGACCTTCGTCCGGACGACAACATAACCCGCGCCGAGCTTGTAAAAATTCTGTGCGAGGCTGCATGCTGCGACCTCGAAGATTATTCGGCGCAGCCGTTTACCGATGTGACCCCCGACCATTGGGCGTTCCGTTACATATCGGCGGGCTACATGAATAATATGATCAGCGGCTACGGCGACGGCACTTTCCGTCCCGAGCAGAATGTGACGGAGGGCGAGATCAGGACAATGATCGTTTCACTCTTGGGTTACGCCTCCCGCACGGAGGACATGGGTGAGTGGCCCCTCGGCTACTTGGCATACGCGAAATACCTCGGTGTGACGGACAGCACGGATGTTGACGTTGACGCGCCCGTGACGCGCGGCGAAGCCATGCAGATGATTTACAACGCGCTCGACGCGCCGATGATGGAATTACAAACATCGTACTGGTTCGGCGAGGAGCGTTCCGTGATCGTCGTCTATGACGGCAAGGATCAACCTCTCAAAACCCTCAGAACGATCCTCGACGCAAAAAAATAACCCACAAAAAAAACCGCGGCGCGCCGCGGTTTTAATATTTAAACTTATTCTATCGACTCGATAATGGCGTACTTGCCGTCGCGTCTTTTATATACGATATTCATTTCGTCGGTGTCCTGATTTTTGAATACGAAGAAGCTGTGTCCCAAAAGGTTCATCTGCAAAATTGCCTCTTCACTGCTCATCGGCTTAACGACAAAGCGCTTCGTCTTGACGATTTCAAACTCCTTCTCTTCCTCGCCGCCCTTATAAGGCGTACCGCTTATCAGCATATTGTCAAGCGTCGCATCTCTCTTTATTTTCTTTTCCAAACGCGTCTTGTTCTTTCTTATCTGCCTTTCGATAACGTCCACTATCTTGTCGATTGCGGCAAGTATTTCTCTGTCCGAAGCCTCGGCTCTGTAAATCATTCCGCCGGCGTAGATCGTCGCCTCGATATAGTCATTGTCTTTGATCGTTCCGATCACCACTCTCGCCTCCGACTCGTCCTTAAAAAACTTATCGAGCTTGGAAAGCTTTTTTTGAGTGTAGTCCTTGATTTTGTCCGTAAGGTCATACTTTCTGCCGATAATATTGAATTTCATATATCTCACTCCTTGTGTGTTATTGGGAGAACCCTCCCCGTTATTATATATATACCCTTAATCTTCCCCCTTAAACAAATTTTTCACCCTTTTTTTGCTTTTTACTTGCTAAATTCCCGAATATATAGTAAAATATTCTACTGGAATAATATATTTTTTTGAGGTGAATTTTTAATGACCGGAATACTGTTTACCGTTTTCGTCACATTGCTTCTGTCTTACGCCGCGTGGAGCTACTGTCTTGCGCCCTCGATAGGCAAAAAAGGCACAAACAGCGGCAGCAACGCCATGTATATAATAACGGCTGTTTTGGCGGCGTTCGTGCTGCGCGTAATACTCGCGGCTGTTTACAGAGGTCACGAAACCGACATGAGCTGCTTTATAGCGTGGTCCTCCGCCGTGTTCGACAACGGCATATCAAAGTTCTATACGCTCGATATGTTCCACGACTACCCGCCGGGATATATGTACGTGCTCTACGTACTCGGTGCGGTAAACCACGTATGTGATCTTCAGGGCGGCGCGCTGTACATTCTTATAAAGCTGCCCGCCATCGTCGCGGACATAATTTCCGGCGTGATCATATACAAAATAGCGAAAACCAAGCTGTCGGACAGCGTATCTGCGACTGTCGCGCTTTTATATTTCCTAAACCCCGCCGCGATTTTAAACTGCTCACTGTGGGGACAGGTCGACAGCGTGTACACGCTGTTTATACTGCTTATGATTTACTTCATAACGGAGAAAAAAGTACTCGTTTCGTATTTCATGTACGCGCTCTGTATACTCATAAAGCCGCAGGCGTTTATATTCCTGCCCGTCGCCGTCGGCGCGTTTATCGAAACGGTATTCTTTGACGGTTTCACCGTAAACAAGCTTTTAAAGCACATAGGAGCCGCAATAGCCGCAATAGCCGTACTTGTACTTTTGTCACTGCCCTTCGGTATGGGCAACGTTATCACGCAGTACGGAGCGACGATAGCGTCGTACCCAAATCTGACGGTGAACGCCTTTAACCTGTGGGGCGCACTCGGCAAAAACTGGGGAGCACTTTCCGCGTTTACCCAAATCGTCGGCTACGCATTTATAGCGGCGATATGGACATACGCGCTCTTCATCATACTCAAAAGCAAGGACAAATCAAAATATTTCTTCACGGGCGCGCTGCTCGCCTTCTTCACGTATATGCTTACGATAAAAATGCACGACCGCTACGCATTCCCCGCGATGGTTCTGCTGCTCGCGGCGTTCGCGCTGACGTTTAATTTCCACAACTACGTCATGTACACGCTCATAACCGTGTCACAGCTCTTCAACACCGCGTGGGTACTGTTCGTGTACTCGACCGACATCAACAAATATTACCAATCCCCCGTCGTGATTTTCGCGTCGATTATAAATCTCGCGCTCCTCGTGTACGTCGCGTACCAATCCTACAGGCTTTACGCCAAAAACGGGCTGCGCGACGCGCTCACGGGTAAATTGGCGGTGATAGCGGGCATAAACGGCACGCACCAAGCCAAAAAAACCACGAACAAATCAAAAAAGAACACAAACAAGGTCGAAAACGGTGCAAACAAAATACAAAAAAGCGCCGCTTTCCCCAAAATCACGCGCTTTGACGCGATAGCGATGCTCGCCATAACCTTGATTTATTCATGTATCGCGCTGTACAACTTAGGCGACATGCACGCTCCCGAAACGGAGTACATGCTCTCAAACACGACCGTCACCGCGGATCTCGGTGCCGACTGCAACATACAGTCAATAAAATATTTCCTCGGCGAACGCGAACTAAACTCCAACCGTTCCATAAAACTAACCGCCGAAGACGCATCTCACAACGTCACCTTCACCGACACCGTCACCGAAGGCTCCGTTTTCCACTGGGAGGAACAAAAGCCGTCCGCGCGTATGCGCTACGTGACCATATCGGGCACCGGCACGGAATTATCGGTAAAGGAGCTTGCGTTTATTGACGAAAACGGCGAGCAAATAACGCCCGTTTCCGTATCGCCGGACGCGGCGAACGCGCTGTTTGACGAGCAAGACGAGGTACCCGACAGATCGACCTACCTCAACGGCACCTACTTCGACGAGATATATCACGCACGCACGGCATACGAGTTTGTGCACGGCATGAGCGTGTACGAATGGACGCACCCGCCACTCGGTAAGGTGCTTATCGCGCTCGGCATTCTCCTGTTCGGCATGTGTCCGTTCGGCTGGAGGATCGTCGGCACGGTATTCGGTATTATAATGGTACCCATAATATATATATTCGCGAAAAAGCTTCTGAAAAAGTCGTGGCTCGCGGCGGTGACGTGTCTGCTCTTCACCTTCGACTTCATGCACTTCGCTCAGACGCGCATCTCGACGATCGACGTGTACGTGACGTTCTTCATAATACTGATGTACTACTTCATGTACAAGTACTACTCCACAAGCTTCTACGATACGCCGTTTCGCAAGGGACTTGTTTACCTTGCGCTGTCCGGAGCCTGCATGGGCTTGGGCATAGCGTCAAAATGGCCTGCGATTTGGGCGGGCGCGGGACTTGCCGTACTGTTCTTCATTACGATGGCAAGGCGCGCCAAGGAATATAATTACGCGCGTCGTACGCCAACCGGCGAAACGAACGGCATAAGCCATAAATTCATCATAGAAAACTTTAACTCCTATCTTGTAAAAACCGTTATTTGGTGCGTGATATTCTTTGTGCTCGTACCGGCGCTTATATACGGTCTTTCGTATATACCGTATCTCCAAACGCCCGGTCAGCACGGTATAAGCTCGATATTCGCGAACCAATCGTCGATGTTCAACTACCATTCGGGACTTGAGTCCGAGCACTCATTCTCGTCGTACTGGTACGAGTGGATCATAATGAAGCGTCCGGTTTGGTACTACTCCGGAACGCTTGCAAACGGTCTGAAGGAGGGTATAAGCTCGTTCGGAAATCCGCTTGTGTGGTGGGTTGGCATTCCGGCGCTTATATACATGGTGTACCGTATTTTCAACAACAAAGACAAAAATTCACTGTTCCTTGTTATCGCGTATGTGATGCAGCTCTTGTGGTGGATACCCGTCACAAGACCGACGTTCATCTACCACTACTTCCCCTGTGTGCCGTTTCTTGTGCTCATGATAGGGTACTCGATACTCTGTATTTACGAGGGAGCGAAGAACAAGAAGTCCGTCATGTACGGGGCATTCGGCTACGCGGCGCTTACGGTAATACTGTTCGCGGTATTTTATCCGGTGCTGTCGGGAATGCCGTGCAGCGTCGATTACGCGAAAAACTGCTTGGAATGGTTTAATTCATGGATACTTCTGTAAGGGGGAATTAATATGCGTGTTATCAATTCTGAGGAAATAGTAAACGCGGTGAGAGATATGTGCATTAAAGCCAACTGCCATATCAACGAAGATATAAGGAACGCTCTCGAGGACGGAGTGAAAACGGAAAGGTCCGAAGTGTCCCGCACCGTTCTTGAAAACCTTTTGAAAAACGCCGATATAGCGCATAAAAAGGAAGTGCCTATATGTCAGGACACGGGTATGGCGGTGTTCTTTATAGAAATCGGCAGCGACGTGCACGTCGAGGGCGACACTGTCACCGACGCGGTAAATAAAGGCGTTGCAAAGGGTTACACGGAGGGGTACCTGCGCAAGTCGGTGGTTGCGGATCCGCTTAACAGAGTTAATACGAAGGACAATACGCCCGCCGTTATCTACTACGACTTCGTCCGCGGCGACAAAATAAAGCTCACCTTTGCGCCGAAGGGCTTCGGCAGCGAAAATAAGAGCGCGCTTAAAATGCTCAATCCGTCGGACGGGCTTGACGGCGTGATCGATTTCGTTACCGACACCGTGAGAAAAGCGGGTGCGAACCCGTGTCCGCCGATGGTCGTCGGAGTGGGCATAGGCGGCACTATGGACAAGGCGGCGCAAATCGCCAAAAAGGCGCTCACAAGGGACATAACGGTGAGAAACACCGATCCGTTTTACTCCGACCTTGAGAAAACGCTCCTCGCGAGAATAAACAAGCTCGGAATAGGTCCTCAGGGTATGGGCGGCACGGTAACGGCTCTCGCCGTCAACGTGGAAACGTACCCGACGCATATAGCGGGGCTGCCCGTGGCTGTCAATATAAATTGCCACGCAACGCGTCACACCGTCACAGTGATTTAAGTAAAAAAGACTTCGGCAAAACATATGTTACGCCGAAGTTTTTTCATGTTTGCAATAATTTTGCCTTTTGAATTGTATTATATATGTATTTGCGAATACATAAACCGAAGGAGGACTGATGAATTTGACGGAGGAACGGACAAAATATTTTTCGCGCCTTTACGAAAAATACGCGGACGATATGTACAGGCTCTGTCTTGTGTACCTCAAACGCCGCGAGGATGCCGAGGAAGCCGTCACGGACGCTTTTATACGCGCTATGGAACGCGCCCCGAGCTTTGAAAACGAGGCGCACGAGAAAGGCTATCTCATGAAAACGGCTGTCAATATATGCAGAAATATGCTGCGCTCCGCGTGGACGCGGTACGTCGTTTCAAACGACGAGGTTCTTTCATATATGGCGACGCCCGAGGAGGTTTCCGTAATGGAAGAGGTACTTTCGCTCCCACCCAAATACCGCGTTATAATTTATATGCACTATTATCAGGGCTACAAGGCGGCGGAAATCGCGAAAATGCTCGGCATGAACGAGTCGACCGTTTTGTCAAGACTGTCAAGAGGCAGACAAAAGCTTCGGGAAATATTAACTCAGGGAGGTGTTTCCTATGTATGAAGATGAGATAAAAAGCGCTTTTTCACGTATAAAAACCGATGCCGACATGAAGGAAAGAGTTGAGAGGGCTGTTTTGGAAAAAGAAAAGAACAAGTATTCCTTTAAAAAGAGCAGATACCTCACGGCTATTGCCGCTTGCGTGGCGGTAGTAGGCATGACGAGCGCGTTTGCCGCGTCGCCCGCCGCAAAGGGAGTTATGAGTATGTCGCCCGAATACATGGGCATTATATGGATAACGGCGATAATCGCGTTTGTCATAGCGGAGGCGGTGACGTATCAGCTTGTGACCATATGGTTCGCGATAGGCGCGCTCGGCGCTCTCATATGCACCGTGACGGGCGCGCCCGTACCGATCCAGGGGGCGGTATTTATACTTCTAAGCACGGCGGCGCTCATGCTTGTAAGACCGCTGTCGCTGCGCTGCTTAAGGCAGCGGTCGGAAAAGACAAACGCCGCGAGCCTTATCGGCATGGAGGTGATGATAACCGAAACGGTGAACAATATAACCGCCTGCGGACGCGGCAAGCTTCGCGGCATCGAGTGGACGCTGCGCAGCGCCGACAATAAGGAGATCGCCGTGGGTGAAACGGCGGTCGTTGAAAGAATAGAAGGGGTTAAGCTTATAGTAAGCCGAAAGGAGAGTAAAAAATGATTTATCTTGCAATTGCAGCCGCGCTGGCACTCGTTATAGTCATTACAAATATTAAAATCGTACCGCAGGCGCACGCCTACATCATAGAACGTTTCGGCGGTTACTGCGCGACGTGGGATGTCGGTCTGCACATAAAGCTGCCGTTTGTGGACAGAGTGGCAAAGAAGGTCAACCTTAAGGAACACGTTGCCGATTTCCCGCCGCAGGCGGTAATTACGGAGGACAACGTAACCATGCAGATAGACACTGTCGTGTACTATCAAATCACGGATCCGAAGCTGTACACCTACGGTGTCGAAAGCCCGATGATGGCGATTGAAAACCTGACCGCCACCACCCTCCGTAACATTATAGGCGACTTGGAGCTTGACGAAACACTTACGTCGCGCGAAACCGTAAATACAAAAATGCGCTCCATTCTCGATGAAGCGACCGATCCGTGGGGCATTAAGATAAACCGTGTGGAGCTTAAAAACATCATGCCGCCGAAGGAAATTCAGGACGCTATGGAACGTCAAATGAAGGCGGAAAGAGAACGCCGCGAAAGCATCCTCCGCGCCGAGGGCGAGAAAAAGAGCGCGGTACTCAGAGCCGAAGGCGAAAAGGAAAGCGCGATACTCAGAGCCGAGGCAAAGAAACAGGCTGCTATCAAGGAGGCGGAAGGTCAAGCGGAAGCAATTATCACCGTACGCACAGCTGTCGCCGAAGGTATACGCAAAATCAACGAATCCGCGCCAAGCAGCGCGTACCTCACCATAAAGTCACTCGAAAGCTTTGAAAAAGCCGCCGACGGCAAGGCTACAAAGATAATCATACCGTCCGAGATACAAGGCTTGGCGGGACTTGCCGCCTCACTCAAAGGCATTTTAACACAAACCGAGTAACCAAAAAAATATACTGCCGCAAAATATCGGCAGTATATTTTTTACGCGCCTTTTACGTCACAAATCAACCTATAAACAGCTGCGACCAGTAATATGTACTTCCGTTTTTATAGCACCCCACGCCTATCTTCGTATACGACGCGTTAAGAATATTCGCGCGGTGACCTGACGAATTCATCCACGCATCTACCACCTGCTGCGGCGTTTTCTGTCCGTACGCGATATTCTCACCCGCCGCGCGGTACGTCACGCCGTACTCCGACAAAACCGTACTGAACTTCGTTCCGTCGGGACGCGTATGCGAAAAGCTTTTCACCGTTTCAGCCGCGCGCTTCTGCGCCGCGTCCATAAGCACCGCGTCACCGGACAGCGGACTTAAACCGTACTTCGCGCGCTCATCGTTTACCAGCTCAATAACCTGATACGCGTAAGACGCCTCATCCGTGGACGGCGCTTTTGTCACTGACGGAGTCGGCGCGGGCGTCGCGGTAGGCTCCGCCGTCACCTCCGGCTCAACCGTCGCCGTCGGCTTCGGCGTTACAACCGGCACATCCGTCGGCACCGGCGTTACAACCGGCACTTTTGTCGGCGCGGGCGTAGGCGAAACCACTGGCACATCCGTCGGCTTCGGCGTTACCGAACCGCACGAACCGCCCTCCGACGGCTTAAAATAATTATTCAAAAACTCCTCTATCGAAGCACAATTATCCTTTGTACAAGCCTTTACGCTGTAAGCGCAAAGCGCGTCCCTAAGACTTTTTACGCTCTCCGACCGCACCGCGCCGCACCCATACGAGCCGCAGGACAGCGCGACGGAGAGAATAATTGATGGAATGATCGACATTTTCCGTTCGCCCCTTTTATTATAATTTATTACGTTTAAAATTTAAACCGCAACCGTATAATAGCACTTTTGAAAAAGACTTGCAATGGTAATGTATTCCCTCACTTCCTCACTTTTTTATTTTTCTTAAATTTGTTGCATATGGGAATTGAATATAGGAAATTTTTGTGGTAGAATATTGTAGGTAGAAATATGACGCGGAGGTGACGGAATGAAAAGTAACTGTGAACTGTGCATGAACTATTACTATGACGACGAGTACGAGTGTATGTGCTGCGCCATAGACCTTGATGAGGATGAAATGTACGGCTTTTTAACGGGCAACAATTCGGACTGTCCCTATTTCCGCCAAGGCGACGATTACACGATAGTCAGGAAACAAAATTAATATGGACAGAACAATACTTCACTGTGACTGCAACGGTTTTTATGCCTCCGTCGAGTGCGTCATGGATCCCGCGCTTCGGGACGTGCCCATGGCGGTCGGCGGCGACGAGGAGAGCCGTCACGGAATTATACTCGCGAAGAACGAGAAGGCTAAAAAATTCAATATAAAAACAGCCGAAACAATATGGCAGGCGCGGAAAAAATGTCCCGACCTTGTGATCGTTCCGCCGCACCACGACCTCTACCACGAATTTTCAAGACGCGTTATGGACATTTACAAGCGCTACACCGACCGCGTGGAGAGCTTCGGTCTTGACGAGGCGTGGCTCGACGTTACGGAAAGCAAGGCATTGTTCGGCGACGGCAAGCGTATCGCCGACGATTTACGGCGCATCGTGCGCGAGGAAACGGGACTTACGATCTCCGTCGGCGTGTCGTTTTGCAAGGTGTTCGCAAAGCTTGGCAGCGACTACAAAAAGCCCGACGCGACGACCGTGTTTTCGCGCGAGAACTGGAAGGAATTTATCTACCCCCTACCCGCAAGCGACCTGCTCTTTGTCGGACGCAAGACGGCAGCGGAGCTTAGCGCTCTCGGTGTGAAAACGATAGGTCAGCTTGCCGCGTTTGACGAAAACGCGCTCGTGTCGCACTTCGGCAAGGCGGGCAGTATGCTCTACCGCTACGCGAACGGTCTTGACGACGAGGAAGTAAAGCTGATATACGAAAAGGACGACGTTAAATCGATAGGCAACGGTATCACGTTCAGCCGCGACATCGTCGGCGAGGACGAAATACGCGGCGGCGTATACGCGCTCTGCGATTCCGTCGCGTCACGTATGCGCGCGAAAGGGCTTAAGGGCACCACCGTGCAGATTATGATAAAGGATCCGAAATTCAAAACCATAAGCCGACAGACGAAGCTCGCGTCGCCCACGTACACCTCCCGCGACATACGCGAAACGGCTATGGCGCTTGTGAAAAAGGTGTGGAACATGAGTTCGCCGATACGCATGATGTCGGTCACGTGCACCGGTATGATAGGTGAAAACGATGTATACGAGCAGATAAGTCTGTTTGAGGAAAACAGCGAGCGCGAAAAAAAGGTGGAGCGCTTTGAAAAGACTGTTGACAGCCTTAAAAACCGTTTCGGCGACGTTGTTTCGCTCGGCGGCAGTATAAAGAAATACAAGGGGAAAATTAAAAAAGACTTTTAGGAGATCACTATGGAAAAATTCAGCTTGGACAGGGATTGGAAATTTCACAAGGGCGATATACCGTCGCCATTCATTAATTCGCACACAAAATCTTACATGGCGGCAAAGGCGGGCGGCGCTGTCGGCGCGGCTTCGCCCGATTTTGACAAAAGCGGCTGGGAAACGGTAGATCTGCCCCACGACTGGGCGGTATACGGCGACTTTGACGAAAAATGGGGACCGGCACAAGGCTACAAGCCGCGCGGCAAGGCATGGTACTCAAAGCGGTTCCGCCTCGAAGAAAGCGACAGAGATAAGCAAATTCTGATTGAGTTCGGAGGAATATCATCGCACGCGGTAGTCTATTTAAACGGCTCCGTCATAGCGAGAAATTTCTGCGGCTACAACTCGTTCGTCGCCGACGCTACCGACATGGCGCTCTACGGCGACCAAATCAACGACCTTACGGTATTCGTGGACGCGACCGTGATAGAAGGCTGGTGGTACGAGGGTGCGGGCATATACCGCCACGTGAACCTCTACAAGAAAGATCCCGCGCATATCACGCATTGGGGCGTGTTTGTGCATCCCGAAAAAAAGACCGCGGACGTGTGGGACGCTCTTACGGACACGACCGTCGAAAACTCCTCTTGCGAGGACAAGGATATGCGCCTTAAAACGTATATCCTCGACGCGGAGGACAACACCGTCGGCAGCGCGGAAACGGAGCTTCGCGTAAAAGGCGGGGAACGTGTTCTCGTTAAGCAGAGCGTGCTCACGTACAGCCCGCTTCTGTGGGACATCGACTCGCCGAATATGTACAGAATGGTGAGCGAGCTTTACGAGGGCGCAAAGCTTACCGACAAACAGATAAACAATTTCGGTTTCCGCACAATTTCAATCGATGCCGATAACGGATTTTTCTTAAACGGCAGACGCGTCGACCTTTACGGCACGTGTAACCATCAGGACCACGCCGGAGTCGGTGTCGCCGTGCCCGACAGCGTGAACGAATACAGGATAAAGCTGCTTAAAGAAATGGGCTCGAACGCGTACCGCTGCGCGCACGGTGATCCCTCGAGCGAGCTTCTTGACTGCTGCGACAAATACGGCTTGCTCGTCATGGACGAGAACCGTAACTTCAATACAAGCAGCGACGGCTTAAAGCAGGTCCGCGACATGGTGACGCGTGACCGCAACCACCCGTCCGTGGTTATGTATTCGATATTTAACGAGGAACCGCTTCAGGGCACACCCACGGGAAGAAAGCTTGCTCAAAGTCTTTACCGTGAGATCAAGCATCTTGACGACACCCGTTTTGTGCTCGGCGCGATGAATACCGGCGTAATGAGCGAAAACGGCGCGTCGGGCGTGCTCGACATTACCGGCTTTAACTATATAACCCACACATACGACGATTTTCGTGAAAAGTACCCGCATATACCGATGCTCGGCAGTGAAAACGACAGCTCGTTTGAAACGCGCGGCGTGTATAAGACCGATCACGCCAAAAACGTGATAGACTGCTACGACAGCGAAGCGGCTGTATGGGGCAACACTTACCGCGACGGCTTTAAACAGGTCGACACGCGCAAGCATATAATGGGACTGTTTATATGGACAGGCTTCGACTACCGAGGCGAGCCGACTCCGTTCGAGTGGCCCTCGATAAGCACTCAATTCGGCATTATGGACACCTGCGGCTTTAAAAAGGACGCGTTCTACCTGAACAAGGCATTCTTTACCGACGAGCCCATGATACATCTCCTCCCCCACTGGAACCACAGCGAGGGCGAAACGGTGCGCGTAATGGCGCATACGAACTGCGAGCAGGCGGAATTGTTTTTAAACGGCAAATCGCTCGGAAAAAAAGACGTTGATAAATACGACATGACCGACTGGTACGTGCCGTTTGAAAAGGGAACGCTTAAAATGGTCGGTTTTTCGGACGGTGAAGCGGTCTGCAGCGACGAGGTGACGACTTCGGGAAAGGCGGAAAAAATAATTATCGAGCCCGCCTCGGATTTCGTATACGACGCTTCGGACGACGCGGTTATATTCAACATATCCGTTTGCGACGCAAACGGCATAACCGTCCCCACAGCTGACGATCTCATTAAATTCACGGCAAAGGGCGGCGAAATAATCGGTGTAGGCAACGGCGACCCTAACTCCCACGAAGCCGACAAGGCGGAAGAAAGACGCTTGTTTAACGGCTGCTGTCAGGTGATAGTAAAACAGACGGACGGAGCAGAAAGCGTTATTTTGACAGCGTCCGCCGAAGGACTTACGGGTGCAGACGCGCAGGTAATGGCAAAGGAAAATAAAAATAAGCCGATATACATCCCCTCCGTAAACGAGCGATATATATCAAAGTGGCGGCAGGCTGTCGAGCTTAGCCCGAAGCGTCCCGATCCCTACAAGGAAATTATGGACAGCGACATGAACACTTGGGGCATCGTCACCGTCGGAAGCGGTCACGACGATAAATTCGACGGCGTTTCCGGTTATGTCCTTTATAAAACAAACGCCGAGATACGCGAAAGCGATAACTTTATCATTTTCCGCGAGGTAACGGGAAACTTTGTTGAAATACACGTAAACGGCGAGATGAGATTTGAAGGCGAATGCCCGTGCGGCATCGAGGCATACGTAAACGTATCCGACATAAGCGGCGAAACGGAGATCGCGGTTATAATATACTCCGCCTCCGAAGCCGAAAAAGCGGGCATCTCAAAACCCGTGGTAATAACGGACTAAAAATGGGGACACTAAAATTTTAGTGTCCCCATATATTTATATTTTTACAGTATCGTTTCCATAGTCGTACTCATCGGACTGAGTCCGCATTTTTCGTAAAACCTCCTCGCGGACGAATTACATTCCCAAACGTTTAGCGTCACGTTATAGCACCCTATACTTTTCGCGTAATTTTTCACATACTCATAAAGCGCGCTGCCGATATGCTCTCCCCTGCAATTTTCATCCACGCACAAATCGTCTATATACAGCGTTTTTATATCGGTCATAACGTTATTATTTTTACGCTCCTTTATTATACAGAACGCGTACCCCTTGACCGTACCGTCCTCCGCGACAAAAATAGGACGCGTATCATCCTTTATAATTTCCGTAAGCTCCGCGTCCGTGTACTTACGGCAATTCGGCTTGAACAAGTCCGGTCTGCCGTTATGATGCACGGTAAGCACCTGCAAAAGCAAATCGTCTATCCTTCCAATATCTTTTTCCAAAGCTCTGCGTATATTCACTGTCTATCCCTCCACCATGACAAAACGGGACACACCCAAGCGCTCCCGTTAAATTTTTAATATATAAGACGCGATCGTAAAATACAAAAATATCGAACAACAGTCCACTATCGTCGTTATAAGCGGCGACGCCATCAGCGCCGGATCAAGACCTATACGCTTCGCCAGCATCGGAAGCGCCGCACCGATAAGCTTCGCCATGATCACCGTACATATTATAGCCAGCATTATCACGGTCGAAACAAGTATATCGTGCCCGTACAGCAAATACGTAACCACTCCCGCCACCACCGCGAGCACCGCGCTCACCATAATAGCGATACGAAACTCCTTAAACACGAGCTTAAAAAAATCCGAAAACCGTATTTCACCGAGCGCGAGTCCGCGTATGATCATCGTCGAACTTTGCGAGCCGCAGTTACCGCCCGTATCCGTTATCATCGGCATAAGCGCCACAAGCGTCGGTACGACCACAAGCATATCCTCGTAATGCGTCAGCTGACGCTGCGTTATAAACGCGGATATCATAAATATCAACAGCCATATCACTCTGCTTCCGACGTGCTTAAAAATACCCGTACGGAAATAACTCTCCTCGTTCGGCGCAATAGCCGCCATCTTCGTAACGTCCTCGGTATTCTCCTCCTCGATTACCTCCATCGCGTCATCGAACGTCACTATACCGACAAGACGGTTATCTCTATCCACGACCGGCAGCGCCAAAAAGTCGTACTTGGCGAACATATTCGCCACGATCTCCTTATCCTCATGAGTATCGACGCTTATAATATTTGTTTCCATTATATCAAAAATCTTCGCGTCCTCATCCGCCATGAACAAGTCCTTCACCGTAACAATACCTATAAGCCGCCTGTTCTCCGTGACGTAGCAGGTGTAAATCGTTTCCTTATTCACGCCCACCTTACGTATCTTCTCAAACGCCTCCGACACGGTCATATCCTTGTGCAGACTGACGTACTCTATCGTCATTATACTTCCCGCGCTGTCACGGGGATAATGCAAAATTTCATTTATCGCCTTACGCTCACCCGTAGTCGAGTTCTTTAAAATTCTCGCCACAACGTTCGCGGGCAGCTCCTCTATCATATCCACGGTATCGTCTATATAAAGCTCATCAAGGATCTCACGGAGCTCCTTGTCCGTAAACATATCTATGAGGTGACGGCGCATATCGGTATTCATATACGCAAACGTTTCCGCCGCGCTGTCCTTCGGTAGCAGTCGAAACAGCATCATGAACTCTTTTTGCTCATCAAAATTATTGTAAAACAGTTCCTCAAAAAGCGCCGCCAAATCCGCGGGGTTTTCCGCCTTCAAAATATTTTTTACCTTGAAAAAATTCTTTTCCTTCAGAAGGCTGTGTACATCATTCAACAGTTCTGTCATAGCGGCGCCTCCCGTCCCTTTAAATTTTTACGATTTAATTCACCGAAAAGTTATCCGGTCTTTCGGTCCGGTACCCGAACGCGTACAGTATAGCCTCCACGGTACGCCTCGACGCTTCACCGTCGCCGTAGGGGTTCGCGGCGTGCGCCATTTTATCGTACGCTTCCTTACTGTCCAAAAGCTCCTTCGCGAGCCGTTTTATCTCGTCCTTATCCACGCCCGCGATTTTTACCGTACCCGCCTTAACGGCTTCGGGACGCTCCGTTTCACGCCGAAGCACAAGCACGGGCTTTGCGAGTGCGGGAGCCTCCTCCTGTATACCGCCCGAGTCGGTCATCACCATAAACGAGCGCGACATCGCGTTGTGCAGGTCCTCAACGTCAAGCGGATCTATCAGATGCACCCTGTCCATATCGCCGAGTATCGAAAACGCCGTTTCGCGCACCGCGGGATTTAAATGCACGGGGTACACGATCTCCGTGTCGGGGTACTCCGTCACGATTTCCTTAAGCGCGGTGCATATGTTTTCAAGCGGCTTTCCAAGATTTTCACGGCGGTGAGCCGTCACGATTATGACGCGCTTGTTTTCAAAATCAAGGTTCGCCAAACATTCGTCCTTAAACTCGTAATCGGGGCGCACAGTCGTTTTGAGCGCGTCTATAACGGTATTACCGGTTATATAGATTATATCGTCGGACACATTTTCCTTAAGAAGATTTTGTCTGTTCTGCTCCGTCGGCGAGAAGTTTAAGTCGGAAATCCTGCCGGTAAGCTGACGGTTCATCTCCTCGGGGAACGGCGAGTACTTGTCGTACGTGCGCAGTCCCGCCTCGACGTGACCGACCTTGACCTGATTGTAGAACGCGGCAAGCGCGGCGACAAAGCTTGTTGACGTGTCGCCGTGTACCAGCACGATGTCGGGCTGTTCCTTTTTTATAACCTCATCAAGACCTTCAAGCACGCGCGAGGTTATCCCCACAAGTGTCTGACGCTCTTTCATAATGTCGAGGTCGTAGTCCGGCGTTATGCCAAATATTTCAAGCACCTGATCGAGCATTTGACGGTGCTGCGCCGTCACGCAGACAATAGGCTCGATCTCGTCATATTTCCTGAGCTCCAGCGCAAGCGGAGCCATTTTAATAGCCTCCGGACGCGTACCAAATACCGTCATCACTTTCAATTTCTTCATCATCTTTCTCCTTTTTTGTGTTTTGAACGGGCGGCGCACATCGTGAGCCTCTCCTTGAGGAGAGGTGGCATTGCGCAGCAATGACGGAGAGGTGGCAACAAATTCTCAAAACCACCTCTCAGTCGCCTTCGGCGACAGCTCCCCTCAAGTGAACAACACGCAGAGCGTGTGGTTCACCTCACCCCGCCGTTTGTCGCCTGCCCGTTAGCCTCCCTTTGCTACGGCGTTTGTTGCTTCGCAACACGCCTACAACACGCAAGCGTGTTGTTCACTTGTCAAATGGAGGTGAACGACGCTTTAGCGTCGTAGGCATAGAGCTTTGCTCGTATGCCGTAGAAAAGAGACCGCCGAAGGCGGTGGAGGGATTCCTCCCCCGTAGGGGCGACCTTTACGGTCGCCCGCTTTAAGGCTCCCCTATTAGGGGAGCTGTCGCCGCAGGCGACTGAGGGGTTTGTAGGGGCTGGCGCCCTCGACAGCCTCACGTAGGGCGGGCTGCCCTTGCTACGGCGTTTGTTGCTTCGCAACACGCCTACCACACGCGGAGCGTGTGGTTCACCTCAGCCCGCCTCCCTGACACCCTGACGGCAACCTTTGTAGGGGCGACCCTTGCGGTCGCCCTCTTTAAGCCTCCCCTAATAGGGGAGGTGTCGGCATAGCCGACGGAGGGGTTTAAACGGGGGTATCCAAAGGGGGCAACGCCCCCCTTTGGTCGTTTCAAGGGGGTGATTCCTAAGAGGGGGGAAATCGAAATCCCCCCTCTTAGGGTTTTTGGTTCTTTTTTTA
>CANPXG010000031.1 GCA_947585795.1 uncultured Clostridia bacterium
GACTTGCTTTCAAAATAATAACAAAAAGCACATTGCAAAATGTGCTTTTTCATTGCAAAAAATCACCTTACATACTGCTATCAACAATTGTACAGGCGCATATCATCTACCCGCAACTCTCCCTCTATTTCCGTAGGGCAAGCCTCCCTTTGCTACGGCGTTTGTTCGCAAGCGAACACGCCTACCACACGCTCCGCGTGTTGTTCACCTCACCCCGTCGCCGTGCAAATCTCCCCCCGTAGGGCGGGCTGCCCACAGCCCGCCTCCCTGACACCCTGACGGCAACGGTTTGTAGGGGCGGATATCATCCGCCCGCAAGCCTCCCCTTGCTACGGCATTCGCCCACCCGCAAGGCTCCCCTTACTACGGCGTTTGTTGCTTTGCCGTGTGGCTCCCCTAATAGGGGAGCTGTCACGCGCAGCGTGACTGAGGGGTTTAAACAGGGGGTGTCCACGAGGGGGCAACGCCCCCCTTTGGTCGTTTCAAGGGGGTGATTCCTAAGAGGGGGGGAAATCGAAATCCCCCCTCTTAGGGTTTTTGGTTCTTTTTTTAAAAAGAACATCCTTTCGCATATCCCCGATGTGCCAACATAAACAATTGTATGCGCAAACCTCGCCGCCCGCCATCCACCAATCACGGCGGGGTGAGGTGAACGACGCTTTAGCGTCGTAGGCATAGAGCTTTGCTCGTATGCCGTAGCAAAGGCACCCCGCCCTACAACGCGTGATTTACAAAATCCCCCCCCGTATGGGCGACCATCGGTCGCCCCCTCACAAAAAGCCCAAAACAAGCGGAGGCGTCGCGAGCGCATTTATAAGCGAGCAGCTGCAGCGCAGTGACGGCTTTTTGTGAAAGAGGAGCATTACGCGACATAAAAAAGAAGTCTTTGCAACGCAAAGACTTCGTAAAACTGTCGCGTAATGCGACGTGGTAGCGGTAAGTGGATTTGAACCACTGACACTGCGGGTATGAACCGCATGCTCTAGCCAACTGAGCTATACCGCCATAGCAACGAATAATATTATACCCCCGTTTGAATTATTTGTCAAGCATTTTTTTGTTTTTTTAGAAAAGTATTGCATAAATACAACGACAAGATTAAAAATATAAGACAAATAAACTCCGATTATTGACAGAGAATATCGCTTGTGCTATGCTGTAAGCAGGTAAAAAATTATGAAAGGAGGACGTTATCATGACGTCTACAATGCCCACCTCACAGGAAATAGGTATGCTGGTAACTTATCTCGTAACATTACTTGTTTGCGTGGTAATTGCCGTTGTATCAAGATGGAAGCTGTTCAATAAAGCGGGCGAAAAGGGCTGGAAATCGATCATTCCGTTCCTTTCCGGTCACACGCATTACAAAATATGCTGGAAGCCGTTGTTCTACTGGATCGCATTTGTTCTTCTCTTTGTTGCGTCACTGCTTATGCAGCTTTACCCGAACAATACGGCGCTGCTGGTTGTAGCGCTTGTGCTTTTAATAGCCGCTACGGTAGTGCAGATCATTCAGTGCGTTAAGTTGTCCAAGGCATTCGGTCACGGCGCGGGCTACGCTGTAGGTCTGATTTTCCTTACACCGATATTCATGCTTATCTTGGCGTTCGGAAAGTCACAGTATGTCGGCAATTCCGTAGTCAAAGAAGCATGATCAAAGGCAAATAAAAAAATACAAAAGGCTCCGAACGTATCGGAGCTTTTTGTTATTGACTTTTTTTCATGTAATTGGTACAATAAAAAAAACTGCGTAAGGAGAAGAATAATGAAAAGAATACTATGCTTCGGCGACTCAAATACATGGGGACACGATCCCGCCGACGGTTCGCGCCTTGAAAAACCGTGGACATCTGTCCTTGCCGAAATTACGGACGGCGAGTGCGAAATAATCCCCGAGGGACTGTGCGGACGCACCACGCATACGGACATACCCGACGATTACGGCAAAAACGGTTGGACGTATTTTCAAAACATGCTCAAAGCAAGCGATATTGCGAAAAATACCGACCTTCTTATCGTGATGCTCGGCACAAACGATTTGTTGAAGTATTTTGACCTCGAAGCGAGCGAAAGCGCGAAAGCCGTAGCCGAATACGTCCGCGCGTGGCGGAAAAAAGGCGGCGGGGACGTGCTTATCATATCACCGATACATATCAAGGAATGTTCAATGCGCCACCCGCTTTTTAAGGAGCTGTACACGGCAAAGTCGGCGAAGAAATCACTCGACTTCGCGGCGGAATATGAAAAGACGGCAAAAAAAGAACACGCGTACTTTATGGACGCGTCGCGCTTTGCCGAAGCGTCCGACACGGACGGTATACATATGGAGCCCGGCGAGCATAAAAAGCTTGCGGAGGCGGTAGCCGAAAAGGTGAGAGCAATTTTATTTTAGGAGCAGACACATGATAAGAATTACTGACATAAAGCTCGGACTTGACGATACGGAGTCCGACCTCAGGAAAAAGGTAATGAAAAATCTGGGCGCGGAAAACATAAAATCCTTCGCGATAGCGAAAAAGTCGATCGACGCGCGCCACAAACCCGATATATACTACGTATATTCGGTCGATGTGGAGGCGGACAACGAGGAAAAGCTTGTAAGGAAGTGCAAAAACGCTCAAATCATCGAGGAAAAGCCGTACAAATTCCCAAAACACACCGCAAACGGCGAGCGCGTCGTGGTAGTCGGCACGGGACCTGCGGGACTTATGTGCGCTCTTACTCTCGTGCAGAACGGCTTTAAGGTCATTTTGCTCGAACGCGGCAAATGCGTCGAGGACAGACAAAAAGACGTTGAGTGCTTTTGGAACGGCGGCGCGCTAAACCCAAACTCAAACGTGCAGTTCGGCGAGGGCGGCGCGGGCACGTTTTCGGACGGCAAGCTGACCACCGGCATAAACGATTTCAGAATACAAAAGGTACTCGAGGAGTTTCACGCCCACGGCGCGCCGAAGGAGATACTGTACAGCGCCAAGCCGCATATCGGCACCGACAATCTTTGCGCGATGGTAAGCTCATTGCGCGAGGAGATAATAAAACTCGGCGGCGAGGTGCGCTTTTCAAATAAGCTCGTCAACATAAAAACAAACGACGGGGCGGTATGCGCCGCCGTCGTGTCGGACGGGGATGGAAACGAGTACGAGATAGAAACGGAGAATATAGTCCTTGCCATAGGACACAGCGCGCGCGACACGTTTGAAATGCTGCGTGACCGCAATATCGCGATGGAACAGAAAAGCTTTTCCGTTGGAGTGAGGATCGAACATCTTCAGGATGAGATAAACAAAAATCGGTACGGAAAGGCGCATAAGCGCCTCGGCGCGGCTGACTACAAGCTGTCGGTACATCTCGAAGGCGGCAGGGGAGTGTACACGTTCTGCATGTGCCCGGGCGGCACGGTAACAGCGTCCGCGTCCGAGGAGGGCGGCGTTGTGACGAACGGCATGAGCAGCTTTGCCCGCGACGGAAAAAACGCGAACAGCGCGCTGCTCGTCGGCGTAACTCCGAACGATTTTTCGTCGTCCGATCCGCTTGCGGGAATGTACTTTCAAAGAGAAATAGAGAGGCGCGCGTTTGAGGTGTGCGGCTCAAATTACAGCGCGCCGTGCCAAAGAGTGGGGGATTTCCTCGGTATCGGCAGCGGCAGCAGTACTGTTGAACCGACATACCGCCCCGGCGTTGTATGGACGAGTATGGACAAGGTTTTACCCGAATTTATTGTGAGCGCTCTGCGTGAAGCGCTGCCGCTTATGGACGGTAAACTCAAGGGTTTCGCGGACTTGGACGCGGTTATGACCGCGCCGGAAACGCGCTCGTCGTCACCGGTGAGGCTTGTGCGGGACAAGAAAACGATGCAGTCAAATATAAAGGGATTGTACCCGTGCGGAGAAGGTGCGGGCTATGCCGGAGGGATAATGTCCGCCGCGGTCGACGGCATAAAAATAGCCGAAATGATAGCGGTAAATATCTCTAAAAAGTAAATAAAAAAACGGTTTTTCTCCATAAAAACCGTTTTTTTTACGCTAAATTCTACTGTTTTTTCCCTTATTCGCCGTCTTTTTGACGCTGAAACACGCCGTTTTTACCTTAATTTACCGTCTTTTTGACGCTGAAATGTATCATTTTCACCCTAATTCGCCGCCTTTTTCGCGCTGGAATGCGCCGTTTTTACCCTTATTCGCCGCCTTTTTCGCGCTGAAACGCGCCGTTTTCACCCTTATATGATGCCTTTTTGACGCTAAAATGCGCCGTTTTTACCCTTATATGATGCCTTTTTCACGCTGAAATGTATCATTTTCACCTTAATTTGACGCTTAAATGCATCATTTTTACCCTTATTTGATCGTTTTTTTACGGTTGAGCGTTATTTTATGTCCGAGAGGGAGATGATGTTTACGGAATTTGGGGTGTAACGCTGTTCCATGACGTCTGTCAGAGCGCGAACCGTGTCAAGACTCGTCATGATGGAAACGGAACATTCCGCGGCTGTGCGTCTTATTTTAAATCCGTCGGAGTGAGCGTCGTTACCCTTTTTCGGAATGTCGATTATGAGATCGATCATTCCGCTGCGTATAACGTCGAGGACATTCGGGACGCCCTCCGAAATTTTTTTCGCTGTCTGTACTTTTATGCCGTTGTCACTGAGGAGCTTCGCGGTGCCTTCCGTGGCGATAAAGCTGCAGCCCAAAAGGTCAAACTTTTTCGCGATGGGGAGAAAGTTTTCCTTATCGAGCTCGCGCACCGTCGCAAGTATCGTCGAGCCGGGCTTCGGTATCGTCGTGCCGGCAGCGACAAAGCCCTTGTACATCGCTTCGGTAAAGCTGTGTCCAACGCCCAAGACTTCGCCCGTCGAGCGCATTTCGGGACCAAGACTTACCTCGACGCGCGGCAGCTTCTCCGTTGAGAACACCGGCACCTTTATCGCGACAGTATCGGTCTGCGGCGCGATACCCGTTGAGTAACCCATTTCCTTAAGCGTTTTGCCGAGCATTATATTCGTCGCGATGTCTATCACAGGCACGTTAGTAACCTTGGTGATATACGGCACCGTACGGCTCGAGCGCGGATTTACCTCGATTATATAAAGCTCGTTTTTAAACTCGATAAACTGAATGTTTATCATGCCTATCACGTTGAGCTCGATCGCTATCTTGTGCGTAACGTCAACGATTTTGTCTATAATTTCGCTCGTCAGGTTCTGCGGCGGATATATTGATATGGAGTCGCCGCTGTGAACGCCCGCGCGCTCCAAATGTTCCATGATACCGGGGATAAGTACGTCCGTGCCGTCGCAAATCGCGTCGACCTCTATCTCGCGTCCGCCAAGGTACCTGTCTATGAGCACGGGATTTTTCGCGTCCTTCGCGAACGCGTCCGTGAGGTAGCGCACGAGGTCAATTTCGTTTCTCGTGATTTCCATGCCCTGACCGCCCAAAACGTAGGACGGGCGCACGAGAAGCGGGTATTCGAGCTTGTTCGCTTCCTCAACGCCCTCCTTGACGCTCCACACCGCCTTGCCCTTCGGGCGCTTTATGTTAAGCTTTTCAAGCATCTCGTCAAACTTTTCTCTGTCCTCCGCCTCGTCGATGTATTTGGGCTGAGTGCCGAGCACGGGAACGTGCATATCGTCGAGGAAGTTGGCAAGCTTAATAGCCGTCTGACCGCCGAACTGGAGTATTACGCCGTCAGGCTTTTCGAGCAGGATTATATTGTAAACGTCCTCTTCGGTAAGCGGCTCGAAGTAGAGCTTATCAGACGTGTCAAAATCCGTCGAAACGGTTTCGGGGTTGTTGTTTATTATGATCGTTTCAACGCCCGCCTTTTCGAGCGACAAGACAGAGTGGACGGAGCAGTAGTCAAACTCTATGCCCTGACCTATTCTGATAGGTCCCGAGCCGATAACTATGACCTTCTTTTTGTCGGAGGGGACAGACTCTGTCGTATCGTCGTATGTGGAATAGTAGTACGGCGAAACAGCCTCGAACTCGCCCGCGCAAGTATCGACCATCTTGTAAACGGGCGTGATACCGAGCATCGAGCGCAGATTGAATACCTCGTTTGCGTGGCAGCCGACAAGTTCCGCTATACCCTTGTCCGAAAAGCCCATTTTCTTGTACTTTTTGAGCATATCGTAACTGAGGTCGGTCAGCTTGTGCTTTTTAAGTTCCTCCTCCGCGTCGACGATATTCTTTATTTTTTTGAGGAAGAACGGATCCATACCCGTAATTTCCGCAAGCTTGTCCATGTTGTAATTTCTTCTTATAAGCTCCGCGAGGTCGAAAAGTCTCTCGTCGTCGGGAACGATAACGCGCTGGCGCAGCTCCACCGTCGAACGCTCTCTCGACGACTTTCTTTCAAGCGTGTACTGGTTGATTTCAAGCGACCTCACGCCCTTTAAAAGCGACGCCTCAAGCGTGTTCGCAATCGCCATGACCTCGCCCGTAGCCATCATCTTCGTGCCGAGATTTCTCTTCGCACCGAAGAACTTGTCAAAGGGCCACTTCGGGATTTTTGTTACGATGTAGTCGATTGCAGGCTCAAAGCACGCGAACGTCTTGCCCGTAACGGCGTTTTTAATCTCGTCGAGGTTGTAGCCGAGCGCGATTTTCGCCGCGATTTTGGCAATCGGGTAACCCGTAGCCTTCGACGCGAGCGCCGACGAACGGCTCACACGCGGATTGATTTCGATAACGGCATAGTTAAAGCTGTCGGGGTCGAGCGCGAACTGCACGTTGCAGCCTCCCTTGATCTCTATTGAATTGATAATGTCGATAGCCGCCTTACGCAGCATCTGATACTCTTTGTCGGCGAGTGTGAGCGCGGGAGCGACAACGATAGAGTCGCCCGTGTGAACGCCCACGGGGTCTATATTTTCCATGGAGCAGACCGTTATACAGTTACCCGCGCTGTCGCGCATAACCTCAAACTCAATCTCTTTCCAGCCCTTTATCGACTTTTCGAGCAATACCTGTCCCACTCTCGACAGCCTCAAGCCCTGCGACAAGATAACCTCAAGCTGCTCGGGCGTTTCCGCGATACCGCCGCCCGTACCGCCGAGCGTGTACGCCGGACGCACGATAACGGGGTAGCCTATCTGTTTCGCAAACAAAAGACCCGATTCGAGGTCGGTAACGATCTCCGACGGCGCGATAGGCTGATTTGTGCGCTCCATAAGACGCTTAAAGCTGTCGCGGTCTTCGCCCTCTTTGATTGAGGGAATGGACGTTCCTATAACCTTCATGCCGTACTTGTCGAACACGCCCTTGTCGTACAGCTCGCACGCGAGGTTAAGACCCGTCTGACCGCCCATGCCCGCGATAATCGAGTCGGGACGCTCCTTCTGTATGATTTTTTCAACATATTCTGCGGTCAAAGGCTCGATATACGTCTGGTCAGCCATGCCGCGGTCTGTCATTATCGTGGCGGGGTTGGAGTTTACGAGAACAACGTCGATACCCTCGTCCTTGATCGCCTGACACGCCTGCGTGCCGGAGTAGTCGAACTCCGCCGCCTGTCCTATTACGATAGGTCCCGAGCCGATCACGAGAACTTTCTTTATACTTTTATCTAATGGCATAATAATCCTCCGTTCTTAAATTTGTGGTGCGGGCGGCCGATGACCGCCCCTACATTTCGCGGGCGAACACGGTTCGCCCCTACGTTGTGTTGGGTTGTGGGCGGCCGATGACCGCACCTACGTTTCGCGGGCGAACACGGTTCGCCCCTACGGTTATATTTCCTTTAGAAATCTGTCAAACAGCCAGCCTGTGTCGAGAGGCCCCGGTGAGGCTTCGGGGTGGAACTGTACGCTTTGAATTGGGAGCGTCTTGTGCCGTATACCCTCGCAAGTGCCGTCGTTCACGTTCACAAACGTTTCCTCGACCTCGTCGGGATAGTCGGAAACGATGTAGTTGTGGTTTTGGCTCGTGATGTAAACGCTGCCTGTCTTTAAATCCTTGACGGGGTGGTTGCCGCCGTGGTGACCGAACTTCAGCTTTTTCGTCTTGCAGCCGAGTGCAAGACCGATAATCTGGTGACCCATACAAATGCCGCATATCGGGTACTTGCCGATAAGCGCCTTAACGGTGTCGACCGTGCCGGGCGCGTCAAGCGGGTTGCCGGGGCCGTTCGACAGGAATATCATATCGGGCTTTACCGCGTCGATCTTATCCGCGCTCACATCGGCGGGGAACACGGTAAGACGGCAGTCACGCTTTGCAAGATCCCTTACGATACCCTGCTTCGCGCCCATGTCTATAAACGCGATGTGCGTTCTGCCGGTATCGTTAACGGTGTAAATGCCGTCCGTCGTCGTCTGCATGATAACATCGGAGTTATCCATCGAGTCCATCAGGATTTTTATATCGTTGTCCGACGGGTCGCCTTTCATTATAACGCCCTTCATAACGCCGACGTCGCGCAGTATACGCGTGAGCGCGCGTGTGTCCACGCCCTCAAGTCCGACAACGCCCTGCTGACGAAGAAAGTCGTCAAGGTTCATCTCGTTTCGAAAATTCGAGGGGAAGTCGCACTTCTCGCGTACCACGAACGCTTTAAGGTTCGTGTGCTTAGCCTCCATATCCTCAAAGTTGATGCCGTAGTTCCCTATAAGAGGGAACGTCATTGTGACGATCTGTCCCGCAAACGACGGGTCGGTAAGCGTTTCCTGGTAGCCTGTCATACCCGTGGTAAAGACGACCTCGCCGACGATGTTCGCGTCAGCGCCGAAAAGGCTGCCCACGAACCTCGCGCCGTTTTCCAAAATTAGCTGTCCTTTCATAGTAATTCTCCTTCCCAAAAAAAACAGCAATGCCGTTTTTCAACAACATTGCCGATCAATTATATCAAGTTTTAAAGTTAAAATAAAAAATGAAGAAATACGGGAACCGCTTTGCTTACAATAATCATTGCGCGCGCTCATGGCTCTCTCCTCCTTCACTCTATCTCAGCTATTATAGCACCGCATTTGTACCTTGTCAATAGGTTTCAAAAATTTAGTGCAGGTTTATTATAATTATTTTTTTCACCGCTTATGAGTTTGTAAAAAGTTTATAAAAATAGAAAAATGTGTTGACATTGTCGGAGTAAGCGAGTATAATAACGGCATAGTAAAAATTCCGAACACAAGGGCGTGTTTATACGAAAGTATAGACGCGTCTTTTCTTTTCGGAGAAAACTAAAATTTTTTATTAAGCACAAGGGCGTGTTTGCTGCGTAGTGGCGGCGGGCACGCTTTTTTGTTTAAATGAAAGGGGAGATTTGGTCATGGCTGAAATGACAAAAATCGAAATTATCACAAGACAGTCTAAGCTTGAGGAGCTTAAGACGGCGCTTAACGAAATCGGCATTAACGGTATGACCGTGTGCAACGTGCTCGGTTACGGTGTGCAGAAGGGACAGAAGCACCAGTACAGAGGCGTTGAGTACAACGTTGACCTTTTGCCGAAGGTAAAGGTGGAGATGGTAGTGTGCACGGTTCCTGTCGAGGATGTTGTAAACACAGCGGTTTCGGTACTGAGAACGGGTGAGATCGGTGACGGTAAAATCTTTATTTCTCCGGTGACGAGAGTAATTAAGGTAAGGACCGGCGAAGAGGACAGAGAAGCGTTATTGTAAAAATGATACATTTGGGAAGGATTGATTGATTATGAGTACAGAATTATTAACTGCGGCGGTGGATTGCTTTTGGCTGTTTTTCGGCGGCGTGCTGGTATTCTTTATGCAGACCGGTTTTACGATGGTCGAGGCGGGCTTTACGAGAAGTAAGAACACCGGTAACATTATAATGAAGAACATTGTTGACTTTATGTTCGGTTCGATCGTTTACTGGCTCATCGGTTACGGACTTATGTACGGTGAGGGTAACGGATTTATAGGTATTCCGTTCGGTGATATGCTGATGAACGGCGCGGCGGGTGCTGCTAACGTGGACTACACGGCGCTGTTCTTCCAAACGGTATTCTGCGCGACTTCGGCGACTATCGTGTCGGGTGCGGTCGCGGGCAGAACGGATTTCAGAGCGTACTGTATTTACAGTGCTTGTATCTCGCTCTTTATCTACCCGATCGCCGGTCATTGGGTATGGGGCGGCGGCTGGCTCGCCGAAATGGGCTTCCACGATTTTGCGGGTTCCGCTATCGTACATATGCTCGGCGGAACGATGTCGTTTGTGGGTGCCGCTATTTTAGGTCCGAGAATCGGCAAGTACAAGAAGGACGGAACTCCGAACGCCATTCCCGGTCACAACATCCTTATCGGTGCTTTGGGCGTGCTTATCCTGTGGGTCGGTTGGTTCGGATTTAACCCCGCGTCAACGGGCGGTTTGTCCGACGGCGGCGTGCAGGTTGCGGCGAAGGTGTTTATCACAACGAACCTCGCGGCTTGTGCGGCGGCTATCGCGTCAATGTTCTTTACATGGATCCGTTACGGTAAGCCCGATGTTTCGATGACGCTGAACGGTATTTTGGGCGGACTTGTGGCTATCACGGCTCCCTGCGATGTTGTGTCGCCCGTCGCGTCGATAATTATCGGTGTTGTCGGCGGCGTGCTGATGTGCCTTGCTATCCCGTTCATCGACGCGAAGCTTCATGTTGACGATCCTGTCGGCGCGATAAGCGTTCACGGCGTATGCGGACTTTGGGGCACTATCGCGGTAGGCTTGTTCGCAAGCGATCCCGCGCTTTTGGGTGAGGATTTTCTCCCGGGACTTTTCCACGGCGGCGGCTTGCACGCTCTCGGCGTTCAGTGCCTCGGCGCGGTATGCCTTATCGCGTGGGCGGCGCTTATGTCGGGACTGCTCTTCTTCATACTTAAGAAGGCTCATATTCTCCGCGCTAAGCCGCAGGATGAGATCAAGGGACTTGACTCCACGGAGCACGGTCTTGCGTCCGCGTATCCCGACTTTGTAAAGTCATATAACGAGAATATAGGTTAAGCTCCTTATAAAATTTTAATATACACCATCAAAAAAGTCATGAAGCTTTTACGCTCATGACTTTTTTGCTTTATTTATTCGCTTTTTACCTTTTCTTTTATAATGTCGAGATTGTTTTTAAGCCGTTCGTTTTTCGGCGACATCGCGGCGGCTTGCTCCGCAAACGACAGCGCTCTTTGGTAAAGACCGAGGTTATAGCAGGCGACCGCAGCCAAATCATATATCGTGTAGTCCCAGCAAAAGCCTTCGTTTATGTAGCTTTCGGGGCGTTCCTTTATTTTGAGCGCGTCCTCCGCCATGCTGAGCACGCTCGCCCAGTCGCCCGACGCGTATGCAAGCTGCGCCATTTCCACATACGGCTCCCTGAGGTACGGCGTTTCCGCGATCGCCTTATACAGCCACTCCTTCGCCTCGCGCATCTTGCCCTTAGCTCTGTACGCTCTCGCTATGTACCGCATCGACGCGCCTCTTTCGTCCTTCCAGTCCGCCTTGGGCATCGCAAGGTGCTTTTTGAGCGTTGCTATACATTTATCCCACATTTTATGGTACATATACTCGCGTCCGAGATAGTGCATATTCCTGTCGTCGTCGGGAGCTTCCGCGACAGACATCTCCAAAAGCTCCAAATACTGTCCGCGCGGCTTCTCGCTGTCGGGGTAATGCTTTAAATGCACGCGTCCCTCCTTCGCGTACACCTCCGCCTTGGTGCCCGAATACTCTAAAACCTCGTGGACGGGATGCACCCACTTAAAGCCGTGACGTGCGTGAATTTTTTCATACCAAAACGTAATATCGGGGCTGCCGTCCTCCTTGAAGCTCCAAGTGTATCTGTACCTGAGCCGCGTCGTGTCGGGGCTCCATGCGTTTTCCACAAGAGAACGCCACCCTTTTTCCAGTACCTCGTCAATATCGGTGCATACGCATATGTCAACGTCGTCGGGGACAAAGCTCATCGACATGTTGCGCGCCTTGTCGAACCGCCAGGGGACGACGCGTATTTCATTTACGACCGCGCCGCGCTCGCGCAGCTTCCTTACGCTGCCGTCCGACGAGCCTGTGTCCGCGACGTAGACCGCGTCCGCCTCGCTCATGGAGTCCATCCACCTGTCGATAAACTTTTCCTCGTCCTTGCATATGGCGTACACCGCCACCTTATACTTTCCCATTTTTTCACAGCCTTTCCGCCCGCGAAATGTTTTTTTTCGCGCGCTTTTGCGGGCGAAAACGCGCGTATACACAGCGGCGGCTGCGGCATTTTGCCGCAGCCGTTTATCTGTGAGGTTATTCTGCTTTACGCTATTTTTACGATCGTAAGCTGCGCTCCCGGCGTTTCGGTGCCGGCGGGAATATTGAACGCATCACCCGCTGCGGGATTTACTATCGACAATACATCTCCCGCGTTCGCGTTTACAATAAAGGTGCCCGCGATTGCCGAGCCGCCCGACGGATTTTCCGCAAGCGTGTACGCAAGCTCTGTTCCGTTAAGCTCCGCGACGAGAGTAGCGTTAGACTCCGCAGCGTTCACGCTGTAGCTTACAAGGTACGTTCCCGTTTCGTTAAGAGCGAATTCCGTGCCTCCGGCGTTAGGGGTGATCGCCGTGCCGATCGCGGCGGCAGTGGTTGTGAAGGCTACGTCATCCCCAACATTCACGGTTAAGGGATCGGTCGGCGCATCCGAGAAGTACGTTATCGCCGAAGCAGCCGGTGCGGGCGTGCCCGCTGGACCTGTGGGACCTGTCGGACCAACCGCACCTGTAGCGCCTGTCGCTCCTGTCGGTCCTACCGCGCCTGTAGCACCTGTTGCTCCGGTGGGACCTGTAGGACCTGTGGGACCTACCGCGCCCGTTGCGCCTGTTGCGCCTGTTGCACCTGTGGGACCTGTTGGACCTGTGGGACCTACCGCGCCCGTTGCTCCCGTAGCACCTGTCGCGCCCGTGGGACCTGTGGGACCTGTCGGACCAACCGCGCCCGTAGCGCCTGTTGCGCCTGTGGGACCTGTCGGACCTACCGCACCTGTAGCGCCTGTCGCTCCTGTTGCTCCTGTCGCACCCGCGGGGCCTGTCGGACCTGTAGGACCGACCGCACCCGTAGCTCCGGTGGGACCTGTAGGACCTACCGCACCTGTAGGACCTACCGCGCCCGTTGCGCCTGTTGCTCCTGTCGCACCTGCGGGACCTGTTGGACCTGTGGGACCGACCGCGCCTACCGAACCCGGAGCGCCCATGGGACCTTGGGGACCTGTCGGTCCGGGAGGTCCCGCGAAGCCTTGCGGTCCCTGAGGACCGATCGAACCGGAACAGCCTCTCGGTCCTTGGGGACCTGTCGGTCCCGTGGGACCTACCTGATACCTGCACGGCGAGCAATTACTCTCGGAGCCGCCGGTTGAGCAGCCGCTGTTTGAGCAGCCGTTTCCGTAAAAACTCCTGCCAAAATCATTATACATCTTATATCATTTACTCCTTTCTGTAACGGCGCTTTGCGCGCCGCTTATACAAGCTGTGGTTCTTACGTTACAAAATATGCGCCCTGACCGCCCGTCGGCATCATCGGATAAGCGCATATATTATAATATATGCCGCCGTGTACAGTTTTGTTTTCGTAAAAATACACTAAAAATGTGATATAAGTAAAAGCAGATATGAAAAAAATGTAAAGAATTCAAAAAAAGAATTGAAATATCCGAAAAATAGTGATATAATATACGCTATGTTAATCTGTCCTGCGGTGCGGGACACAGAAGGAGGATATTATCACTATGGCAGTGAAAACAGAACAAATCGAGAAAAACCTTGTTAAGCTCACTTTCGAGGTAAGCGCGGAGGATTTTGACAAGGCGATAAACCGGGCATATAAGAAAAATGCAAATAGATTTAATATACCGGGTTACAGAAAGGGTAAGGCGCCCAGAAGCATCGTGGAAAAGTACTACACGAGCGCGGTATTTTACGATGACGCTATAAACGACGTGCTTCCCTCGGCATACGAGGAGGCTCTTAAGGAATCGGAGCTTGAATCCGTGGCAAGACCCGAGATCGACGTTGACGAAATAAAGAAGGGCGAGCCTATCGTGTTCACGGCGCTCGTAACGACAAAGCCCGAGGTGACCTTGGGTAAATATAAAGGTATAGAAGTGGATAAAATTGACTATACTGTAACAGATAAAGACGTGGATGATGATATTGAAGCCGCGCGCGTAAAGAACGCAAGACTTATAACTGTTGACGACAGAGGCGTGGAGCAGGGCGATATAGCCGTTATAGATTTCGAGGGCTTTACGGACGGTAAGCCGTTTGACGGCGGAAAGGGTGAGGGTTACGAGCTTGAAATAGGCTCGAACACGTTTATCCCCGGCTTTGAGGAGCAGCTCGTCGGCGCGAAAACGAGTGACGATGTTGAGGTAAAGGTCACGTTCCCCGAGGAGTACCACGCAGATAATCTCGCCGGTAAGGACGCGGTGTTCAAGGTAAAGGTGAATGAGATAAAGAAAAGAGAGCTGCCCGAGCTTGACGATGATTTCGCGAGCGAGGTAAGTGAGTTTGACACGCTGGAAGAGTACAGAGCCGACGTGCGTAAGAAGCTTGAGGAGGCGGCGGCAAATAAGGCTAAGAGTGAAACGGAGAACGCCATAATCGATAAGGCAATAGAGAACGCCGAGTTTGAGATCCCCGACGCGATGATGGAGGCTCAGATAGACAGTATAGTGAGAGATTTTTCGCAGAGTATCGCGTATCAGGGTATGACGCTCGATATGTATATGCAGTACACCGGTCAGACGGAGGAAACGTTTAGGGAGCAGTTTAGAGAGCAGGCGAAGAAGCAGATAGAGGGTTCGCTCGTGCTTGAAGCCATTAAGAAGGCGGAGGGTATCGAGGCAGGTCCGGAGGAGCTGGAGCTTCATCTTGTGGATATGGCGAAAAAATATAACATGGAGCTTGATAAGCTTAAGGAGGCGCTTAGTGACGCCGAGAAGGAAGGTATCAAGCAGGAGCTTGAGATGCAAAAGACTATCGACATGATCGTAAATAACGCGTCGGTAAAGTAATTTGATAAATTTTCTGAAAGGGATGAGTGGTATGGCATTAGTACCAATGGTCGTTGAACAAACCAACAGAGGAGAGCGTTCGTACGACATATATTCAAGACTGTTAGAGGACAGAATTATATTTTTGGCGGATCAGGTAGATAACGCCACGTCGAGCCTCGTCGTAGCGCAGATGCTGTATTTGGAGGCGAAGGATCCCGATAAGGATATACAGTTTTATATAGACAGTCCCGGCGGCTCGATAAGCGCGGGTATGGCTATTTATGACACGATGCAGTATATAAGATGCGACGTGTCGACGATATGTATCGGTATGGCGGCGAGTATGGGTGCGTTTTTGCTCGCGGCGGGCGCGAAGGGTAAGAGATTCGCTCTGCCGAACAGTGAGATAATGATACATCAGCCGCTTATATCGGGCGGTGGTCTTAGCGGTCAGACGACTGATATAAAAATTTATACCGATCATCTCGTGGAAACGAAGAGGAAGATGAATGAGATATTGGCGCAGCGCACGGGACAGACGTATGAGAAGCTTTGTGAGGATACCGAGCGCGATAACTTCATGACCGCAGAGGCGGCTAAGGAGTACGGACTTATCGACGAAGTAATAACAAATCGCTGAGCTTTGTAAGGAGTAGAGTGGATGGACGAAAAGAAATATTTAAGATGCTCATTCTGCGGTAAGCCGGAGGGCGCGGTGCAAAGACTTATGTCGGGCCCGGGAGTTTATATTTGCGATGAGTGCGTGGCGGTGTGTAACACCATCATAGACGGCGCGTATGACAGCCGCGCGGGCTTCGGTTCGAGTGAGCTGCCGAAACCGAAGGAAATAAAAGAGTTTCTTGACGAGTACGTTATAGGTCAGGAGGAAGCGAAGAAGATCCTGTCCGTCGCCGTGTACAACCACTATAAGCGTATAGAACATTCCAACGAGGCGGATGACGTGGAGCTTCAGAAAAGTAATATACTTATGATAGGTCCCACGGGAAGCGGTAAGACGTTCCTTGTGCAGAATCTTGCGAAAATACTGAACGTACCGTTCGCGATAGCGGACGCGACTTCGCTTACGGAGGCGGGTTACGTCGGTGAGGACGTTGAGAATATACTGCTTAAGCTCATACAGGCTGCCGATTACGAGGTAGAGGACGCGGAGCGCGGTATTATTTATATCGACGAGATCGATAAGATAGCGAAAAAGACCGAGAATGTGTCCATAACGCGCGACGTAAGCGGTGAGGGAGTGCAGCAGGCGCTTTTAAAGGTGCTCGAGGGTACGACCGCGTCGGTGCCGCCACAGGGCGGAAGAAAGCATCCGCATCAGGAGTTTATACAGCTTGACACGACAAATATACTCTTTATATGCGGCGGCGCGTTCGACGGTATCGAGAAAATAATCGAAAGCCGTATCGGTAAGCAGGGACTTGGTTTTGGCGCCGAGGTCACGAGTAAAAAGGAAAAGAATATGAACGAGCTGCTTGCGAATATAATCCCGCAGGATCTGTTGAAGTTCGGTCTTATACCGGAGTTTATAGGCAGGCTGCCGGTGTTTGCGAAGCTCGATAAGCTTGACAGACAGACGCTCATAAAAATACTTACAGAGCCTAAGAACGCGCTTATTAAGCAGTATAAGGCGCTGTTCGCGTTCGACGGCGTAAAGCTTGAGTTTGAGGACGAGGCTATCGAGGCGATAGCCGACAAGGCGATAGAGCTTGGCACGGGCGCGCGCGGACTTCGCTCGATAATCGAGTCGGCGATGTCGGATATAATGTTCGACGTGCCTTCGGATGATACGATAAAGACGGTAATCATAGATAAAAAATGTATAACAGACGGTAAGCAGCCGAAAATTATGCGCGCAGAGAGAAAAATAGCGAATAACATTTTAGAGGAAGAATTAAAGCCCGACGGCACTCAAGGCTGAGTGACGGCGGTAATAAGGAAGGTGTAAGAAGCGATGTTTGTATCGGAGGACTTAAGTGTAAACGAGAAAAATCATCTTGTGATAGGAAAAAACGACACGGTAGAGCTTGCGAAGGAGTTCGGCACTCCGCTTTACGTGCTCGACGAGGACTTAATAAGGAAGAACTGCCGCGTTTACAAGAACGCGATGGATAAGTATTACGGCGGAAACGGACTCGTTCTTTACGCGAACAAGGCTTTTTGCTCGCTTTATACCTGCCGCCTCGTAAACGAGGAGGGGCTCGGAGTCGATGTTGTGTCCGGAGGAGAGCTTTACACCGCGATAAAAGCGGGTTTCCCGATGGATAAGGTGTATTTCCACGGCAACAACAAAACCGCCGACGAAATTGATTTGGCGGTCAAAAATAATGTCGGAAACATAATCGTAGATAATATTTACGAGCTTGACGCGCTCAACGAAACGGCGAAAAAGTACGGCGTGGTACAGAACATAATGTTCCGCATAAAGCCCGGAGTTGACGCGCATACGCACAGCTTTATACAGACAGGTCAGATAGACTCGAAATTCGGCGTGGCGCTCGAAAACGGCGAGGCATTTGAAATAATCGAAAAAGCAAGCAAAATGGCGAACGTAAAGGTAAACGGCGTGCATTGCCACATAGGCTCGCAGATATTCGATATTGCTCCGTTCTGTAAGGCTGCCGAGGTCATGATGAATTTTATCGGCGACTTAAAGGACAAGCTCGGTCTTGAAATAGACTGTCTTAATCTTGGCGGAGGCTACGGCATAATGTACACCGAAAACGACGATCCCGTGCCGTATGACGAATACATAATGCACGTGAGCGAGGTCGTAAAGAAAACAGCGGAGGAAAGAAACGTCAAGCTGCCGTTCATACTTATGGAGCCCGGACGCTCGATAATCGCGCCCGCGGGTATAACGCTGTATACGGTCGGCGGCATCAAGGACATAAAGGACGTAAGAAAATACGTTTCCGTGGACGGCGGTATGGGCGATAACCCTCGCTACATTCTCTATGAATCGGAGTATGAGGCGGTCATCGCAAACAACGCAAGCGCCGAGCGCACGGAAAAGGTCACGATAGCGGGTAAGTGCTGCGAATCGGGCGACATACTTTTAAAGGACGCTATGATGCCGAAAATCGAAGTGGGCGACACGCTCGCGGTACTCGCCACGGGCGCTTACAATTACTCGATGGCAAGCAACTATAACAGAATACCGCGTCCCGCGGTCGTAGCCGTTTCGGACGGCAGCGCGAAGGTGGTCGTAAAGCGCGAAACGTATGACGACCTTATAAAGAATGACGTTCTTTGATACGATAACAAAAAGGACAGGCTCTTGCCTGTCTTTTTTTCGTTACTCGCTCACCATTGAACAGTTGGGGCATATATTGTTTGAACGCAAATACGTATTGCCCCAGTCGCATATCTCCTTCAAAATCGGTATAAAGCTTTTGCCCGTGTCCGTCAGGGAGTACTCGACCTTCGGCGGGACGACGGGGTATACCTTGCGTGACACGAGAGCGTCACTTTCAAGCTCGCGCAGCTGACGCGTAAGCATTTTCGGCGTTGCCGACGGCAAAAGCTTTTGCAGCTCGCTAAACCGAAGCGTGCCGTCCGCAAGGTGCCACAGTATAAGCGGCTTGTACTTGCCGCTTATGATTTCCAAAGTGGATTCCACCGGACATATATATGACTGATTCATTATGTATTCACCCTTTCTCAAATTCACACTATCTTTTTTGATAGTATATGTCAAAAAAGTGCGTACTTGAAAAATAAATATTTTATGATAGAATATTATCATAAAATTCGGATAAATTCAATAGTAAGCCAAATAAAATTCGAGGTGGAGCATAAATGACCGAAAAGTTTGACGTGACAGGTATGACCTGCAGCGCGTGCAGCGCCCATGTTGACAAAAGCGTAAGGTGCTTAAACGGCGTTAAGGACGTGAATGTAAATCTTCTGATGAACAGTATGCAGGTGGATTTTGACGAGGCAGCCGTAAGCGTGGACGACATAATAAACGCGGTAAGGGACGGCGGTTACGGCGCTTCCTTGGCGGGTAAGAAAACGGCGGCGGACACAAGGACGGACAGCAAAATCAGCGGTGAAATATCTTCCGTGAAAACGCGCCTTATCGTTTCTGCAGCGTGTCTTGTGCCGCTTATGTATATTTCAATGGGACATATGTGGGGACTTCCGCTGCCTTCGTTTTTCGTCGGGGCAAACAACGCGGTGACGTTCGCGCTCACGCAAATGCTCCTCACATTGCCGATAATGTACGTGAACAGAAAATATTATATAAACGGTATAAAGACGCTCATACACCGCGCGCCGAATATGGACGCGCTTATTGCGATCGGCTCGGGCGCGGCGTTTGTGTACGGAGTGATCACGCTGTATATGATAGGCTATGCCTTAGGTCACGGTGACGCGGAGGCGGCGCACGCGCATATGATGAATTTGTATTTTGAGTCGGCGGCGATGATTTTGACGCTTATAACGCTCGGAAAGTTCCTTGAGGCGCGCGCGAAGGGTAAGACCTCGCAGGCTATCGAAAAGCTTGTCGATCTGTCGCCTAAAACCGCGACGGTAATACGCGGCGGCAAGGAAACGGTCGCACCGGTAGAGGACGTAAAGGTGGGGGAAACGGTCATAGTCAGAGCCGGACAGACGGTACCGCTTGACGGGCGCGTTATTGAGGGACACGGCGCGGTCGATGAGTCGGCGATAACGGGTGAGAGTATCGCTGTGGAGAAAAACGTCGGCGATAAGGTGATAGGCGCGACGATAAACAAGTCGGGATATTTTAAATTCGAGGTTGAAAAGGTGGGTGAGGACACGGCGCTTTCGCAGATAATACGTCTTGTCGAGGAGGCGGCGTCGTCAAAAGCGCCCATATCGAAGCTGGCGGATAAGGTCGCGGGGATATTCGTGCCCGCCGTGATTGCGATCGCCGCCGTCACCGTTATAGTATGGCTCGTGCTCGGCTACGGCGTGAGCTTCGCGCTTACGATGGGTATATCGGTGCTCGTGATTTCGTGCCCGTGCGCGCTGGGACTTGCCACGCCGACCGCTATCATGGTCGGTACGGGGCGCGGGGCGCAGTACGGTATACTCGTAAAGTCAGCGGAGGCGCTTGAAACGGCGCATAAAATCGATACCGTCGTGCTCGATAAAACCGGTACGATAACCGAAGGCAGACCGTCCGTTACCGATATACTTCCGGTAGGTGTGACGGAAAACGAGCTTTTGACGCTCGCCGCGTCGCTTGAATGTCTTTCGGATCACCCGCTTGCGAACGCGGTTACGGAGAGAGCGAAAGGTCTTCCACTAAAAAAGGCGGATAACTTTACCGAAGCCGAGGGTAGGGGCGTAAAAGGCGTTATTGACGGCAGGACGGTGATAGCGGGTAATTATAAGATGATGTGCGAAAACGGCGTGAAGGTGAGTGAAAATACCGCCCCCGCCGAAGAGGGTAAGACCGCGCTGTATTTCGCGTCGGACAGTCGTTTTATCGGCGTGATCGCGGCGGCTGATACGATAAAGGCGGACAGTGCGGACGCGGTACGTGATATGCGTGAAATGGGGCTTGACGTGATCATGCTTACCGGTGATAATAGGGTGACCGCTGAGGCGATCAGGAGTAAGCTTAAGCTTACAAGAGCCGTTGCGGAGGTGCTTCCCGCCGATAAGGAGCGTGAGGTGCGCGTGCTGCAGCAGGGCGGTCACAAGGTCGCGATGATCGGTGACGGTATAAACGACGCTCCGGCGCTTACGCGCGCCAACGTCGGTATCGCGATAGGCGCTGGTACGGACGTGGCTATTGAGGCGGCGGATATAGTGCTTGTAAAAAGTACGCTGCGTGACGCGGTGACGGCTATGGAGCTGAGTAGGGCGGTTATAAAGAATATAAAGGAAAATTTGTTTTGGGCGTTTTTCTATAACGCGCTCGGTATACCGATAGCGGCGGGCGTGCTGTACGGTGCGCTCGGCTTAAAATTAAATCCGATGATAGCGGCGCTCGCGATGAGCTTTAGCTCTGTGTTCGTCGTGTCGAACGCGCTTAGATTGCGGTTTTTTAAGCCTAAAGGTCAGGGCGCGGTGAAAGAAGTAAGTAATGTTAAGGAGGAAAATAAAATGACAAAGACAATCAAAATCAACGGAATGATGTGCTCGCACTGCACAGGCAGAGTGTCGGACGCGCTTAACGCGATCGACGGTGTTACGGCTGACGTGACGCTCGATAACGGCGGTGAGGCGCGCGTGACGCTCGCGAAGGATGTTTCGGACGACGCGTTAAGGAGCGCCGTTACAGATGCGGGGTACGAGGTGACCGCGATCGAGTAAAAAAGATGACATATCAATAAAGGCACGTTCAGTTGTGAACGTGCCTTTATTGATTTAAGTTATATCAGTTTGAAGTAACGGTTATTGTGTATGTTTTTGATGTTTCGTGGTCCTCGGCGTAGACTTTAATTGTAATCGTGTCGGATACGGGTACGGTTTTTGATACCGCGTCGTTTATAAGGATGTCGTTTACGTACACGAGCCCGTATTTGTCGGCGGGGGCTGCGGTCAATGTGATGTTCTCCGTGCCTGAAGGAAGCGTAAGCGTGTAGTCGGTCGCGTCGGGAGTGAAGGAGGGGGAGAGAGTGCCTTCGGTAAATGTCAGTGACGACAGCGACGCGTTCGCGGCGTAGTCGGTCACAATTTTAACCTCGCCGCATATTTTCGGCGCGTCGGTGTCTTTGTCGGCGCGGAATATGATGTGGAGCGCGTCGCGTCCCTCGAGCATGCCCGACGACGCGGGCTCGGCAGCATTTACGGCAGCTTCGGGGATCTCGTAAAGTACTGTTTCGTCTTTGCCGTTTGCGGTCACGTCGGCAAGTTTAGTGTCCCCAATGTATATTGTCATTTTAGTGTCCCTGTCGCTTGAATGGTAGGTGACGGAGAGGTAATTCTTAACGCCTTTTTTGACCGCCATCGGGTAATCGACATAGCCGCCGTTTGAAATTATGCGGTAGTTTGGCATAGTGCCGGTGCCCTCAACGCCTGTGGATTTATCCTGCGTGTAGCCGTGACCGTTCTCCTGCTGGTCGTGCGACGGTTCTATAGAGTCAATGATTATGTTTTCGTCGCGTCCCTTTTGCTTGTCGGCGAGTATCTGCGCCTGCTGTTCGTCGGCGGTCATGCCCGACACGTACCAGTAAATGCCGTAACGCTCGTCGTAGCGCTTGTAGTGCGGGGTGAATACGAGAGGTTGGTCGGTATTTTTCATTGTAAATTCGAGCTTGCCGTCGGTCTTTTCCATATTTTCGTCGAGATTATTGAGCCAATCCTCGCGTGTGCCGTAATCAGAGTCGATTATGACGTATTCGTTCACGTCCGCCTTGGTTTTCGGCTTTCTGACCGCCATGCCGTGACTTTCCTCGGTCATGTTATCTTTTCCGAGCCCTACGCTGAGAACCGTAGGTCCGTATTTGAACGCCGTTACGGTGTCGCTGTCCGCAAGTCCGTATGCACGCATTTCCATCGGAAGCGTGATTTCGATTTTGTCGCCCGATGTCCACTCGCGGTTTATTGTAACGTAACCCGCCGATTGCGTGTATGCGTAATCTTCGTTGTTTACCTTTATCGTAGGCGCGGACGCGCACCATTCGGGAACGCGAAGTACCACCGACGCGTTCTGCGTACCGCCCGAAATCGGCTCGACGGTGAGAGTTGACGTTTCGCCGTCGGGGAGAGTTGAGGCTTGCGTGAGCTTTATGTTGTTGTCCTTATCGGTCAGAACGGAGCTTATATACTGATTGACAACTATTGTGCCGTCTTTTTTATAATAGATGCTGTCGGTGAGCTTTGTAAAGTTTTCCATGCCAGAGCCTGTGCAGCACCAAAAATCTGTCCACGGCTTTGAGAACACCTTAAAATAGCCCGTCGCCATCGGCTGGAAGTACATAGTCATGCCCGTTTCGGGGTTTTGGCTCGACACGATAGCGTTGAGGAAAGTACCCTCGTAGTAGTCCTCGTACTTCTTGTCGCCCGTAAGCTTATACAGTTCGCGCGATAGCTTTAACATATTGTAGGTGTTGCACGTTTCGCAATTTATGTTGTTGCGGTACGCGTTTTCGGTATGAGCCGCGCGAAAATGCTCGTTTTCACTGTTTCCGCCCGTGATGTACGAGTGGTCGTTTACGACTATATCCCAAAAGTTTTCCGCGACCGTGAGGTAATATTCTCTGTTATGCGCGGCGTCGGGAGCATCGGTTTCAAGCTGTCCGTTCGTCGCGTCAATTGCCCTTACGCGGTTAAGTGCGCCGATAATTTTCGGGATCGTCGTGTTGGCGTGCTTTTCCGCAAGAACGTCGTTATGGTTATAAAGACTGTCAAACAGACTTATTTCGTCAAACATGTGCGCCGCCTTCGCGTGATTGGGATCTTTCGTGATTTTGTAAAGCTCGTAGAGCGCGTCGTTCATGCCGCCGTACTCAACGTTGAGTACACGCGCCTGCATCGCCGCGTCGTAATCCTTAACTCTGTTATATACCCATGTGCCGAGCGCGTCGGCTGTTTCGAGCGCCTTATCGTTGCCTGTGAGCTTATACGTATCGACAAGTCCCGCGAGGATTTTATGCATCGTGTACCACGGAACCCACGCTTCTTTTGTGATATTCGTTTTGTTGGCTTCCACATTGTCGAACTGCTTTTCGCCCGTTACCACACTGCCGCCACTCCACGCGTTTGTTGTCGCGAACAGGTAGCCCTTCTTTACGGCGCTGCCATTTACGGTAGTGTCCTCCTTGATTTGCGCCTCGTAAAGCGCGTCTATAAGGTCTTGAGATTTTTTAAGAAGCCCTGTATCGCCTGTATTGTTATAGCCCTGCGCGACAGCGGTCATGTAGTGACCGACCGCGTGACCCGCGATAAGGCTCGTTTCCCAGCCGCCGTATGTGTCGGAAGTTGAGGACAGCCCCGCCGTGCGCCTAAAGCCCGACGCAAGTTTGTTTACGTCGAAATCATTCAGATACGCAGCCATTTTTTCCGTGCCGTTTATAAGGTAATCGTCCTTCATCTCAACGTCCGTCATGCTGTAATCGGAAAGCCCCGTAATCGACGGCGCGGCGAGTATCGTCACGTTAAACGCTTTTGTGTAAACCGTGTCGCCGTTTTTGACCGTAGCGGTGAGCGTTACGCGTTTGTCGGCTTCGCCCTTGGCGGGCGCGGTTATCGTCATATTCGCGCCGAGCACGGACGCGTCGGAGCACGTCCATGTAATATCGCTGCCGTTCGCGCCCTTTGCGGGGAGCGTCGTGGTTCCTGTAAGCTCGGTCGTGCCGAAGCTGAGGTCGGCGCAGTCCTTGTAAGCCGAGGCGTTCGTAAGCTGTGCCGCGTATTTGTCGTATTCCGCCTTTATTTCGTCGGCGGTGCAGGTTTTATTGTAAATTTTGATATCGTCCATGTTTCCCTTAAAATATTTGTCTGTCGCGTAATGCGATTTGCCTATGTAGTTCGATGTGTTCGGAATGTCTGCGATTGGTTTCGCGCACGCGGCATCTTTTACAAGCGTGCCGTTGCGGTAGAGCCAAACGTGATTTGCGCTGCGCACAACAGCGTAATGTTCCCATATGCCCGTATTTGTGAACGGCGTAACGTCCATTGTGTCCTTCACGCCGCCGACGCTCGATTCGACGCGTCCGTTCGAGGGGGAGTAGAAGAAGTAGTTATTCTGATCCGAGCCGAAGTCGAACATTCTCGCCCAGTCCTGAACCGCTTCCGTTTTGACCCACGCCATAACCGTCATGCTGTCGGTCATGATATTGTTCGGAAGCTGCATATAGCCGTTTGTTCCGTCGAGCGTCAGACCGTTTCCCGAAATGCCCTTTCCGCTGCCGACCGCCGCGCCGCCGTGAAGCAGTGATGACGTGTCGGTGGGATCTTCAAAGCTGTAGTAATACGTAAGCCCGTCCGCGCGCGTTTTTGTAACGGTCACTTTGTCCGTAAGAGGCTCCATGGTTTGAGCGTCCCAAAGGTATACCGCGACATCGTCCGTGTCCGACGCGCTGAGGGTAAGCTCACCGCTTAACGCACCCTTTGCGCTAAGCGTGCCGTTATAAACATCTGCCGATTTAAGCCGCTTATTTTCATCGTACGCGGCGGCGTACAAATTCACCGCCTTGTCCTCGTTCGTATAGCTTGCAGCCGACGCGTATACCGTGATTTTGCCGTCCGCCGCCACTGATTTCTCGGCGGTGAGCGCCCATTTTATGCCCGACGGTGTGAGCGTTACTTTTCTTTCGGACGCGTCCGCTGTCATTTTTACCGACACGGGCGCGGTAAGCTTTGTAAGCTCGCTGTATCTGCCCGCGTCACTCGCCGTGATAGTTATGTCGCAGCCGCCCGTGAGGCTCAATATGTCTATCGAGCCGCCGGCGTAGTACACGTTCGCTTTAGTGTCCCCCGAAAGCGCAAGCGTGCCGCCGTCTATGTACACGTCAGCCGGAGCTATAGCCGCAGCCGCGTTTTCATTGCCCGAAAACGTTACGTCGCTCAGCGTCATATTTGCGGTGCTGCTGCAATTCAGAGCGTAGCGCGCGGCAGTCGAGGTTTTGAAATTTTGTACGGTCACGTTGTCGAATTTTACTGTCCCCGCCATGTACCACAGCGCCGCGTCGGTAAACGTGCCGGTCGATTTGTTTCCGTCTATCGTCAAATTCTTAAACGTCCAGTTTCCGGCGCAGTTTTGGTAGAGAACCGCGTCGTTCCAGCTGGCATTGCGCTTGGTTATTGTGTGTCCCTTGCCGTCGAGCGTTCCCGTTGACGGAGTTTTGTTAATTCCCGCGTTCGCGGCTGAAATGTCCGCCGAAAGCTCGTAATCGCCGCCCGCTGTGATGGCGTTTGTCAAGGCGTTTTCGTCAGATACAGCCGTCGCCGCGAATGACGGTACAGCCGTAAACGCCGAGAGTGTGATAGATACGGCGGCTGTAAGCGCCGCTGTTTTTCCAAGCTTCTTAGTCCTTTCTCCTTTTCGTCCCATATTGACATTTTCTTTTATATGTATTATAATCTTAATATTGAGTGAAAAAAATAGATTATAGTCGGAATTATATGGAGAATTGTCGTGAATGAAATCATTTTATCAAACATTTGTCCGCCAGTGCTTTCCGAGTGCGGGTTGCTTGCGGCAGCGGAGCCGTTTTATCATATGGACAGGACCGCGGGCTTTAACGTGCTTATTTACGTCACGGACGGCACGATTTACGTCACGGAGGACGGCACGGATCATGAGGTGCGCGAGGGTGAGCTGCTGTTTTTGAAAAGCGGAGTGCATCATTACGGGCGGCGTGAAATACAAAAGGGTACGCGCTGGTATTACATACATTTCTGTAACGGCGCGGGTGAGCCCGATTGTATGAGTGAAAGCTGCTTTGCGCGCTCGTTTGAAAAAAGCGCGGCGCTGCCGAAAAAGCTGTCGGGGCTTAAAAACAGCCGTATCGAAAGTATGATAGAACGGTATGTGGATCATTTTTATTCGGACGATCCGATGAAATTATGGAGTATAAATGTAAAATTGTTTGAGCTGCTTGCGCAAATCGCGGTTTTTAATGAGGCGGGTGAAAGCGGTTTGTCGGATAAAATATGTGCGTATCTACGGGAAAATTACACAAAGCCGTTTTCCGCGTCGGCGTTGGAAAAGGAGTTTTATTTGAGCTATAAATACATGGCGGCGATTTTTAAGCGTGAGAAAAATACGACGATGCAGCACTATCATGCGAGTATACGTATAAATCACGCGCGGATGCTGCTCGGTTCGACGCTTATGCCCGTGTCGGAGGTCGCGGCGGCGGTCGGGTACACGGATGCGCTGTATTTTAGCCGCGTGTTCTGCGAGTCGGTGGGAATGTGTCCGAGTGATTACCGTAAGAATATATTTAAAAGGAGCGTATCGGAATGATGCGCTCTCTTTTGTGGTGCTGTAATGTCATGCTGTTAAAACGGGGCGGTTTTTTGTTTTTTTGAAACCGAACGCGGATTTTATGTGTATATAGTAATGTGACAACGTTGTTATTAAGTCGAAAGGAGGGTAAGTCTTGACGGACGAGAAAAAGCTTCTTGTAAGGCTCAAAAATCACAGCCGCGGCGCGCTTGAAAGGGTGATAGACCTATACACGCCGTATGTTACCGTTATTGTGTATAACGTGATAGGCTCGGCGATGAGCCGTGAGGACGTCGAAGAAGTCGTTTCCGATACGTTTCTCGCGCTGTGGCGGCGCGCGTCGCTGCTCGACGTGAATAAGGGCGGTATAAAAGCGTACCTTGCCGCGATAGCGCGTAACGGTGCGAAAAATAAATTGCGCAGCGCGTTTGTGTATGAGGAGATAGACGATAACACGCAAAAAGGTTATTGTGATGCGCTTCAAAACGTCGAAAGGGAAGAGGAGCGTAAGCTTATTTTGGACGTGATAAACAGTCTTGGTCAGCCCGACAGTGAGATATTTTTGCGTTACTATTATTATGAGGAAAAAGTATCGAAGATCGCCGAAGTGACGGGGCTTAATGCCTCTACCGTAAAGACAAAGCTCTCGCGAGGACGGAAAAGGATAAAGGAAATGTTGGTTGAAAGGAGGTACGGTGATGAATAAAAGACTTAAAAAATTAATTTCCGAAACGGGTATGCCCGAGTGCGATGTAAAAATCAGCGCGGAACGCGTGAAGGAGAGGGTAGTGTCCGCGATAAGTGCCGAGCCTCCGGAAAGGAAGTTATATATGAAACGCAGAGCATTAAAGACCG
>CANPXG010000032.1 GCA_947585795.1 uncultured Clostridia bacterium
GGACTGGCAAGCTGGCTGTGGGACAAGGTTTCCGGCTGGATTTCCGGCATTTGGGACGGCATCTGTAACTTCTTCGGCATCCACTCGCCCTCGAAAGAGATGGCGTGGGTGGGCGAAATGCTGGTCAAAGGATAGCGATAGGTAAACCTTTGATGTTATCTCCAGTTTTTCCCCCGCTCCAAACCGTGCGTGACAGTTTCCCGTCACACGGCTTTCCATCGGTGATAATCTTTGTGAAAATCTACGTTTCAAACAGATTAAACCTCATATTGTAGCGCTGGCATTTGTGCCTGCGCTCTTAATTTGTTGAGTTTACTCATTTGCCTTTTATTCAGCTTTAACATACCAAGATATTTCTTAATCGTTCTCTCATTACTGGAATGAATTAGAATATGGATTTTGTCGGATACAATAATCAGGTTTTGATAGCTGTCATCACCGCCGTAACATTTAGGCGTTTTATGGTGACAGTCAACCTGTTTTGCTTCAAGGAATACGCCTGATACCGCACATTTTCCTGCTTGTGCGACATACATAGAAATTCTATTGTCGTTGTATTCAATACTTTCTGTGCCGCAGGGGTTGTTCATCAAGTGATACAATACCGACATATCTATATTGCCTAAATTCTTGTGAATTTCTGCTCTGCCTTGCGGTGTGTACTTATTGATTTTCAACTTTTTGTCCATTGGTACTCTGTGCTGAACATAAGCAATTGGTACAATGGCGTGTTCGTTGATATATCGCACCTCACGACTTTTTCCATATTTCGATTTTATATATCTGTTAGTAATGTTACCTGTTTTGGTAATTCTGTGTTTTAGTCTGTTGTAAAGGCTCTTTTTGACATCAAAAGCGATTTTTTGTATATCAATGTTGACGTGAGTAGCAATACAGTAATAATTGTGAATCCCGATAATATACGAGTTGTATTTCTGTATCAATCGGTATTCCATATTCGGGTCATACGTTTTACGCAAATCCCCGATTATCTGCTTACTCTTATCACGAATTTTGATTAGTGCATTGTCCTTGATATGCGCTTCGATTACATATTTGGGCTGTCCGTTATTCTTTTTGCCTTTTATCCTTACTTTCAGCTTAAAGCCTAAGAATTCAGAATAATGGCGTTTTAGATTAACTATTTTGGACTTTTCAGGGCTGATTTCCAATCCTAATCGTTCCCACAGCCATTTCTTTGTTGCGGCAAATAATTTAACCGCATCAGAATATTTCTTGCAAAATATTTTGAAATCATCTGCATATCTTACGACATAGCACTCTTTTAGAGCGGTATAGTTTCTCAAAGACTGAATTAGACCGCTCTTGTCAGGTGTTCCGTTAGCATATATTCTATGAACATAGTTCTTTTTGGTTGGTATTTCTTCCCATTGACTGACTATCCACCAATCCAGTTCATTAAGGACAATGTTAGATAGCAACGGGGAGATTATTCCGCCTTGCGGCGTACCTTTTTCGGGGAAGCCTATTCCTGCCACTTCTGCTTTAAGCATTACTGAAATGATAGAGAGCAGCTTTTTATCCCTGATACCAAGCGTCCACATCTGTTTCAACAGTTTTCCGTGATTGACATTATCAAAGAATGATTTAATATCAATGTCGATTACATAATGACAACCAATATTTTGTATCATCCTTTCAGCCTGAGCAATAGCGTTTTCCGCACTGTGATTAGGACGAAATCCGTTACTCCTTTTGAAAAACTTTGCTTCACAGATAGGCTCTAACACCTGTAAAATACATTGCTGAATAAGTCTGTCCATAATGGTAGGTATTCCTAAAGGTCGGGTTTTGCCGTTGCTTTTCGGGATTTCTACTCTACGGACTGCGTTTGGAATATACCAATCCAGTTTTTTCTGGATGTGAGAAATCAACGCACTTTCTTTCCACTTATTCAAATCGCTGATGGTCTTGTTATCCACACCTGCTGTTTTACTGCCGCTGTTCTTTCTGATATTTCTGTACGCCAGTTTGATGTTTTCAGGAGCTTTGATTATCTCAACTAAATTCTTGAAATAACCACCCTTATTACTCTTTGCATACAATTCATCAAAAACAGCCTGCATATCGTAATATTCAGAGTTGCGGATTTTTTGTTTCTTTAGGGGTCGTGTTCTGTTTGCCAAAGTCAGATACTCTCCTGTTTAGGATTTCGCTTTTCTTAGTCATACTCGAACCTTTGAATTAACGTAGTTTTCAATTTATACATTATCATCGACTGGTGGCTATCCCTCTGCTGTATTTCTACAGCTTCATAGGTACTGTGCCACCTCTCTCAGCTAAATTAAGAATTGTTATATACATCTGTATTTTCCAATTCACCACTTCATAGTCTGTAACTGACTCCGTGTTTTAGCCTTTCCACGTTCCGATATTCCTATCTATACATATCTACCCGTAGGCGTCCCTCTGAGCCTGTATGCTGGGTGATACCGTTCATATCACAAGGACTTTCATAGTAAAAATTCTTACTTATCCTCACATACTTCCGTATTCGGAAAGGAACATTTCTGCTCCTACGCCTTTTAGACCCGTACTTTCGGGATTTCGTCAGTCAATAATGACATTCTAACCATAGGTAGTTTATAGACCTCCGGCATATCATACACATATTCCACCTCTGGAACACTTTCCACAGCGTTACTGTTTGGGTGTACTTCTGCCGACTTTGGCGAGCTTTATACCGTAATTCTTGTTACATAGAATTACCGCATATCGCAGTTTGTAAGGTAGGCGTTTCAGGGCGTTACCCCTTCATTCCACCTATCGGAATATCAGTTCTCCAAGTCTTTTTAACGAACTCCTTTCAATTTCGTTTTTCATAATAGCTGACTTGTGCGTAACCTTTTCAGTTACGAACGTGTCGCACTCTTTCCAGCCCCAACAGCGTGTGCGAGGAGTGTATTTCCACCGTAAAGGATATGAGCGACAGCGTTTTTTTGATGGGTTCTCAGTTCAATTACGGGATTCATTCCGCTGAAAGTTATGTGACTGCCGTCATATTCACGAGGACGGGTAGAGTTAAATTTCTCATTATAGATTTTACAAAGTTGCTCGCGGCGCTTTGGATCTTTCCATACCCAATCCTGAAAACCTTGCTTAATAAGCTCCTGCTTTGACTGAGCGATGGCTGTTTCCTTTTTATTGAGTACAGCCTTGCGCCGGCCCTCCGCATCCTCAACATAATCGAAGATACGAACATCTTTGAGGTTAAGCGTTTCCTCTAAAATTTTATAGCCGTTGATTCTGCCTGTACCGTAGGTGCTATATACCTTTATATTCCCTTTGTCACCTGACTTGTTTTCAATATTCCATTCTCCCGTATATTCGGAAAAATGTATCTTAAATTTGTGCCGGTTATAATACGGAGTATCAAAAAATTCATACATAAACCTCTCAACAACATCAACAGGCAACCAAGTTGCACCGAGCCGCACGGCAATCTCACTTGCTGTCAAATCCTTTGGCTGTACCTTTTCAAGAGCCTGCACATTGATTGTGTAATCTTCGGGATACAACTCAGCGGAGCGTCTTGCCCAAGCGAGCTTCTCACGGACGTTACCTGATAGATACTCGTCAGCCATCAAATACTTTTCGCCTGAGTTGTTTCCGTACTCATAGTGAGGATTGAGGAAGATAACGCCTTTGAGTTCATCAAAGATTTCTTTTTCGGATTTACCTGTGAGTTGCTCCATATACTCCATATCAATCGTAGCTTTTTCAGCCATTGATACGGCAAGAGCTTCCGAAGCGGTATCAACTGAGGTTACGGGAATATGAGGTTTGACTGTCCTCTTAAAGAACATATCTGCTTTACGCTCAAGGTTGCCCTCGTCATCAAGCACCTCTAAGGCAGACAAAAGGGAATAGGAGCTGTCCTGAGAGAAGGCCATACTGTTACCGCGGCTGTTAATCAATCCGTATTTTTTCGCAAAGTTGTCATACAAATTGTTGAGCCGTTTTTGTTCGGCTTTTATCTCGCTGTCGGGGTAGTCATCTGTTTGCAGCCCCAACAGTCTGCGGACGGAATCCCTGATTTCGATTAAACCATTTATGCGGTTCTCGGCTGTTGCCGACGCTTCAACAGGAGTCATTCGGCTATTCTCTCTGAAATAGATTTTTCCGTCAAAAAGAGTATAAGAGAAGTTCCTGACTGTAGGATCGGCAGGAATAGATTTATCTTCTTCCTCAATATCATCATCGAGCGTGTATTCAATTACTTCGCCGTGAATGTTGGAGATAGCTTCATCAAGTAAGCTGCCGAGGTCGGCGTTTTCGTATGGCTCACAGGTTGCTTCTTCACCAAAGCGCCCTGATACCATCTTCATTTCGCCAAGTACCATATCGGGATGGTCAACAAAATAACTGTTCAGCCTGATGCCGTTTTCATCGGTATTCAGGTGTACCCAATCAGGCTCAATATCAATGATACGGTCACGCTTTTGCAGTATCAGAATATCCGACACAACCTCTGTTCCCGCATTACCCTTAAAGGTATTGTTCGGCAAGCGGATTGCACCGAGCAGCTCCGCACGCTGTGCGATATAGTTCCTTACGGCAGAGTTTTCCTTGTCCATCGTTCCTTTTGATGTGACAAGAGCCATCACGCCGCCCGGACGGAGCTTGTCAAGTGACTTTGCAAAGAAATAATCGTGTATCAGAAAATGGTGTTTATCATAGCGTTTATCGGCTACACTAAAATCTCCAAACGGCACATTGCCGACAACAGCATCAAAAAAGCTGTCGGGTATCTCCGCTTGCTCAAAGGGTTGCGGCGCAATAGAGCTGCGCTGATAAAGCTGCTGTGCTATACCCGCCGAAACTTTATCAATTTCAACACCGTAAACTCGGCTGTTTCCCATTGAATCAGGCAGCATACCGATAAAGTTGCCGATACCGCAGGACGGCTCCAAAATGTTGCCTTCCTGAAAGCCCATCTGCGCCATTATCTTGTAAACAGCGGATATGACAACAGGCGGTGTATAGAATGCCGTTAGGGTGCTTTCTCTTGCCGAGGAATATTCTTCGGGAGATAACAGACCGTCCAGCTCCGTAAACTCATCTGACCAAGCAGCATTGTTCTCGTCGAAGGCTTCGGGAATACCACCCCAACCGACATACTGTGCAAGGATTTCTTGTTCTTCGGGAGTAGCGAAGCGATTGTCAAATTCACATTGCTTTAAGACGCGGATAGCTTCAACATTTCTGTGGTAACGAGCTTTCTTGCCGACTTCCTCCAATTCAAAGGATTTGAGGTCAAAGGTGTGTCGGTCTGCCATAGGAATATCAGGGTGAAGGTCAAAGGTCTGCGCTTTTGCTCGCTTTGGTTTTTCAAAGCTCGACAAAAGCGGCTCGAATTTCTTTTCCTCCTTTTTCATCTGCAAATACGGGCTGTCAATAATCTCATATACATTGAGCGGTGTTTTAAGCTTGGTTATAAATCCCTGATCTATCGTTGTGCCGTCTGCATCCCGATACACATAAAAGCGGAACGGGACACCAAACGAGCTATCCTCATCAATGTCCTTTGTAAACTGATACTCACTCGTATATTCAATACTTTCGGAAATGTTTCCGTCTTTGTCAAGGTACTCAATTCTGCCGACAGGCTTGGATTCTATTGGATCATCCTTATTGGCGGAAACAAGGTTGCGTGTGACAAACTTCCCGTTTTCAAGGGAAGTAACTGTCACATCATTGCCCCTGTCAAGCAGCATATCTACATAAGTTTCAAGTCTGTTTGACGGCATACCGCACATATCAATGCTTTCGTTATCGTTCAATCTCCTCGTGGTATTGTGTAAGTCGAGAGCTTGTGATACTGTTTGAGCATCCTCACCCATAGCTTCGTAAAAGTCACCTATTTGGAATAACACGACCGCGTTCGGATTTTCGTCCTTTATCTTGAAATACTCCTGCATAACAGGGGTATATTTAGAATAGTCACGCTCTACGGTTTCTTTTTTCTTTTCGGGGTGTATAGCAACACGCAAATGGTCGTTCATCGGGTTTTCTTTTACTTTCTTATCAAACTCATCTCTAGTCATTTCCTTGTTGAAGAGAGGGAACGACTTGTCAAAGAGTTCTACACGGTTTTCGTCAAAGGATAAAATTTCATACTCGCCGGAACCGATATACACCGTTGCTCCAAGCGTATAACGATATTCATACTGCGTAGGTTCAAGCTGCGGTTTTTCGGTAGGCGGAGTATAGAGCGCTTCACGGACGGCTCTTTCAGCCGCGCGTTCGGCGCGTAGCTGTTCCTGACGTTCAAGCCAAGCTGGATACTGTGCCTTTTCTTTGTGATTGAGGTAACGGTCAAGGCGTATTAGTTCACGGATTCGCTTTTCGACCTGATTCCACTTTAACAACAGTTTGGGCTTGTCATCACCAAAACCTCGGCTCAGTTTAATACCTTTGCCATCGTGCATTTCATCGATACCTGTTCCAGTAAGAACAGGATAAGAACCGCCCAAACCGTACTCATTTTTAAGGAAAGATATATTTTCTTTTTGCGACAGGGATTTTTGGAATTGTTCGTATATTCTGAATTTTCCCTGTTCAACTCCGCTGCCGCGACTTGTTAATACTTCGTCGATGATTTCCTGAGAAAAGACAAAAGTTGGAGCTGTGTTCTCCGCAGCTTCTTCAATCAGGGAGTCTTGCATTTCCTGTGACGGTAAAGGCTTAATGGTTTCTCTGAGTTCACCGAGCAACCTCATTCCGTCAAAGTAGCCTGCTATTACGCCCCAATCATAGTATCCCTGTCTTGCTCTGCTGAGATAGCTGCCCTCCCATAAATGCAGAACATTGGTGAAGGTTTTATATCCCATTCTTCTGCCGTCAGGGATAATGACTTCTGTAAAATCATTGTTAAAAATGCTTTTAAGAAATTCTACTTGTTTGTCCGTCTCTCTGACGGTTTCAAAATAGGCGGCAATTTCCGTGAGTGAAGCCTTTAGATGGGGAGTGGATAAAAGGATAGCCTTAATATCTTCATCTTTGCCCAAAAAATTAATGCTTTTGTCCTCGTTCCTGCGATCAAAACGGATAGGCTCTCCGTGCATCATCCGCTGTTTGTCATCCTCTGAGAGTGATTGGTAAAAGTCATATTGAAAAGCAGGCTCGTCGGTTGACTGAGCCTGCTCATCTGTACTTATGCGTATATTACCTGTGCCTTGACTATCTCCTGTGCCGAGTGTCTGAGGTTGTTCATCAGGCGTGTCCACTTCATCGGATCGTCTGCCTTCAGTTTCTCGGTTATGCCCTCCGTCTGAGCCATCTGCTTGAGCAGCGTTTCCTCCAGATTCATCGCTTCCTCCTGAACGTCCGCCAGATGTGCCGTCAGCGTTCCGCTTGTCAGATAGTTGAAATAGATTATCTTGTGGTGATTCTTCAGATAATCTCTCCTCATCTGAGCGTAATGTCCCAGATCCACCTTCGGCTGTTCGGGAAGTGTCAGGTCGGGCAGGAGATAATCGCCCTGCTGTGTGTAAGTCAGTTCTGCCATTGTCAAATCTCCTTTCTTGATTTGGTCCATCCTTAGTATATTCCGTAGTCCGATTTTCTGCAATTATGCGATTTTGCCGTGCAAGGGCAGTTACGGTTCTTGCTATTTCGGAAAGTCCCATTTCAGAAATATCGCTTGTTGCAAAGCCTATGGCGTTAGCGGTTGCTTTTGTATTGAAATTGATAATATCACGAAAATCGTCATCATCAAAATACAAATCAGCATTGATACCGAGCCTTGTCATCAGCATATATGATACGCTGTTTTTCACAAGCTGTCGGTACATATGGTCAACCGCTATTTCTCCCAAGCCTTCAAGAAAGCTATCGTCAACTGTTCTCAGCAAATCACTGATATAGTCGGGAGTGTTGTCCTCAACCGCGTTATCTGCTGCGCTGATAATGGCATTTTCAAGACTGTCTTTTTGCTCCAGATAGCCGAAAGTGTTTTCAAGAGTATCAATGACATCTTCCTTATATCCGGAACGCATATTCCAGATAGGAACAGGTCTTGAATTCTCGCCTGCGTGTGTATCGGAAATATCAAAATAATGGACTAAACGCTGAGAATTACCGCCTAACATTTCAAAGACTGCAATTCCTTTCGCACCTCGGTTTACCCAGCGTCCAAAGGTTTTGTTCCATCGTTCAATCTCAAGAACAGCAGTTGCTTCGGGTTTTTGGGCATAAACCAAAATCTGTTCATCGTATCGGAGTTTGAAGTTACGGCAGGCAGAAGCAATAAATGCTCTCCAGTTATCAGGCGAGGAAGTCACTTCTAATGAAACTCTATCAAACATTTCTGATATAATTTCAAATTTTCTTTTTGCCATAGGTTATTTACCTCTCTCTGTCTTTATGCTTTGGCTTGATAGCCTGTCCGTTTTCATCATAGTTTTTCGGATCGGCGGCGGGAGTATGCCAGCCAAACATTGAGCCAGCCATCATAGCCCTACGCTGTATGGGTGTAACGCCGAGCTTTTCATTTAGCTCGGCAACAAACGCTTTTGCTTCATCGTGACTATTGATATTGTTGCTCTCTAAAACGTCAGTTTTATAGTAGCCGCTTTCTCCTTTTTTGACGATACCGATTTTGTTTTCGGTTTCAGCATAGATATAACATTGGTCGGGCAGGGATGAATGCAGAGGAATGACCTTGTTGCCGCTTTCTTCTATTCGCTCAGCATACTCACAGATATGATAGAGATTATCATCAACTTCAAGATGATAGTCATCGATATATCTGCAAGTACAATCTCTATGACTGCCGTCAGGAAATTCAATTCTAATTCTGTCTCCGTCAGAAATTCGGAATTTCTCTTTGTAATGGGAGTTGATAAATCGGATACCTCGCTTTGCCTTTTCAATATGGCTGTCAAGAAAGTCCTTGCGGTAACAGTGGCAGTAAAGATTGTATTCCCCTCGCATTGGCGTTAATCTCATCAAAAAGGCATAGTCCTCGGTATTCACTCGGACACCAAAGTATTGCATTGCTTCGGCAGCGCTGCCTTTGAAATGGCTCTCCGGCATATCGTGATAGGCTTTGAATATTTCCAAAAGGTTGGATAATAAATTACCTTTTTCTCTGAGAGTATTGATAACATTATCAAGGTCCTCTTTGAATATCGGAGTGTTATAGTCAGAACGAAACTCATTCCAAGTTGACCAAAACTCATTACCGGAACTTCCCATATCACCGCGAAGATAACCGATTAAGCCTGTCTGCATACTGATTTGATGACTGTTACTGTAGGTGTAAAGCACTTCCTCTTGTTTCATTACAGTAGGCGTAATTGCTTTCTCACTCATTGTCATCGCCCTTTTCGCTTTCATCATCAACGAAAGCATCTATGATAATATGCCCGATGGGTTCCGTGTATTTTTTAATCATTGTCCAATCCGCATTTCCGGCGATAATTTCTTCCTCGAAATACTGAACGTCGCGCGGGGTAAGGAATGATTTGAGCACACGATAAAGGCTGAAACAGCTTTCATCATAATTTACTTCGTATGACCTGAATTCACCGTCCTCGTCAATATACCACTCCTTCACGCCGTTACCGCTGTACCCTAAGCAATAACGAAGATTACGGTAAGGATACACATAATAATCTGTCATCGCGTCATCATCGTTTTCGTAGCGTGTGTTAATCGAAATAATGGGCTGTTCCACCTCGATGTCCATACTATCACGGATAAGCTCAAGTGCTTTGTTGTTTTCGTTCAGAGCATGTACAATCTGTGTGTCCTGACAGATACAGCGATGTCCTTTGAGCTTATCATAGTCAGACTTGGTGAAAAGATTGATATTTGACCACAGAATAAGCCTCTGATCAAAAAAATCAGGATAATTCGGTTTGTTGTTCATTAGTGCTTCCTCCAAGATAAGAATAAAGTTTATTTGCTTTAGAATTTACCTGTAATTCCGAGATGATAAAGGCTTCCTGATAGTTGGTCGCTATCTGCAAAATCTGCATTGTCGATAAGGCTTGCAGACTTTTCTCATCAGTAATGCCTTTGTCAAACAGTAATTTTAAGGTTCTTGATTTCTGCTTAAAGTCCGGAGTACACGGCTCATCCTTAGCCATTTTGGACTACCTCCTTTGCATTTTTTCATAAGCCTTTTGTCCTCGGCTTTCGATTATTTTAAGTTTGCTCATAAAAGCTCCTTAAAAGCGAAAAGAGCGGCAGGATTGCCGCTCTTTAGGGTTTATTTTTTCTTGTTCTTAATTTGCAAGAAGATGAATCCTGCGATTATAAAAACAAGAAGTGCAATAGCAATAATGACTTTCATTATGCTTCCTCCATATAGTAGAATATTTAGGTAAAAAAGAAAGACTGCCCATTTTTAATGAACAGTCTGAGCGGTTGTTATTCAGCTTGAATATTTTGGGAACTTTTTTTCAACGCCCTCTTAAAAATGTTCCCTAATGCTCAAAAATTTTTGATACACTTGGCTTTCATAAATTCCATTATTTCGCCGTTATCTTTATCCTCATAATAATCTACCAACAACCGCTTGAATTCCGGTACATCTTTTTCGGGAATGATAAGTATACCAGCTCCTTGTGAAATCAAATAATGATTTGCAAAAATTACAGATGCTCTCTTGTTGCCATCGTTAAATATCTGCGCCTTCATACAGTAAAGGCACAGCGTTATTGCTTTTTCATCACACGAAAGTGATTCTTCAAGTATGCCTTCGATGCTCTCCTTAATGACGCTTTCAATAGGGAGTGGAGGTATATAGCTCGTACCGCCTATAGTAACAGGCACACCTCGAATCCTCCCTCCGCCCTGATAAAAACCCTCGTTCACAAGCTTTGCGATATGGCAGAGGATAGAATAATCCGATGGATAGTTGATAACATCCTTATCAAGTATAAACTCCCAAGCGTGCTTCAAATTTAAGATCTTTTGTACATCGGCAGAAGACACACCGTTTACCTTACCATTTTCAATAATGTCTTCCGTCTGCGGAAAAGTGGTAGCTACGCCTTCCAATACAGCCTGATCATAGATGTTGGACTTCATATTGGCTCTGGCAAAGTCAAGATTCAGTATTACTCTTTCGGATAATTCGGCATCCGAGTATCCGAGCAGAGCAAGCTCCTTGTCCAGTCGCCTAATATTCTTTTTCAGTTCTCTGCTTTCACGGGCGTTTCTGAGCAGTAATTGATACAATTCGTCTGAATAATCGCCCACATAAGTCGAGGTCAGTCTGCTGCCGACACGCTTGCGGATATAGAGATACTTTTTACCGTCACGGTCTTTGATTTCAGGATTACCGTCATAAGGGAGCAGATTCAATCTTGCCTGAAAATCGGCTCTTTGGTGAAGCAGTTCCTGTATCTGTGGATAGTTGTTGTTCATAATGTGCTTTCTCCTTGGGGAACTTTTATCTGCTTTATTATATAATATTGTTCCCCAAGGGTCAAGAATTATTTATTTTTCCGCCGTTTTATTACGCTTTCTCTTTCTGTAAAGGACAGTTGCACAGGTCGCAATACCAATAAGTGAAGCAAATGAAACGACAATCCACAAGTTGTGATTATTGAAATCACCTGTTTTCGGCGTATTAATTTTCTCATTGTGCATCTTTACTTTTGCTGTCTTGCCGTACTCGATTTCGACAACCTCATCATCGGGAAGCATATATCCCGCAGAAGCGTCGTTATTGACCTCTGAAACGATATACTTGCCAATTCGTAAGCCTTCAATAAGAATTTCGCCGTTCTTGTCGGTCTTAAAAGTCTTATCGTATCCATTTTCGCCTGTTACACGGAAAGAGAAGCCTTCAACCTTGTTGTCAGATGAAGTCTTTACAATTTTGAGCGAGCCTTTCATAGCTTCGTTGATAAAGCCTATTCCTGCTTTGTTCTCAACCTCATAGGTCCTGCCGTCTGTATCAACAAATATGGGATAGATGTTTTTATCGAGAATAAAGCCGTTAGGAGCTTTCTTTTCCTTTACAAGATAGTGACCATAAACAAGGTCGTCAATTTCGTAAATTCCTTTGTCTGTCTGCTTGATTTCGCCGAGAAGTTCGTCCTCCTTGTCGAGCTTGCTGTCAGCGTTATTGTCGGAATAGATTTCAAATACCGCACCTATCAGCTTGTTGTCAGGATAATCTGCATCAACCTTTTTGGTCTTAATATTGCCACGAATAAACTCATTGACGATTTTAACCTCTACAACATCACCATCGGCGTTAATAACAACAGGATATACCGTGTCATTGAGAACAAAGCCTGTCGGCTGTTTAATCTCACGGATATACCAAGTGCCGAAAGGAATGTCGGCAAAGCTAAAGCTGCCATCTTCTGTTGAAATAGTTGTCAAGGTTGCGTTTTCCTCTGTAAACTCAACATCAGCGGATTTGAATAGTCCAATAACTGCTCCGCCGAGTGCTTCGCCGTTCTCGTCAATCTTCTTGCCGGACACGGAGCCATAAATCAACTCATTGACAAAAGGCTCGTCACCGCTCACCTTAATATCCACCGTCTGTACGGTTTGACCGCCGTAGGCGAACTCAAAGTAGTGCTGCTCATCACTCAAAATATAATGCTCGTCCGTTGTAAGTTCCTTAACATAATACTTGCCAAAAGGAATATCAGTTGTAAATTTGACATTTCCGTTCTCGTCAGCGGAGATGATTTCGATAAGCCCATCTGCGGGAATTGTATCGCCGTTTGAAGCGGTAATATTCTCCGCAGCGAAAAGGCCAAAGGTAATGTTAAGAATCTCACCATTATCGCCAATACCAAAGGCTTCGTTTCTTTCGATAATCTTTTCAAGGGAAATAAATGCCTTCTGTCTTTCGTTATAGAAGGATGTTGCTGTGTCTGTTACAGAAATCTCCTGTCCTGCGTAGGTGAGTTCTACTGTGTGGACTTCATCACTTAACACCAAACCATTTGGAGCTTTCTGCTCTTTTACAGAGTATTTACCGAGATAAAGGTCAACACTTGTAGCCATACCCTTTCTGTCTGTTGTAATTGTATCAACGACTGTACCTTTCTTAACTCTTACAGTACCGTCGGGAGTAACAATATCCTCTGCTGCTGTGATGGTAAAGGTTGCGCCCTTCTGCTTAGTAGTTTGGAAAATAGGTTGATAAATCAGTGTATCATCACCGCTCACATTTACGCCGACAAAACTTTCGCCTTCTTTGGTAACAGTAATTTTGCCCTTTTGAGCCTTATTAGCCTTTTCAACCTTTACAAGAGTAAGCGCATCTTCTTTTGTGGCGTTATCCTCGGTAATATCAAAGGTAATGGGAGTTTTATCAAGAACATATCCATAGGGAGCCTGAACCTCTACGAGCTTATAGCCTTTGCCATAAACAAGCATTTCGGGAGTGATTAGACTACCGTCGCTATCAGTATAGAACGTATCAACAGTTAATTTTGACGGATAAGTTACGGACATCGTGATCAGAGTATTATCGGAGTTATAAATCTGAAATCCCGCTCCGGCGTAGGGGATGACTTTTCCTGTTGCAGCATCCACCTTAACCACTTTGAGATAGGATTCAAAAATCTTATCATTAATGATATAGCTGTACGGCTTGGAGTTATCACAGATAAACACATCGAAGTCGTCGATTTTATCTCTGCCTTCCCATCCCTCTGTCTGATGGACGGTATAAGTGCCGTAGGGCAGCTTCTTGGATTTTGCGTAGCCTTTGTCATCACAGACAAGGGTGTCACGCTCGTCATCGTTGGCTTTGTCAAAACTCCCTGCGCTTTTAAGAAAGAGCTGAAACGTAGCTCCTTCTTCGGGTGTTTCAATCTTTGTCTGTCCGCCATCGCAATGCTTTACGATTTCAATATCACCTTTGATAACCTGTTCGGTAACGCCGATTGAGATTGCGTTATGCTCAACTGTGTAATTCTTTGCTTCCGCACCTACCTTATGGATGATTTCATCAAGCAAATAACCCTCGGAAGGCTCAATCTCCTTGATAGTCCACTTATCACCGCAGAGATATTCCTTTGTGGTGAATTTTCCGTCTTTGTCGGTAATATAGGTATCAATCAGCTTGTCGCCGTCATAAATGCCATACTTTGCACCTGCGAGTGTGGCATCGCCCTGTGCCTTCTTCGTTTCAGCATCGGTCTTTACAACGGTAACAGTAAACTTCTTGAGAATGTTGGTAAAATCACGCTTTGCAACCTTATCCCAAGTGATAGGAACAGTCTGTGACTTCGGAACAATATAGCGAACAGCGGTATCAACTTCCTCAAGCGTATAATTCTTTTCGCCGCTTACAAGAATATCCTTAAAGTCGGCTACGCCGTTCTTGTCTGTAGTAGCGTATTCGTCAACTTTTGCACCTGAAAGAGATGTGCCGTAAAGGTGGAATTTAACTCCTTCGTTGAAACTATCCTCCGAGGTCTTTACGACCTGAAGATCCCCACGCTTCAAAACATTGCTGAATTTTACTGTTGCGATTTTGCCGCTTTCTACCTTTACAGTCTGTGACTTCTGTGTTTCGTACTTGTCCTCAGTTACCTCGGTAACGGTATATGTGCCGACATTGAGGTCATCAATCTGGATTTCGCCCTTAGTGTTGGTTGTTATGGTCTTGCTGTAATTGTCACCGCCTGTAACCTTAAACTTTACGCCTTCAACCTTACCGTCATCGGAGTTCTTTACGATTTTAAGCGAGCCTGCCGAGGTCTTAACGGCAAAATATGCCGTCTTTGTTTCGGTATCGGACTGAACACCCGTTACTACGTCCTGCTTTGAGGAACTGCCACAGGCAATAAGCGTTCCTGTGACCTTTGGCATTTTCTTCTCGGCGCTGAATACGACAGGGGTATCAAGCGCCTTTGAGGAAGTCAGCGTGATTTTATTACCTGAAACGGAAACAGACACATCGCCTGTCTTTTTGAAGCTGTAATCGGACAGAATCTTATTGCTGTCGGTAAGGGTGAGAGTGTATTTACCGTCGCTGTACTTTAAGTCGCTGACGTTGCTCTTTGCCTTTGCCTGCGTGTCATAGCAAAAGCTCGGAATCACGTTATAATCGTTAAGTTTGTCAATAATCTTGTTGTAATTGGATTTAACGCCGGGGTTACATCCACCTGCCGTGATGCCGTCGATAAACTTTGAATCCTTTAACTTGAACGTCGAAGCGTCACGGCAATCGGTGCAAAGCTCCCAAACAACAAGCTGGGTTGCAATCCACTTCTGACCATCTGTACCTGTCAGAGAGGAGCTACTGCCTGACTTTCCGAAAAGAAGAGCAAGATTAACTGCTTTCTTCTGTGCTTTGGAAAGTGCGTTCCAAGCCGCTGACGCATCTGTTGTCAGTGTATTGCCTACAATCAGGGTGTGTCCGGGCTGAATACAGTACGCATCCTTGCCGTCAGCGTAGATTCTGCACAGTTCTTCGCCAACCGTTCCGACAGTATAACCATCGTTTTCTGTGTGCTTTGCGAAAGTGATGATATTGCCGCCTGTGTCATAGGCGTAGTCAAAGGTAATGGTAACTTCCTTTGCAGCCGCGTTAACCGACACGATACATACGGTCGAAATCAAACAAATCAGGGTTAGCAGAATAGCCGTCCCTCTTTTAAAAAAGCTCTTGTGAATTACTTTCTTCATCGAAATAACCTCCATAAAAAATCGGGCGGATAAACCGCCCGTGTGATTGAAATTGTGTGTTTGTGCCGTTACACTCGTTTATAAGAAAGATTTTGATTTCATAGATAGATTAAATTATAAGATATATTATCTTTCTTTTCGGAGAGTAACAGTCAGTCTTAGGGGTTAGAGTGTGAGAAAGGGGATTTTCAAAAAATAAGTCCACCTATCTGCTGTCACGCTCTGACCGCTTTTTGCTAAGAAACTTGTTGTAATATTCAATAGCCTTGTAAATATAATCTTCCGTCTGCTCCATCGGAACAGCTTTTGGAATGAGCTTTCTGATTTTCTCGCCGCGGAGTATAATGCGTTCCTTTTGGTTAGGTTTTTCCTCCGACATAATGTTTCGGATTTCCTCTGTGTTTAGAGTTCCTTCGTCCTGCATTTTTCTCATACGAATAGTCTGTGCGTGGGACGGAGTAGATTGTGTAACCTCAATTTCCTCAAAAACATCTTTCTGAAAATCAAAATCAAGATAGGAAAGCTCAACAGCAGGGCGCATTTTGATACTACCCTCGTCCACCAAGTCCAACAATTCAGGAATGAGGTGAGTTAAGCGGATATATCTGCGGATTTGTTCTCTACTTTCTCCAACCTGTTCACCCAGTTCTTCATTACTGCGTAACCGTTCAAAATCTGACACCACCGGTGTCGCGTTTTCTTTCTTCGGTCTGCCTGCCTGTCGTTTCATCGCTTCAAGCCGCATTTTGTAGGAAAATGCTTTTTCACTCGGCAGAATAGAAGAACGCTGAAAATTGCTCTCCACCATATAGATGATAGCTTCATCACGGGTTAAATCCTTTATCTCGCTTCTAAGAGTATCAAGTCCCGCAAGTTCGCAAGCTCGTTTTCTTCTGTGACCGCTGACAATCTCATATCTGCCGTCCTCCTTTTGGCGAAGAACAGCAGGAGTTAGTACACCGCGTGATTTAATGCTATCGACAAGCTGTTGCATATCCTCATTGTCACGCACTTGAAACGGGTGGTCGGGGAAATCGTCAATCATATCCAAAGGAATATCCCTGATTTTGTCCAGCCTTGCTTCATCGCGTTCCTCCTGTGTCGAGAATAAATCATCGAGTGTCGGAAGTTCGAAGTCGCTCTTTCTTTTTGGCATCGTTAAGCACCTCCTTAGTGAAAACGGAATATGCCTGTGCAACCTTACTCCCCGCTTCATAGGCGTAAATACTCTTTCCTTTGGAAGATACTTCGGCGGCTTTTACTGCAACCGGTATGGTTGTTTTGAAAATCTTAACAACTTTTCCGAAGTTCTCTTGAATTGCGTCTATGGTGCTTTTGGCAAGATTAGTCCTGTTATCGACAAGTGTCAGCAAAATGCCGTCAATCGCCAACTTAGGATTGGTATGCGCCTTTACTTTTGAAACAGTCCGAAAAAGCTGTGTCATCGCTCTTGCAGGCAAATACTGAGCCTGTACGGGAATAATTACGCTGTCCGCAGCCGTTAAAGCGTTTAAGGTCAGCATACCAAGTGACGGTCTGCAATCAATCAGAACATAGTCATAGTTAGACTTAACCTTGTTCAGATAACTTTTTAAAATGTTCTCGCGGCTCATCGCCGTAACAAGATACATCTCCAAGCCCTCTAAATCCGTATTGGACGGGATAAGGTCAACACCCTCACTGTGGTGGAGAATACCGCTTGAAACATCTGCGCTTTCGTCGCGGATAATCTCGTGCAATTTCGTAGCAAGCGTAACAGGTATCTCGTCAACTCTCTGCCATCCTAAACAGGTTGTCAAATCACCCTGTGGATCACAGTCAACAAGGAGTACCTTTTTATCTTGCATTGCCAGTCCCACACCTAAATTCATCGTGGTTGTTGTCTTACCAACACCGCCTTTTTGATTACAAACGGCTATTGTTTTACAGTTTGGCATCGTTTTACCTCCTTTCGTTGTATTCATAGCTACCAACTGTAATAGCAGCTATGTAAAATCTTTTTCTTTGCTGCTATCTAAAAAGAGGCATAAAAAAACTGCCTGTTTTGAAACAGACAGTCATTTAATCAGTATGTATATACGACCTTGAGGTTTTTCTTTCTCGCCTTACTAAATTTAATCAGGAGTTCATCAACCGCGTCGGTATATCTGCCTTCGTTGATTAGCTCGTTTTTCAATCCGACAAGAGCGTTTATAACCTGTGTGTATTCTTTGTTCGTCAGGTATAGATGGTATTTTGGGCTTTTCATAACACATTACCTCCTTACGATTCTATTATATAATAGAGAACTGTCACATAAAATTATGCGATTATCTATTATGTAGGCAAGCTGACCGTATAAACGATTAGCTTGCCGATGAAAGGAAGTAAAAGTATGAAAAACAAAAATGAGTAGAAATCAAAAAATTGTTTTATTGCTTTGAAATCACGCAATAATAATGGATAGGTTTATTTCCTAAACAGGTTGACTATTCGCCTAATTTATTCTATAATTTAGGCATAAATGATGATAGTGAGGCGATTATTATGAGAAAATTTGACTACGCTAAACTTAAAAACAGGTCTTGGGATAACGAAATTCTTGGTCTTGTCGCTCAAATTCACGAGTGCAAGGGTAGGCAAGAGCTTTATCTGAAGCAAAAGCCTAACGAACTCGACAAATTGGTCGAAATTGCGATTGTGCAAAGCACAGAAGCATCCAATGAAATCGAAGGTATTCGTACCACTAACACAAGATTAAAGCAGCTATTTGCTGACAAGACTACCCCCAAAAACCGTGATGAAAAAGAAATTATGGGTTACAGAGATGTTCTTAACACGATTCATGAAAACTATGAGTACATCCCCATAAGAGCAAATTATATTCTTCAACTTCACAGAGATTTATATCAGTATTCTGAGAAAAGCATAGGCGGCACATTCAAGAATACACAGAACTATATCAGCGCAACAGATGCTGACGGAAACAGCTTTGTTATCTTTACACCTGTCGCTCCATTTGAAACGCCAAGTGCTGTTGATGCTATTTGCGAGAGTTTTAACCGAGTTGTTGATACAAAAGAAGTTGATTCGCTGATCCTCATTCCAACTTTCATCCATGACTTTCTTTGCATACACCCTTTCAATGACGGAAACGGAAGAATGAGCAGGCTTCTGACCACCTTGCTTCTATATAGAACTGGATATGTTGTCGGCAGATACATTTCTTTGGAAAGCAAAATCGCCAAAAACAAAGGTCTGTATTATGATGCTCTTGAGGAGTGCCAAAAAGGTTGGAACGAAGAAACAGAAGATCCGTCACCGTTCATAAAATATCTGCTTCGAACAATTCTGGCTGCCTATCGTGATTTTGGGGATAGGGTACAAATTGTCAGCGAAAAATTAAGCTCTACGGAAATTGTCCGCAGAGCTGTCGGATATAAAATCGGTAAGTTTACAAAAAGCGAGATAATGAAGCTTTGTCCTACTATCGGAAAAGCATCTGTTGAAAATGCGCTGAAAAAGCTTGTATCGGAAGGCGTTATCATTAGGCACGGAGGCGGACGCTCAACCTTCTATACAAGAAGCGATGCATATTAAGGTATCGTTACCAACTCTATAACACTTTTCTTGGGAATGATGTATTTCACTCCTATTCGCACCGATTTTAGTTTCTTTTCACGAAGAAGTTTATATACATTAGATCTTCCGATATGAAGCATTTGCATTACATCATCTATAGTAACAATATCATCATATTCGGAAAATAGAGTTAATTGACTGTTATTCATATTACTCCTTTCTTAAATCTCAATAGATTTGTTTTTACTGTGGACAAACTTATTATTTGGGTGTATAATTAAACAGAAATGAAATGGAACACTTCAATTCTTGCTATGTTGAACATCAGTCGGCTTTTCTATCAAGTCCTCTATCAAATTATTTTTTAATTATAACAAAAATTGAAATTGTTTAGTAATATTCAACAAATATTGCAGATGTTTTATTGGTGGATAATAACAAAAAATAAGGGTTAAGCGTAACCAATAACCTCGGTCTGACGCTCCAAAACCGCGTGCCGAGGGTTCAAGTCCTTCTGCCCCTGCCAAGCAAAAACGGCTTAAACACTGCGTTTAAGCCGTTTTTGAGGATTTTTTTCTTTTTAAAAAGGGCGTTTCAAATCCTTGAAAAAACCGTCTTTCTAAAAATTTTCTAAAAATATCGAAAAATTTTCTTCCGAACCTTCAAAAAATCTTACCGGAAAATACGCCGTCAAAGGATTTTTATATGCTCATTTTATCTGTCTTATCTGCGTGAGCATAATAATTTAAAGCGGTAGTTGGAGAACTGTGTCCGAGCCGCTCTGCCACCTGAACAATCCAGTAAAACCGCGTGCCGGGCAACGCCGCCGAGCGCGCCCGGTGGGCGAAACAGCGAGGCGGTGTTGGCGCAGCGGTCGAAAAATGTCCGCGCTCCAAGCGGAAACATTTTTCGGGCACCGCAAGAGGGGTTGCTTGCAGCTTCAAGTCCTTCTGCCCCTGCCACGTCGCGGCAAACCCTTGTGGCTTGCCGCAACATAAGACTAATCCATTCCACTATCTCCGCCCAATACAAAAATAAAACTCTACTCTCTGTGGGTGGAGTTTGTTCTTTTGTTCATATATAATTAAATCAATGAAATTTCACGGAGGAATAATTTATGGATCAGATAAAAATAGGAAAATTTATAGCCGAATTGAGAAAAGAACGCAATTTGACTCAACGAGAATTTGCCGAAATTTTGGGATTAAGTGATAAGACGGTAAGCAAATGGGAGTGCGGCAACGGTATACCGGAGGTATCGCTTATGCCGGCGCTATGCTCCGCCCTCGGCATCACCCTGAACGAGTTATTTTCCGGAATGCGGCTTAGCCGAGACGACTACATATTAAAAGCAGAGGAAAATATGATCTCACTTGTTCAGCAAGCAGAAAATATTAAAAAAATATTGTCGGAGGACAAATCGCCGGCAGAGCATCAGATGTTGATTATTGTGCCGACAATATCCACTGCACAAACACTGAATTTTGGGACACGATAGGCAGCGAATTTCTCGGTTCAACCGCATTACCAAGCTATGGAGGCTTTACTACCGAGGAGAGCCTTGGCTTGCTCGGTGACTTACACAACAAGCGCACTCTTGAAATCGGATGCGGCAACGGTCGGTCAATAAAATATATTCATGACAAAGGAGCCAAAGAATTATGGGGTATAGATATATCGACGAAACAACTAAAACGCAGTAAAAATTTTCTCAATTCTCAAGGAATAAAGGCAAAACTTATATGCGTACCAATGGAAAAAGAGTGTGAAATTCCCAACAATTATTTTGATTTAATATATTCTGTTTTTGGCATTGGATGGAGTACCGATTTGCAAAAAACCTTTTCGCTTATTCACTCCTACCTGAAAAAGGACGGCAAATTTGTTTTCAGCTGGTCTCATCCCATTCACAAATGTGTCTATCCGCAAAACGGCAAATATATTTTCGGAAATTCATACTTTGATGAAAAATGGTATTCGGCAGATATGTGCGGAAAAGAGATAATGCTGTCAAATCGAAAGCTAAGCACATATATTAACACGCTTTCGGATTGCGGCTTTAAAATTGAAAGACTTATAGAAGATTCCGACAAAAATCTGCTCGAGTCAGAAAACAGCGAATTCAGTATCAAGGCAAGAAAAATGCCGGTGCTTTTTGTTATTAAGGCAAGCAAAATTTAATCTAAAAAATATATTTTTATTTCATGATTAAAAACGCCCTTATTCTATCCCTTTTACCGCAATTTAACTATACCACATATTAACTATCTTTCCGGCGGATTCTCCGTCGGGCAGAGGGTTTTTCTTGAGCTCCTCAGGGCTTTTTGTCATACGGAAAACCGCACTTACACGCACAGAAGACGCTTTCCCGTAAATATCCAGCAAATCGAACATATAAAGATAATACTTGCCCTTGAGCGGCTCCTCCGTTATTTTATAGCCGTCGTCGCTTTTCGGCACCTTTTTCATATACTCGTCATCTTCACTGGCTTTTTTGCCTGCCGTCAGTATATAAGCGTCAACATCATCATCCGGCTTAAGCTGACGGAAGCCCTTGTCGACCATTCCGTTTGTAGGGTTGATACCGTCCCAAACTCCGATTATCTCATAATATCCGTTGTTGAACTTAGATTCATCAAAAACAAAGGCAAAGCGAAGATATGACGGCTTTCCGTTGACGCGCACCGGCGTTTCAAAAAAGTAAGAATCATGATCCTTCCCAACAAAGGTATAATAAATCTCAACGCCGTTGAGCGCCGCGGTTACACCTCTGAAGTTGCTTATATATGTCCTGCCGCCGTTTTCGGTGATAATATCATTATCATAGCCGAGCATTTTAAACTTCTCTATATTTTTTTCCGAAGGATATTCTCCGTCCTTGCCGCTGTACTCAAGTATTTCATAAAGTATAAACTCCTTTTCAAGAATATACGGAAGCGACTCATCCGTAACATCTACCTTGAGCTTACCGTCGTTTGTTATTGAAGCATCCTTTATCTCAATGACGTTATCAGGAATATCCTGAAATACCTGCTTCATATACGCCTTGTAAGCGGGGACAGGACATATGTTATCGTAATACTCCTTAAGACCGTCCGCACTTATGTTCAGAGGATAGTAAAATGATAATCCTCCATAACCCATGTCATTTTCCGTTGACACGCTGTATGTTATACAGTTTAAAACAGCGTTTGCAAAATCGTGGTTTCCAAGCAGACCGCAGTAATATTGGGCAAAGTTCGGCATATCGATCAGGTTTGAATATCCTGTATAATCCGAGTTTGCGCCGCAGCGACTGGAATGGTTGGCGCTGTCGGCAATTTTGCGAATATCCTCAACTTGAATTTTTTTGTTTACAAGCATTCCTATTATGTCATTAAAGGTGACCGCTACCTCATTGATTTTTGACAAATCAATTAACGACAGCGTAGCGTCGTTGCTGTCGGAATCGGAATATTTTTCACAAAATCCGTCGCATACGGCTTTGCCAAGCTTCTCAGCCGAAATATTTTTGTTCTCGGCAAGCGCGCTGAACAGCGAACGGTAATTCCAGCCGCCGGTCGGCTCTATCTCCTCCGAGGCGAGTATATAGTCGGCGCAGTCCTTGAGCGTAAAGGCTGTCTCAAAATTCGCCATAAGGCACGCGTCCATTCCCAAAATGTCAACATGGGCGTCCTTATGTTTCTTTTTTGTGTCGGTAAACGCGGTTTTAATGTCGTCTATTCCGAGCGAACCCGAATAATTTTCATCGCTTATCATACCGTTTATGCAACCGCTGCCGTGATCCCAAAGTATTACGGCTGTATTTTTTGCAGGAAATTTTTTAAAGCCGTAGTCAAGAAAATCGGAAAATGTTTTTACATAGCCCATATTCGACCTTTCAAGCGCCTGCAAAAGCACAAGCCTGCCGTTACGTATCGTGTAACGGCTTATCTTATCGCTGGCTATATCATAATCCCGCCATTTTTTCGCTCCGCCTGTTTCTATCATAACATTAACGCCGCTCGGCAGCTTGACCGAGAGCATTTCGGCTATATTTTTCGTCGCCGCTCCAAAGGTCGTTTCCAGATTGGAGCCGCACATATATATCAGCACGGTGCGGCTGTCTCTGTTGTCCTCTTTTTCCGCATTATTGCTTGAGCAAGCCGGAAAAGATGTGAAAATCAGCACCGCTGCCAGCAAAACAGATATAATTTTTATTCTTGCTATTTTATGCTTCACCGTCGACTTCTCCTTAAATGTCTTAAATTCACAAAGCAATATTATGTATATGCGCAAGAGCGGATAGAAACCGCAGTTTCCGTCCGCTCTTGCGTTTTTTATTCTATTTTACCCCGAAGAAGGGTAAACATCAACACAGCTTATGGGATTAAAATCGCAACCCTGTTTCTGCATTCGCCCGAGAGTCCGCGCCATACCATTATACGGTACGGTGAAATATCGTCTTTTTTCTTCGCGTCCCAATAATAGAGATTTGTAAAGGTGTTCCATGATTTTTTGACTTTTCCTGCGTCATATTTTGAATCTGTCGAATGAGAAAGCGCAATGCCGTAAAGGTTGCTGCTGTCATTATTATCGCTGCCCTTGCCCTTAACATTGGTAGCATTTGCGTATTCTTCGCTTATATTTACACCGGCGTTTGTCAGCTCCTCAATAAGGGTTCTGCCGCTGTCCTTCAGTCTGCTGAAAAATTCATTGATCTGTGCGTCAGTATAATTCGTATAAGCTCTGAATTGATAGTCGTTTTCCCAACAGTTGTCTACGCTTGTGACATAGGTTTCGAGAGAGTAGCAGTATGGCTTAATTTCCTTTTGCCTTGCCTCTGCTGTATCTGTTACTTTTGCCCGAATTGCAAACGAAAACAAATCGTATTGATCAACCAGGGGAGGACAATAAATACTTACACGCGCGGCGATCGGTTCGCATGTACTCGTTCCCCAGTGTTTGTAATTGGCGTGATTGCTGTCATCGGTATATGTTAACGTACCTCCGGGGTTGTAGCTTACCACATTCTCAAGCTGCGCGCAGGATTGCATATTTGCGAATAATGAATTTGAGTATTTTGAAGTATCGACGGATTCGATAACCGGCTTGCAATAGGATATGTACCTATCAACGATTTCATTCACCTCGGGGTACTTCTTGCAAATCCTTTCAAGCGCGTCTTTAACCGTAAACTCTTTATTCGCGTACCTAACCTGTGCGTCGATGTTCGGGTTATCCCACTGTCTTCTTACGCCGTTGTTCGGCACGTATCTGTCCAGCAGACCCTCTACATAGTTCGCTTCGGTATCTGCTTCTGCCACCATTTTATTGATCCGGTCTTTAATTTCCTTTTCCGCTTCGGTTGTCTCGCTTTCATCGGTCCTAAACATATATGTATTATCCTCGGATAAGCGCTCTATAGCCTTTTCATACAGCTCCTCGTCAGTCAAATCCACGGTATCCTGATTCATCAAATAAATCTTCTGTCCGTCCGCGTTTGTGCGTGATGCGAGCGTACCGTCGGAATTTTTAGTAAACTTGTAGCTTGCCAGCTTATACGCTCTTATGAGCTGAATCGCTTTATCAAGGCTTTCCTTAATGCTGCTGCGGTACGCCTGTTTGAGCATATAAGAGCTGCTTGAGAAGTTGTCTATGTTTGCATAAGCGGAATCAAGCGCGGTAAGAGGGTCGCCGCCGTCTTTGATGAGGAGGAGATTGCAGACGAGTTCAAAATTCTCTTGGAGTCTTTCAAAGTCCTTCTGATAGTTTTCGTAACCGGCGTCCTGACGTCTGTTTGCGTTTGCAAGAGCCACCGAAAGGTCATAGGCAAATTGAGTTGTTCTTTCATTCGGCAGAATATTTTCGGGCTGTTCAAGGTCCAAATCCTCAAGATGGCCGTCGTCGAAATATCCGCTGCAAACCTCGGTGTATTGATTGAGGTCGCTTAATCTTACGTCGCATTCTGTGACTATCGTGCCGAGCGCAGCCGCCTTCAAGCTGGACAGCCTGTGGTATTCGTTTTCAACCGACTCCTTGAGCTGCTCTGTGCGCTGCTCGGTTTTTTTGAAAACATCAACCATTTCCTTGTTTTCTCCGCAAAGGCCGACCTCGTTTAAGTAGCTCCATGTCATAAGTCCGAGTCCGGCAACTCCAACCGCCAAGCCAACCGCCTGCTGTTGGAAGAGCTGTCTCATAGATATATTTACGCTGTTGCGCAGCGCGCTCAGCTCTCCCTCAATTCTTGCGATGGTCGCGCTGGCGGTAGCGGCGGCGCTTTGAGCCGCAGTGGCTGCCTCCTGCTGAATTCTCTGAACCTCTCTTTCAAGAAGCTGGCCTACAGCTACATGGAGATATGCCAATCGACCGAGAGGATCCCCGGATTTGG